>JBDHTS010000071.1:0-11550 GCA_039808845.1 Alphaproteobacteria bacterium | reverse complement strand
TGCAGCGTGTGCCGAAAACGGAATCGGGCGGGCGGATCCATACTTCAGCGGCCACGGTGGCGGTCCTGCCGGAGGCGGAGGATGTCGACATCGAGATCGATGAAAAGGATCTGCGCGTCGACGTTTACCGGGCGCAGGGGGCGGGCGGGCAGCACGTCAACAAAACGGAAAGCGCCGTGCGCATCACGCACATCCCGACCGGCGTGGTGGTGGCGATGCAGGAGGAGAAGTCGCAGCACAAGAACCGCGCCAAGGCAATGAAGATCCTGCGCAGTAAATTATACGAGGAGCAGTGGCGCAGGCAGCAGGAAACGATTGCCAGCAGCCGGAAGCTGCAGGTGGGAAGCGGCGACCGTTCCGAGCGCATCAGGACGTATAATTTCCCGCAGGGGCGCGTGTCGGACCATCGCATCAATCTGACGCTTTACAAGCTGGATCAGGTGCTTTCCGGCGAAGCCCTGAATGAAATTATCGATGAATTGATCGCGCAGGACAACGCGGAGAAGCTAGCCGAGCTGGACAGCTGATTACGGTGCATCCCTTTTTTGCGGGCCGATCATGGATCTGAAGACCCTTTATCACGAAGTTGTCCGGCGCCTGACAGAAGCCGGGATGGAATCGGCTGAACTGGACGCGCGGCTCCTGATCAAGGCGGTCACAGGCTGGGAGGACGCGGACTTTATTACGCGTCCGGATATTACAATCGGAACGGAAAAGAAGCAGATTCTCGATTCTATGGTTTTCCGTCGACTGAGAGGAGAGCCTGTCAGCCGTATTTTTGGGCGGCGCGGATTCTGGGGGCTGGAGTTCATTGTGACGCCGGATGTCCTGGATCCGCGAGCCGATTCGGAAACCTTGATCGCAGCAGCCTTGCGGGCCTTCAAAGGCCGGCCGCCATCCCGGATTCTGGACCTGGGCACGGGATCCGGTTGCCTGATTGTCACGCTTCTTCATGAATGGCCGCAGACGCTGGGAGTTGCGATTGATATTTCCCCCGAGGCATTGGCGGTAGCCGCCCGGAATGCACAGGAAAATAACGTCGCGGAGCGGCTTGTTTTGAAAGAAGGGAACTGGTTGATGCCGTTCAAAGAGGGACAGAAATTTGATCTCATCATCTCGAATCCTCCCTATATCCCGCGTGCAGATATCTCGAATCTGGATAGAGACGTGCGTGATTACGATCCGATTCTGGCGCTGGAGGGAGGAATCGATGGTCTCGAATCGTATCAAACGATTTTTTTAAATTTGCATAAACATATTGAAAACGATGGAATCGCTCTATTTGAAACAGGCATGGGACAGGCCGAAGAGATCGTGCGACTCGCGGCAAAACATGGCCTTGCGGCAAAACGCATACATGCTGATCTTGCAGGAATTCCGCGGGTTGTGGAAATAGCCCGTGGGGATAACTGAAAAATTTTTCGTGGTGCTGGCTTGAAGGCGGGAAGCGGTTGCGGGTAGATTTCAATCATTCACGAACGGCATGGGTTTCGATGCTGTGCAGGAAGCGGATTTGAAAAAATCTCGCTTTCGCAATGGCTAGGGTATGGCCAAGCGTACACAATTCGGATAGAATCGTACGTGCGTTAACTGTTTGATTCGCAAAGGTGGAAGTTTATGAGACACGGGCAACCCGGAAGGCGTCTAAGGAATCGCGGCCATAATAACAGTAATGGCAGGCGCAACGGCGGTAACGGCGCCAACCGTAATCAGGTGTTTGACAGCAACGGACCGGATGTCCGCATCCGCGGTACGGCCCATCAGATCCTGGAGAAATACGCAGCTCTGGCGAAGGATGCCGCATCGGGCGGCGACCGCATCCTTGCGGAAAGCTATCTTCAACATGCTGAACATTATCAACGGATTATCAGCAGCTGGGCCGAGCAGATGACCAGCCGTGAATTTTATCAACCGCAATACAATGACGATGATGGACAGGAAGGCGATGCTCCCTCTGATGATCGCCGTTTTGATGTACGGCAGGTTCGTCCGATACAGCAGCAACGTCCTGATCTAGGGCTTCCTCCCAGCATAACGGGCGAAGTCCAGAATGTTCGCCAGGTTGAATTAACCGAAGCGTGATTTTGTGACCAAGATTTAAAAAGGCAGCGTAAGCTGCCTTTTTTATTGGCTTTATTGATGTGATGCTACAAAAAGATTTTTGCCCATATTAGCGGTGTACGTGTGAGCGTTGGCTGTTAAGGTGAAAGTTTAACCTTCAGGTTCAATATGTTGATTATTTTAAGTTTTCTAAAGAGCTACTAAGGTCGCTAATCAAATCCTGGGCATCTTCAAGGCCGATGGACAAGCGCAAAAAGTTTTCACTGATTCCGGCGGTGAGCCGTGCTTCAGGATCCATAGCCGCATGTGTCATGGATGGTGGATGGGCAATCAGGCTTTCAAAGCCGCCAAGCGATTCCGCAAGACTGAAAAGAGACAAGTGATCCACAAACTTTTCAACAGCCTGAAGGCCGCCTCTAATCTCAATACTCAGCATCGAGCCGAAGCCGGACTGCTGGCGTTTGGCCAGATCATGGCCGGGATGAGTAGTCAGGCCAGGGTAATGCACTTTTTCAACGGCTGGATGCGTATACAGAAAATCAGCAACAGCCGCCGCATTTTCGGCCTGTTTGCGTACGCGTAGATCCAGTGTGCGCAGGCCGCGAAGCGTCAGAAAGCTGTCGAAAGCGGAACCGGTGGTGCCCAGATTGTTGGCCCACCAGTAAAGCGTATCCGCCATTTCCTTTGTCCGGCCGATCAGCGCGCCGCCGACGATATCGCTATGGCCATTCAGGTATTTCGTGGTCGAATGTAGAACGATATCCATGCCAAGATCGAAGGGACGCTGGAAAACGGGCGACATGAAGGTGTTGTCCGCGACACTGATCGCACCGCATTCCTTCGCCAGCCTAGCGGCATAGGCAATATCCGTAATGCGCAGGAGCGGGTTACTGGGCGTTTCGATCAGGATCATGGCTGGTTTGGCGTCGAACGCCTTTTTCAGGGCTGCCTTGTCTGTCTGATCGACGAACAGAACTTTTAGAGAAGCTTTCTGGTCATAAGATTGCAAGAGGCGATGGGTGCCGCCATAACAATCGTGTGGCGCGATCAATGTGTCTCCGGGCTTCAGTAAATGAAAAACTGTTGTCAGGGCGGCCATCCCGGTACATGTCACTACTGCGCCAGCGCCGCCTTCCAGCTCGGCGATGGCTTGTTCGACAACGGCGCGGGTCGGATTGCCGCTGCGGCTGTAATCGAAAGGACGTTTCTTTCCCAAGCCCTCAAATGTATAATTTGTGGACATGTGGATCGGCGGCGAGACCGCTCCGAATTGGGTATCGGTTTCTATTCCCGCACGCACGGCACGGGTCAGGGCAGTAAACGGCTTTTTCTCTGGCATAGCCTTAATAAAAAACATTTCACTTCAGCTTGTCCAGACTTAAATCATTGATAATATTTTCATCTGATAGTGACAGCTTGTCGCATGATTTCCCGGAGAGTTGATAATGGATTTTGAACGGTTTACGGAAAAATCACGTTCCCTTTTGCAAAAGGCCCAGACGCTGGCGATGCGGTCGCATCACCAGTCGCTGGAGCCGGAACATCTTCTGCGTGTCATGCTGGAAGACGAAGATGGCCTGACGAAAAAGCTGATCCAGGCGGCGCAGGGCGATCCGGCGCGTATGCAGCGCGATGTCGAACAATCCATCGCGAAGTTTCCAACGGTTACGGGATCGGGAGCAGGAGGCCTCCGCATTTCAACCGATCTGGCAAAAATCCTTGATAATGCTTTGGTTCTGGCTGAAAAATCAGGGGATAAGTTTATAACGGCAGAACGTATCCTGCAGGCCATGGCCCAGGCCAAGGCAACGGATATTGAGGCAACGCTTCTACAGGCCAAAACCGACCCTGTACGCCTGAACCAGGCCATCAACGATATGCGCAAGGGACGTACCGCCGATACCGCGACGGCGGAGGGGCAGCTGGACGCCCTGAACCGCTATTCTAGGGATCTGACGGCTGCGGCGCGGGATGGCAAGCTCGACCCCGTGATCGGGCGCGACGAAGAAATCCGCCGCACCATTCAGGTTTTATCCCGCCGCACCAAAAACAATCCGGTTCTGATCGGCGAGCCTGGAGTCGGCAAGACGGCCATCGTCGAAGGCCTGGCGCTCCGTATCATCAATGGCGACGTACCGGAAAGCTTGCAGGGCAAGCGACTGATGGCGCTCGACCTGGGATCGCTGGTCGCCGGAGCCAAGTTCAGGGGAGAATTCGAGGAGAGGCTGAAGGCCGTAATGGATGAGATCCGCGCCCATGCCGGTGAGATCATCATCTTCCTGGATGAACTGCATACCCTGATCGGCGCGGGTAAGGCGGAAGGTGCCATGGATGCCTCCAATATGCTGAAGCCCGCGTTGTCACGCGGGGAGCTTCATATGGTGGGCGCGACAACGCTCGATGAGTACAGGAAGCATATCGAAAAGGATGCCGCTCTGGCACGCCGGTTTCAGCCGGTCTTCGTCGGTGAGCCTGCCGTAGAGGATACGATTTCCATCCTGCGCGGCCTGAAGGAAAAATATGAACTGCATCATGGTGTACGTATCACCGATGGCGCCATTGTGGCCGCCGCCACATTGTCGCATCGCTATATTACCGACCGTTTCCTGCCGGACAAGGCGATCGATCTGATGGACGAAGCGGCTTCGCGCCTTCGCATGCAGGTAGACTCGAAACCCGAGGCCATCGATGAGCTGGACCGCAGGATCGTCCAGTTGAAAATCGAACGGGAGGCGCTGAAAAAGGAAAGCGACAAGGCGTCGCAGGACCGCCTGAAAAAGCTTGATGACGAGCTGAAAGATTTGGAATCCCGCTCCGCCGACCTGACAGGCCAGTGGCAGGCGGAGAAAGAAAAGCTCAGTACCGGGCAGAAGCTGAAAGAAGAACTGGAAAAGGCACGCTTCGAACTGGAAACGGCGGAACGTTCAGGCGATTGGGCCAAGGCCGGGGAGATCAAATATGGACGCCTGCCCGATCTGGAAAAGAAACTGGCTGCCGCGTCGAGAGCCGACGAACGGACGATTATCAATGAAGAAGTCACAGCTGACGATATTGCCAGTGTTGTCAGCCGCTGGACCGGCATTCCCATCGACAAGATGCTGGAAGGCGAACGCGAAAAGTTGCTGGGAATGGAAGACAAGATCCGCCAGCGTGTCGTGGGGCAGGACGATGCTGTCAAGGCTGTGGCCAATGCCGTACGCCGATCGCGGGCAGGTTTGCAGGATCCTCGTCGCCCTATCGGATCTTTTCTGTTCCTGGGGCCGACAGGGGTAGGGAAGACGGAACTCACCAAGGCTTTGGCCGAATTTCTGTTTGATGACGATACGGCCATGGTGCGGCTGGATATGTCTGAATATATGGAAAAACATTCCGTGGCGCGGATGATCGGCGCGCCGCCGGGCTATGTCGGCTATGACGAAGGCGGCGCCCTGACCGAGGCCGTACGCCGCCGCCCGTATCAGGTCGTGTTGTTCGACGAAATCGAGAAAGCGCACCCCGATGTCTTTAACGTGCTGCTCCAGGTGCTGGATGACGGAAGGCTGACCGACGGTCAGGGCCGCACGGTTGATTTCAGCAATACGGTTTTGATTATGACATCAAATCTCGGCGCCGAATATCTGGCGCAGCTGGGTGAAGGAGGAGATGTGGAAAGCGTACGCGATAAAGTCATGAACGTCGTCCGGCAATCCTTCCGTCCGGAATTTCTGAACCGTCTCGATGAAATTCTGCTGTTCCGCCGTCTGGGCAGGGACCAGATGTCAGGGATCGTCGATATACAGCTTGGGTATCTGCGCAAATTGCTCGCCGAACGCCGGGTCACGCTGGAACTCGATGACAAGGCTAAGGCTTGGCTCGCGCAGGCCGGGTATGACCCTGTTTACGGAGCACGGCCTCTCAAGCGGGCGATCCAGTCGCATGTGCAGAACCGGCTGGCTGGCCTTATCCTCGACGGGACGGTGGGTGACGGCAGCACGGTCCAGGTGAGCGTAAAAGGCAATGACCTTGCCTTCGATATCAAGAGTGCGGCCTCACAGGACAAGGCCGCCGGTCAAAAGAAGACTTCCGAGGGGCGGCGTTAAAAGACAGCATGGACAGTCTGCCGCGCATCCGTTAAAACGGAAGAAGGCTTTTCGACGGAATATTCCATGCGCCGCCTGTCCGGTTTTTTTTGCCTTCTTGTGCTGACTGCCTGTTCCACCATGCTCGAAGGATCGACGCAGGAAGTCACGATTACGACTCCGGGAGCGGAAGGCGCGAGATGCAAGGTCGTCAACAGCTATTTTCGCTATACGATCAATCCTCCGCGCACTTTCATGCTGGAGCGTACATCCGAACCTTACCGGATTACATGCATGGCGCCCGGCAACCGCATCAAGACTATCGTTATTCCTGCGGGATATGAGGATACGGCTTTCCTGAACGCCTCGAACGGGGTTATCCCGGGAACTGCCGTCGATGCGGCCAGCGGGGCGCTTTTTGCCTATCCGGAAAATATCATTGTCGATTTCACTAACATGAAGCCGCGTCCAATGCCCCTGCCGGATTACCAGATCATGCTGCAGGAAAATCCGCTCATCAAGGGACTGGAGGAATTCAGGCCCGGCGTTCCGGCGCTACAGCGTGATGAGAATGCACCAGTCTATGAAATGCAGCCCCGCGATTCCGATACGTACAGTGACAGTTTCGGCACAGAGGAAGCGCCCGCCACGCCCGCGCCGGAAGCTCCAGCCAAACCGGTCGGTGAGTCCTTCGTTGGCGGAACTACCAATCCGCCTCTGCCTGAAAAGTGAGCAGACGTTCCTATTTCTTCTGCGGAGTCGGCGGCAGCGGCATGTTCCCGCTTGCTGCCATTCTGGCGGCGCAAGGATGTCGCGTCGGTGGATCTGACCGTTCATACGATCAGGGGCAAACGCCTGAAAAATTCGCAAAAATTGAATCCTTGGGCATCCGGCTTTTTCCGCAGGATGGCAGCGGGATCACTACGGAAACGGATGTTCTGGTTGTCTCAAGCGCAATTGAGGAAACAATTCCCGATGTCCAGGCCGCGCGTCGGCACGGCATACCGATCCGCAAGCGGGCTGAAATTCTGGCCATGATGTTCGAAGGCCGCCGCGGCATTGCCATCGGCGGCACCAGCGGAAAGACGACCGTTACAGGAATGACAGGCCATATTCTGCATGTCTGCGGAACCGATCCCGTAATCGTGAATGGCGGCGTGATGCTGAATTTCGATGCGGGATTTCGCACAGGGACGGGCGGCTGGATCGTGGCGGAAACGGATGAAAGCGACGGCTCGATCAGCATGTTCACACCGGACATTGCCGTTCTGAACAACATCACGCTCGATCACAAGCCTTTGCCCGAGCTCCGCCCGTTGTTCTACGATTTTATCATAAAGGCGAAAGCAGGCGCCGTGATCAACATGGACGATCCGGAAGCAGCGACTCTGGCGCAGGCAAGATCTGATGCTTTGGGATTTTCTGTACAGGATCATCCTGCGGCAAGACTGCTGGCACAGAATATCGTTTTTCATACGCAAGGATCATCTTTCGGTTTGCTGGACAGGCAAACAAAGCAGATTGAGCCTTGTACCCTGTTTGTGCCGGGGCTGCATAATATATCCAATGCGCTTGCGGCTCTTGGGGCGGCAACTCTGGCTGGAATAAAGCTGAAAGATGTCATAGGCGCATTGCGAGGTTTTAAAGGTATTAAACGGCGGCTGGAAATTGTCGGCGAACAGGGGGGCATTACGGTCATCGACGATTTCGCCCACAATCCGGACAAGATCGCCGCCACGCTTTCCACGCTTCAGCAATCGCCTGGTCGCTTATTGGTGATGTTCCAGCCGCATGGATTCGGACCGATGAAAATGATGCGAAGGGAACTGGCCGAGGCCTTTGCGGAAGAATTGAAAAACGACGACATCCTGCTGATGCCTGAAATCTTCTATGCGGGTGGAACGGCGGTACGGGATATTTCCTCGGCGGATCTGACAGGCGATGTAGCACGTGCCGGAAAGCAGGCGCATTTCATGCCGACGCGGGAAGCGGTCGGCGATTTTATCGTTTCCCATGCCAAGGCGGGCGACCGAGTCGTGATCATGGGGGCGCGGGACGATACGCTCAGCCTTTTCGCTCAGGATATTTTGCGCCGGATCAAACATATAAGTTCTCCCCCTCCTGCTTGCGGGAGGGGGAGTTAGAGGGGAAGGGTGGTCTAGTGTAAAAAAAAGAAGGCCCGTCCCCCTTTATCCCCCCTCCCTCTTCGCAGAAGGGGGAAGGTGTTTGGTTTTTTTTGATTTGGATGCGGCGTAACGGTCTTCCAGAAACGCCAGTACAGCGCGAAGGCCGGTATCCGCGCCTCCGCGCGGGCGTCCCGGCTTGCCCGATTGTTCCCATGCATACATATCGATGTG
Organism: Alphaproteobacteria bacterium; assembly: GCA_039808845.1. Lineage (GTDB taxonomy): Bacteria > Pseudomonadota > Alphaproteobacteria > Micavibrionales > Micavibrionaceae > JBDHTS01. Next base: position 3,074 of record JBDHTS010000071.1, on the reverse strand, counting down.
AATCCACGGTGTCGCAGATTCGATGAAATGTTCGAGGAACAGCGCGGCTGTGATCGCCCCGGCAGGCGTCGTTCCGATATTATTCAGATCGGCAATGTCGCTGGACAGTTCCCGTTTGTAAGGCTGCCACAAGGGCAGGGGCCAGAGCGGATCCTCCGCCTTCATAGCCGCGGTTTTCAATATTTCAGACAGTTTCTCATTATTGGAGAAGACGGCAGGTATGTCGTATCCCAAAGCCGCCCTGGCCGATCCGGTCAGGGTAGAAAAATCCATCAGCAGGTCGGGTTTTTCCTCGCAAGCCAAAGCCAGCGCATCGGCAAGCACAAGACGGCCTTCGGCATCGGTATCGCTGGTTTCAACCGTCAAGCCCTTGCGGCTTGAATAAACATCACGCGGACGGAAAGACGTGCCGGATACGCTGTTCTCCACTGCCGGGATCAGGACCCGCAGGCGCACCGGCAGATTCAGCGCCATGATGGCGCGGGCCAGCCCCAAGGCATGCGCGGCGCCGCCCATATCCTTTTTCATCAGCAGCATGTACTGGCCGGGTTTGATGTTCAGGCCGCCAGTATCAAAACACACGCCTTTTCCGACCAGGGTCAGTTTGGGATCGGAGGCTTTGCCCCATTTCAGATCGATCAGGCGCGGCGCACGGGGGCTCGAAACGCCGACGGCATGAATAAGAGGAAAACCCTTTTCAAGTTCGGCGCCCTTGATAACGGAAATGCGGCCTTTGAAAGGTTCAGCCAGAAGACGCGCGGCCTGTTCCAGTTCCGCCGGGCCCATATCGTTTGATGGCGTGTTGACGAGATTGCGAAGGAGGCAAAGACTGTTGACGACAGATTTGACGCGGTCGGTCCGTATTCCTTTAGGCCATTGCAGAATGGGCGGGACGAACGTTCTGTCCTTTTTATAAAAATCATAGCGGTGGCAACCGAGCGCCCAGCCTGTGCAAGCGGCCTCAAGCGAGTCGCGTCCCAGGTCGCCCTCCAGTCTGAAAGTCGTTTTTTTCAACGTTTCGCCTGTAAGGGTTTTGCCGAGATTGTCAGCCAGAGCAGAGAAATCATACATGCGGACGGGATCGCCTGTGCCTACCAGAATCTGATTTAACGATCCCTCTGCGTTGTGAAGCATGACGTAGGTGCCAGCCTGGCCTTTAAAGGCATTCTCGGCTATCCGGTTTCTGGTTGCTGCGTCTTTGATGCTTCCCAGGTTTTTTGCCGTTACAGGCAAAATCGAAATCACTCTGCCGGCTTTTCGCGTTGTGAATGGATCGGGAAAACTGAAAAGGTCGTCGATGATCATGGCTGGAATTCCGCTGTTGTTACGTGATTATATTAAATGGATTTTGAAAAAGGATAGGCGGAACAGCGTTTTTTGCAGGGATTTCCCCGGCTTTGTGAATATTTTCATTTTTGCATAACGGCGGCATGGAACCGGTTGGCTTCAAGCGATGTTCGTCTCATGACAGTTAATGCAAAGGAGAACCCCATGAGCAGCATCATCACAGCAACATTCAAGACACGCCTTGCGGCTGAAGAGGCCCTGATCGAACTCGAAAACGTTGGAATAACGGAAGAGCAGATCAGCCTTGTCGTTACCGATGAAACGCGCGGCAACACGTTTAAAATCGATGAAGGCAATAAAATGGACGAAGGTGCTGCTGCCGGAGCGACGGCGGGCGGTATTGTCGGCGCCATTCTTGGCAGCATTCTGGCTGCAGGCGTTGTCGCCATTCCAGGTCTGAACCTCGTCGTGGCAGGCGGTCTGATTTCCGGCCTGGCCGGTCTGGGCGCAGGCGCCGCTGCAGGCGGCCTGGTCGGCGCGCTGATTGGCACAGGCATTCCTGAACATGAAGCAAAGTTGTATGAGAAAGCGGTTAAGGAAGGCGCGATCCTGCTGGCCGTTAAAACGAAATCCAGCGAACAGAAAAAACTGGTGAAAGACATTCTGCATCGTGTCGACGCCTACAACGTCGCTGCATAAAATTTTTCTTCCAGCGAAAACCCCTCTCTATGAGAGGGGTTTTTTTATTCGTCTGTCACAACTGCGCGGCGCATTTTGGGTGACAGGATGGCGGTCAGGGCAACAACGGCCAGCGTTCCGATGCCGCCGATGACGACAGAAGGCACCAGACCCAGCCATTTCGCCATGAGTCCGGATTCGAAAGCGCCGATTTCATTGGATGAAATGATGAACATGCTTTTGACGGACGAAACGCGTCCGGTCATATGAGCCGGGGTCAGCAACTGAACGATCGTGGCGCGTATGACGACGCTGATGCAATCCAGCGCGCCGCTCAGAACCAGGAACAGCAGCGATACCCAGAATACGGTGCTGAAGCCGAAGCCGATCATGCATACGCCAAACCCTGCGACGGCCCACAGCATGGTGGTCGTGCGGATGTTTTTCATGGGCTTCATTGCAAGATAAAGGGCCATCACTATGGCGCCGATGGCTGGCCCGGCCCGCAAGGCGCCCAGCCCTTCCGCCCCCACATGCAGAACCTGGTCCGCAAACGCGGGCAGCATGGCGACGGCCCCGCCGAAAAGAACCGCGAACATATCAAGCAGCATGACGGAAAGGATGACCGGGTTCTGAAGAATGAAAACCCATCCGGCGCGGATGCTCTGCAAGGCCGGTTCCCGTTTTTCCGGAGGCGAGGCGATAGGTGTGCGCAACGCATTGATCATGAAAAACCCTGAGATCATCAGGGCGGCGGGTAAAAACCATGCGGCACGGGCGCCGTAACCGCCATAAATAATTCCGGCTATGGCGGGTCCGCCGACCGCGGCAACATTGAATCCGCTGTTCAGCCACGCCGAGGCCGACGAAATGTCGGAGCGCGCCACCACGCGCGGCAAAAGAGAAAAGGATGCCGGCATGATGAAACTGCGGGCCAGTCCGGACATGAAAACGCCGGAAAAAATCCAGAAGAGAAGATGATCCTGGGGGACAGGAACAATACCTCCAGCCGTTACCAGAAGGATCGTTGTATTCAGCGCCAGAACGGCCATGCAGGCCACATAGATTTTTCGCGGATCGCTGATATCGACAATATGACCGGAGAATAA
>JBDHTS010000070.1:0-11866 GCA_039808845.1 Alphaproteobacteria bacterium | reverse complement strand
CCGGCGGCCACGCCCTGTTTCTTCGCCATGGCCTCGATTGCGCTGCCGAAACAGGCGCTGTAGCCGCAGGCGAACAGCTGCTCGGGATTGGTGCCTTCGCCGCTGCTGCCGGGCTTGGACAAGGCGAAGGACAGTCTGCCGTCGTCGGTTTTGACGGAGCCGCCGCGGCCCGCCACGCCAGTCGCCCTGGCCGTATATAATGTTTTCATGATGGTCTCCTTGATCGCCGTTACGTCCCGTCAATGTAAACCTTCCTGCTCCGGTTTCAAGCAGCGAATGACATTGTATGGCCGCTCTGTTGATGATACATATCCCCTCTTTACAGAGGCTTAGCATATATGCACATCCGCTATACCATGCCGCTTTTATGGCTCTGGCTGCCCCTGGCGGCCGGGATCATCCAGGCGGTCATCGAAGTGGCGCTGGATACGCGCATTCTTGAAATCATTCATTCCGAATACGGACCGCATGAACTCCTGGAGTTCATCATCATCACCATTGCGGCTGTTATTGCCGCCAGAATCTTTTTTCAGATGGACCGGGCGTCCAACCGCTGGCTGACGGCATGGATCGGAATTGCCGCTTTTTGCTGTTTCTATGTGTCGATTGAGGAGATGAGCTGGGGCCAGACGGTTCTGCGCTGGAACACACCGGAATTCTGGGCGCAGGTGAATGTTCAGGACGAAACCAACCTGCATAACACGTCGACATGGCTGAACCAGAAACCGCGTATCCTGCTTGAAATTGGTGTCGCCGTTGGGGGATTGCTGATCCCCTGCCTCAGGCGTTATCGCCCGCAATGGTTGCCGCAACGCTTTGCCATCATCTATCCGCCATCGGAACTGACGGTGACGGCGGGGATTTTCGGCATCGTCAAATTGCTGAACCTGATCAGCCACCACATCTTCGATATTCGCCTGTTCGCGCGGCCCAGCGAGATCGGGGAGCTGTTCATGTACTATTTCGTGCTGCTTTACATGATGGCAATGGCTCAGCGGCTCTTGCCTGTCCGGATGCGGAATTAAAAAAGCCGGAGATCACATCTCCGGCTTTTTTCGTTTCCTGAAATCTCACCAGTGCTCGACTTCCGGCGCCAGCGACATCTGGGGTTTGTACCAGCGATCGTCGCGCATATGGTTGATACGGTTCCGCACCGAGTTAGCGAGGTTTCCCCCCGTGCGGTCGAGCGGCGGACGGCTGGTCACCGCGACAGGAACGGGCGAACGGTTGTAACCGTATTTGTCGCGGTCGTGATAAAACGGCATCGACTGATAATGTTCATCCCAGTATCCGCGCATGTCATAAGTGGCAATCGGGATGGAATGGCGACCGTCATGACCACGCACTGGCGCGACGAAGCGCCCGGCGACCCAGCCATAGGCGCCCTGCCAGAAGACGTTGCACCAGCTCCATCCTTCGAGGCATCCTTCGACCTGCAGATCGGCGCGGGCGGGAATTTTGCCGACGAGCGGATAATTGATGCCGGGGCCCGCCCGCAGATTGACGTTTCCTGTCGATATGCCGGGAGCAGCCGAGGCCATTCCCGAAAAGCCGAGCACCAGAAGAAAGGCTGCGCCAGCCAGAAGCTTTTTCATGGTTGTTCTCCTTAAGTTACCGATGAGCCGTTTTGGCGCAATGCCAAAGGGTAAAACCAGTAGTACACGCCCAATAACGGATCGTGAAGCCAAGCGGTTCCATGGAATAAAATATGAAAAAGAAGGGCCCGGCCTGAGGGGGCAGGCCGGGCCGGGGATCGCTTGCCCCCTGGGGTTTGGGGTTCACGGTCAGGTGAGGGGCGGCAAGCGAAAGCTTTTGGGGGCTTTCATTGTTTAAGTCTTGCGAAAAAAATGCCAGTAGCCGCCTCGCTTAATTCTTTATATAATAACAATAATTTATAGTCTCAGGGGAGGATTTTGTATCAACTAGGCATAAAAGCACGGATTCCGGCAAAACATGCCGCCTGTTTTTTGCCGAAACCTCGCGCTACAATGCAGGATACCTGTATCTGCAATGAATTAAGGGTCTGGAACGCGTGCGCTCTCTGAAACCGCTTACCGTCATATTATCTGCCTTGTCTGCCCTATGTTTGGCGCTTCCCGGCTTCGCAGCCGTAGCTTCTGCGGGCATCAGCCCGCATAAAGCGATTTACGACATACGAATGGTCTCCAAGAAAAGCGGCAGCCAGATCCTCGACGTGCAGGGCAAGATGTATTTCGAACTGAAAAAAGACTGCGATGCCTGGGCCACGGATCAGAAGTTTCAGCTTTACTATGAATATGCCGACAGCACGCCGGTTGCTGTGACCAGCAGTTTGTCCGCCTATGAACCCTTCGACGGCAAAAGCATGGCTTTCAATTCCCGGCGATCCCGTAATGGCGAACTTTACGAAGAGCTGAGCGGCACGGCCGGTATCGGTGTCCGCAAGGCCGTATACAGCGTGCCGAAGGATTTGTCCTTCCGCCTGCCCGAAAACACCCTTTTTCCGATGGTGCATACGACCCGGTTGCTGCAGGAGGCGCGGGCCGGCGCCAGAACATACAATGCTGTCGTTTTCGATGGCAGCGATGATACAGGCCCTGTCGAGATCAATGCCGTGATCGGCTTGACCCCCGCTCCGCCCCCTGCCGACAGCCGGTCGATGTCGCCCGCGCTGTCCAGGGCCAGAGCCTGGAAAATCCGTCTGGCGTTTTTTCCTCTGAATACGGCGGAATCCGAGTCGGAATACGAGATGGATGCGGTTCTGCAGGAGAATGGCGTCATCCGCGACATGCGCGTGGAATACAAGGATTTCAGCGTGACCCAGACCCTGACGGCGCTCCAGCCTCTTCCGCCTGAAAATTGCGGTATTATTAAAAAGGCTCCGGGGGGCAGGAATTAACACTTTCGCAAACGGGTTCGGCTATCATTTAAGACAAGGTTTGCGAAATATTAACACTATGGTAACTCTTTCCCCATGACGTCAAAGACCGTCCTGATCGTCGAAGACAACGAATTGAACATGAAATTGTTTCGGGATCTTCTCGAAGCTCATGGCATCGGCACGGTCGAAACGAGAAACGGAAAGGCCGTCATGGATCTGGCGCGGCAGAAAAGGCCGGATCTGATCCTGATGGACATCCAGCTTCCGGAAGTCTCCGGCCTTGACGTCACACGCTGGCTTAAGGAAGATGAAGATCTGAAGTCCATTCCCGTTATCGCCGTCACCGCCTTCGCCATGAAAGGCGATGAGCAGAAAATTCGCGAAGGGGGCTGCCATGATTACATTTCGAAACCGATCTCCGTTACGTCCTTTATGGATGTCATACAGAAGTATCTGCAATAAAGGAATGGTTTAGGCATGTCCGCCCGCGTACTGGTTGTCGATGATATTCTTCCGAACGTCAAGCTGCTCGAAGCGAAGCTGTCGAGCGAATATTATGACGTCCTGACCGCGACGTCAGGCGAGGAAGCCTTGAGGAAGATAGAGCATGACAGCCCCGACATCATCCTTCTGGACGTCATGATGCCTGGCATGGACGGCTTCGAGGTCTGCCGCCGGATCAAGGGGAATCCGCGTATGGCCCACCTGCCCGTGGTCATGGTCACAGCTCTCACCGACAGTACGGACCGCGTGCGCGGCCTTGAAGCCGGCGCCGACGATTTCCTGTCGAAGCCTGTCAATGACACCGCCCTGATGGCGCGCGTGCGTTCGCTCGTGCGCCTGAAAATGACGGTCGATGAATGGCGCGCAAGGGAAAACACGGCGACACAGCTGGGCGTGGTGGAAGAAGGCGCGAGCGCCATGAACGAATCCGCCGAAAACGCCCGCGTCCTTGTTGTGGAGGACCAGGAATTTGAATCCGACAAAATTCTGGATACGCTGTCACGGGACCAGGATTCCGTCATCCCGGTCGACAGCGGCCTCAAGGCGATGGAACTGATCGCCCAGCATGAGTTCGACCTGCTGATCGTCAGCTTGAATTTAAAGCGCGAGGACGGTTTGCGCCTGTGCTCTCACCTGCGCTCCAACGAACGCACGCGGGGCACGCCCATTGTCATGGTCGCAACGGACGAAGACATGGACCGTGTCGCCCATGGCCTTGAAATCGGCGCGCATGACTACATCATGCGTCCGGTCGACCGTAACGAGCTGCTGGCGCGGTGCCGGACGCAGATCCGGCGGCGGCGCTTCCAGAACCGCCTGAAATCTGCTTACGAGATCAGCCTGTCCATGGCCCTGACCGATACGCTGACGGGCCTTTACAACCGCCGTTATCTCGAAGCCCACCTGCAGAAACTGCTGCAGAAGAATTACGAGTCAAAAAAGAACCTCGCTGTTCTGTATCTCGACATCGACCATTTCAAGCGCATCAACGATACTTACGGCCACAGCGTCGGCGACGAAGTGCTGCGCACATTCGCCTACCGCCTGAAAGACAGCCTGCGCAGCTTCGATCTTGTCGCCCGCCTGGGGGGTGAGGAATTCGTGGCTATCCTGCCCGATATCAGCGACGACATGGCGCTGTTCGTCGCGGAACGCCTGCGCCGCACCATCGGCGAGAAACCTTTCAAGTGCAAATCTCCGGAAGGCGAGATCACCGTGACGACCTCCATCGGCGGCTCCATCATACGCGCCGGCGATTACAACGGCGGAGCGATCAACATCCAGGATGTCCTGCACCGGGCCGACGAAGCCTTGTATGAAGCGAAGCATTCGGGCAGGAACTGCACGGTCTTCGAAAAAATCGGAAAACTGGATCCCGATAAATTCTTGCAGGGCCCGCGGCGTGTGATAGAGTAAGCCTGTTCTTTAGACATATATAAGGACATAGGCATGGCTTATTTCATTCGCAGCATTTTACCGTGCGCCGCCTTTATTTCCTGCGCTCTTATGGGCACCTCCCCCGGCCTGGCCCAGCAAAAAAAAACGGACCCTCTGGCGGATATCAAGCTGTCTGTTTCCTTTTGCGTGGCCAAGCCGACAAAGGTCGACAGGCTGGCCTGTTACGATGAGCTGGCAACGCAGCTGGGTCTGCAGACGCAGGAAGAAGCCACGAAAGAAAAAGATCTCATGGTCAAATACGGCCTGTGGAAGGCGCAGGCCGGCAAGGACGACCTCGGCTTCGACAGCTTTTATTTCCGTCTGCCGTCGAATGATACGGTCCAGTCGAGCGCCGATATCGGAATGCGCCCCGTCCTGACGCTGAAATGCCAGCCCCAGAAAACCGACGTCTATGTCGACTGGCAGATTCCGCTGACCACCGACGCCAACCTGAAAGTCTATCCTGTAAGCTATTCGATCGACGGTATGACGGCGGTGCATGAGTCATGGACATTGTCCAGCGACGGCGTCGCCCTTTATGCGCAGGATCCCGCCGCGATGATCCGCGCGCTGAAAAAGCGCAAGACGCTTGTCGTCAGCGTCGACCCGGAAATGCAGGACACCTATCGCGTGGGCTTCAGCCTCGACGGGTTCGATGAAATCCTTCAGGTCCTGATCGACCGCTGCTACAAGGATGCGCCCTGACCAGCGGCTTTTTTCAGCCGGGCGGAGGCCGGCGCCGCAACTGCCGGACGCCCGATAGAAACATAATGGAACCCGGCGTCGCGCATCTCCGAAACTTTATAGATGTTGCGGAAGTCGATCAGGACGGGCGCCTTCAGCAATCCCTTCAGGCGTTCCAGGTCCATGGCCCGGAATTCATTCCATTCCGTGACGATGACGAGAACGTCGCAGCCTTCCGCCGCCTGATAGGGATCGTCCTTCCACGCCACATTTTGCAGCAGTTGTCTTGCCTGCTCCATGGCCGCCGGATCATAGGCGGAGATTTCGGCGCCCGCTTCCTGCAGAAGCGTGACGATATCGAGCGCGGGGGATTCACGCACGTCGTCCGTATTCGGCTTGAAGGCGATCCCCAGAATGCCGATCCGCTTCCCCGAAACGTCGCCACCGCAGGCATCGATGACGCGCCGGGCCATGTCCTGCCGGCGCTCGGCATTGACGGCAACGACCGCTTCGACAATCCGTTGCGGTGCGCCCATGACCTGGCCCGTTTGCACCAGCGCGATCGTATCCTTGGGAAAACATGATCCGCCGTATCCAGGCCCCGCATGCAAAAACTTCGAACCGATGCGTCCGTCCAAGCCGATGGCGCGCGCCACATCCTGCACATCCGCTCCTGCCGCTTCGCACAGATTGGCGATTTCGTTGATGAAGGTGATCTTGGTGGCGAGAAAGGCGTTCGCGGCGTATTTGATGATCTCGGCCGTCTCCCGCTGCGTGAAGACGATGGGCGTTTCGTTCAGATACAGCGGGCGGTACACCTCGCGCATCACTTTCTGCGCGCGTTCCGAGGCCGTGCCGATGACGACGCGGTCGGGGCGCATGAAATCGCTGATCGCCGCGCCCTCGCGCAGGAATTCAGGGTTGGAGGCTACATCGAAATCAGCATCGGGATTCGCCTCGCGGATGATGCGTTCCACTTCCCGCGCCGTGCCGACGGGAACGGTGGATTTGGTGACGACGACTGTGTAGCCGCGTATGGCGCGGGCGATCTCCTCCGCCGCCTGGTAGACATAGGTCAGGTCGGCGTGGCCGTCGCTGCGGCGGGTGGGCGTGCCGACGGCGATGAACACGGCGTCGGCCTCCGCAACCGCCTGCGCCAGGCCGGTCGTAAAGCGGATCCGGCCCGCACGGATCTGACGCTCCAGCAGATCCTCCAGCCCTGGCTCATAGATCGGCACCTCGCCTTTCCTCAAGCGCTCGATCTTCGCCTGGTCCTTGTCGACGCAGATGATGTCGATCCCGAATTCGGCGAAGCATGTCCCGGAAACCAGGCCGACATAGCCGGTGCCTACCATGGCGATGCGCATTGCTTTCAGGCCCTTTCTGGCTGTCTTTATGGCCGGAAGCTAACCGATTTTCGTCCAGGAAGGAAGCTTTTCCCCATCCTCGTTTATGAATGGGAACAGATCTGGGGAAAAGGTTTGATTCAGGCGGGAAAAATATTGCCAAGAATCCCGGATTCTGGGTACAGCTATATTTGCGTAATAAATACGAGTGTTCCTTATCATGGCCAAGAAGCAACTGGCAGACGAAATCAAAAAAGCGAACGGGGGCAATGGAAATCCGCCGATGCCGCTTTTTTACACGAACCCCGTGCCGCTGGACGCCAAACGCCATGCGAAACTGGGCCTGAAGGCGAATTTCGGCCTGGGCTTTACCCAAGGCGTCAACGCCGTGCCGGTCAATCTGATCGAAATGCCGCAGATCTGCCATTTCTACCCGATTGCCTTCAGCCCCGATGGCAATGCGACCCCTGTCGCGCTGATGGGCCTTCGGGACAATGAAAACCTGTTCGTAAGCGATTCGGGCGAGTGGATCGAGGACGCATACATCCCTGCCTATATCCGCCGCTACCCATTCATCTTTTCCGAGCTGCCGAATTCTGACCAGCTGACCCTCTGCGTGGACCACAACGACAAGGTTGTCAGCGAAAGCAGCGATCAGAAGTTTTTCAGCGCCGATGGCAAGCCTACCCAACTGGCCCAGAACGCGCTGGAATTCTGCAAATCCTATCACGCCGCCGCGCAGCAGACGATCGAGTTCAGCAAGGCGCTGGCCTCCAGCGGCCTTCTGGTCGACCGTCAGGCCGAAATTAACGTGGGCGGAGGCCGCCGTATCAATTTCTCGGGCTTCCGTATCGTGGACGAACAGAAGCTGGCCGATCTGGCCGATGAGGATTTCATGGAATGGCGCCGCAAGGGCTGGCTGCCGTTCCTGTATGCGCATCTGTTTTCGGGTGCGCAATGGCAACGGCTGACAGCGCTTCTGCGCCAGCGGCTGGAAGCGTGACGCGCGGTTCAAAAGTTAAATCCGGCTTGCGCCGGGTAGTGGCAAAGGAAGGGGATCACCCATGGCAAAAGTAGGAGCTCAGCGCGCCGCTGAACTGACCGGCAGGTCGAAATCGACGATCCAGCGGTCGATGAAAGCCGGCAAGCTTTCTTATGAGATCGACGGCAACGACCGGCGCCTGATCGACGTGTCCGAACTGGACCGGGTGTTTGGCCTCCTGCCCCAGGGATCGGAACGGGAGGAAGCTCAGAACGTCCAGATGGAGATCGAAAAGGCCACCCAGCTGCTGGAGGGCGAACGCCTCAAGATGCGCATCCGCATGCTGGAAGGCCAGCTGGAAAGCGCGCAAGGCCTGATCGAGGACCTGAAAATCCAGCGCGACCAGTGGCAGCGCCAGGCGCAGCAGGTCCTGCTGACCAGCCAGTACAGCCAGAAGCAGGCCGAAGAATACAAGGAGAAGCTGGAAGAACTGGACCGCGCCGCGCGCCAGCGCCGCCAGCAATATATCGAACAGCAGCAGCGCCGCCAGGGTGGCCCGGCATCCGGTTCCGCCTCCAACGGTAACGCAAGCGAAGCCGCCCGGACGGTCAACGAAAACCGCAGGATCGGCCCTCTCGAAAAACAGCGCCGCGGCAGCATCCAGAGCCTGTGGGGCAAGCTGCGCAAACCTGTTCCCGCCGAAACGGCGAAAACGGCCGCAAAGTAATCTCCGCCGCATACACGAAAAAAGCGCCCGTCAGGGCGCTTTTTCTTGAGGCGCGCTCATTCTTCAGATCAGCTTTTTCGCCGACAGTTCGTCCTTCAGATAGGCGTAGTAGATCGGCGCCGCCACTAGGCCTGCCAGCCCGAAGGCCGCCTCCATCACCAGCATGGCCAGCAGGATCTCCCACGCCTTGGCGCGGATCTGGGATCCGATGATGCGTGCGTTGACGAAATATTCCAGCTTGTGCAGCCCGATCAGAAACAGGAGCGAGCCGACCGCCGCAACCGGGGAGACGCTGAGGCCGATCAGCGTGATCACCGTGTTGGACACCAGATTCCCGACGATGGGCAGAAGCCCGGCGATGAACGTCACGGCGATCATGGTTTTCGTCAGCGGCAGCGGGCTGCCCAGCAGCGGCAGGACGACGACGAGGAAAATCCCGGTCAGCAGCGTGTTCAGGGCGGAAATCCGCACCTGGGAGAAGACGATGCGCCTGAAAGCCTGGCTGATGAAGTCCACGCGCTCGCACAAGGCCCGGGCCAGCGGGCCCTGATGCGTCGCCGCGGCGCCCGGCTTGAACGCGACCAGCCCGCCGATGATCATGCCGGCCAGAAGGTGGAACAGGAACACGCCAACGTCACGGCCGATCTCGCTCAAGTGGCGCGCGTTCCCGCGCAGCCATTCCGATGCCTTGATCTGCCATTCCTCGATATTGGCGGGCAGGAAACCCTGCGCCCACAGCGGCAGATAGTTTCGCCCCCGATCCACGACATCCGCCATGCGCTGGAGCAACTGGACCAGGCTTTCCGGCCCGTCGGTCAGGCGCGAGGCGAACACGTCGACGCAAATGGCAATGGCCGAAACGACGATCGTGGCGACGAACAGGAGAAGCAGGGTTTTCGCTGTAACGGGACCAATCCCGAACCGCACCAGGAGCCGCGCGCCGAACGTGACCAGCAGATAGACCAGCAGCCCGCCCAGCAGCGCCGGCAGAAGCCCAAGCATAAGGGTCAGCAGCAGCCCGCCGACCGTCAGACCCAGGCTGAGAAGATAAAACCGGTTCGCTTCAGTGATCACGGGCTGCCCCTGCGCTTTCCCGCACGCAGTCTGCCTGAATGCACACGTCTATGCAAAGACTTTGAAGGCAAGTCGGATACACTGCTAGGAAATGGTGGCTGAGGAGGGATTTGAACCCCCGACACAGGGATTATGATTCCCCTGCTCTACCGACTGAGCTACTCAGCCTCCGGCGATGCGGATATATGGACGCGTTCCCGGGCCTTTGTCAAGAATGAGCGTTTTCCGGAACTTTCAGGCCTCCGCTTCGTTGACAGGGCATGAGACCTGAAGCAGCGCAAAAGACCTGGCAACCCCTGCCCCGGCGCGCGGACAGCCTGTTTGAGCCGGGATATAACTGCTGGCGCACCGGGGTGGCGAACCACGCCGCCATGATCGTGGACGTGCGCAATTTCTATCTGGCCATTGCCGAAGCCATATCCAAGGCCAAACACAGTGTTTTCATCGTCGGCTGGGATATCGACAGCCGGATCGAGCTGCTGCGGGGCGACGACCGGATGATGCTGCATGTCCCGCCGGTGGCCGCGGACCTGCTGGCCTGGAAGGCCGCGCAGAACCCGGAACTGCATATCTATCTCCTGCGATGGGATTATTCCGTGGTTTTTATGAAAGCGCGCGAGGTCATGGCCAAGCTGGCCTGGCAAGCCAAGACACCGTCGAACGTTCACGTCTGCCTCGACTCCACGGTCCCCTCCGGCGCGAGCCATCATCAGAAGATCGTCCTGGTCGATGACGAGATCGCTTTTACAGGCGGTATGGATATCGCGCTCGGACGGTGGGATACGACCGATCACGCGCCGGACAATCCATTGCGTGTCGATCCGAACGGGGCTTTCGGACCCTATCATGATATTCAGGTCCTAGTGGACGGGCCAGTCGTCCGGCATTTCGCGGAATTGGTGCGTCAGCGATGGAAAAAGGCCAGGGGCCTGCCCGCCGTTCCGATCCGCCGCCGCCAATGGGTCTCGCGAACCCAGCTGCCGCCCTCGTGGCCGTCCCGGTTTCCGCCGGACATGACGTCCGTGCGTTGCGGCATCGCTCGGACCCTGCCCACCGGCTATACCGACCCGCCTGTTCGCGAGGTGGAAAAGATGTATCTTGACCTGATCGAACGGGCCGAGAAATTCCTGTACATCGAAAACCAGTTCCTGACGCGGGAAAATATCGCCCGCGCCATGAACGCAAAACTGCGGAGCACGCCCGGCTTGCGGCTTCTGATCGTCAGTTCCTACAACCCCCAGGGCATTTTCGAACAGGAAGCCTTCTGGGGATCGCGTCTGGTGTTCCGCGACATTTTGTATGAAGGCATCGAGCCGGGCCGCGTGCGCATCGTCTATCCGTCCACGCGGCGCGCGGAAGGGGATCGGGATCCCGAACCCGTGCGCATCCACGCCAAGATTTGCATAGTTGACGACCGCTGGCTGAATGTCGCTTCTTCGAATCTGAATAACAGGTCCATGGGACTCGACACGGAATGCGACCTTGTTTTCGAAGCGGAAACGCCGCGGCAGCGTGCCCAAATCGTGACCATCCGCAACCGCCTGATCAACCTCTGGACGGATTTCGGCAATGACCGGATCACGCAACTGGTCGACGGCGGAGCGCCGCTTGATTCCTTTATCGGCGGCCCTCAACGCCATTTCCTGACCGAAGTGGATGACAGCATTTTCACCGCCGGGGATTTCAGGGACATCACCGTTCCCTTCGCCGATCCGGAGGAACCGATTCCTCTTCCGGTGCCTTATGTGATGGGAGGCAGAAAAAAAATGACGGGACGGTTTCTGGGATTGTGTCTGACGGCCGCAGCTATATTGAGTATCGCCTTTATGATGTTGTGGCATTTCACACCGCTCGCGCAAATCCTGGAGGCAGGACGCATGCAGGCGATCGTCACGCAGCTGGGAGGATCGCCGGGTGGAATCGCGCTGATCCTGCTGGCTTATATTGTCGGCGGTCTTTTGATGTTTCCCCTGACGATCCTGATCGTCGCCACGACCGCCGCTTTTGGCGGCTTAAAAGGCGGTATTCTTGCGATGACGGGTTCCGTTCTGAGCGCAGCGATCGCTTTTGCGCTGGGCCGAAAGGCGGGCCAAAATCTTTTAAAGCGCATGCTGGGCGGGCGGCTGAAAAATATCAACAACCGTCTTAAAAGCAACAGTCTTGCCAGTGTCGCCATGATCCGCATGATTCCGATCGCGCCGTTCAGCCTGGTCAATCTTGCGGCGGGGATTTCTTCGCTGCGCTTCATGGAT
>JBDHTS010000069.1:0-12129 GCA_039808845.1 Alphaproteobacteria bacterium | reverse complement strand
AAGCTGTAACCGCCGATCCAATCATCTAATCATCCAACGCTCTAATTATCCAAATCAAACCGTCATAATATCCTTTTCCTTATCCGCCAGCAGCGTATCCACCTTCTTGATGTATTCGTCGGTCATCTTCTGCACTTCATCCGACAGGCGCTTTTCATCGTCTTCCGAGATCGCCTTGTCTTTCAGCATTTTTTTAACCCCGTCCATGCCGTCGCGGCGGATGTTGCGGATGGCGACGCGGGCGTTTTCGGCGTATTTGCCCGCGACCTTGGTCAGTTCCTTGCGGCGGTCTTCCGTCAGTTCCGGCACCGGCACGCGGATCAACGAGCCTTCGCCGATGGGATTGAGGCCGAGTCCCGCCTCGCGGATCGCCTTCTCGACGGATTTAGAAATGCTGGCGTCCCAGACCTGGACGTTGATCATGCGCGGCTCCGGCACAGTCACCGATCCGCACTGGTTGATCGGCATCCGGCTGCCATAGGCCTCGACCGTCACATGTTCGAGCATATGCGATGACGCACGGCCGGTGCGCAGGCCCGCGAATTCGTTTTTCGCCGCGTCGAACGCGCCATCCATGCGGCGTTTCAGGTCTTCTTTTTTGTAGCTCATTTCAGGCCTCTTTTTTATCGGTCACGATCGTGTACTTGCCCGTGCCCTGCATCACTTTCGCGAAATTGCCTTCCTCGCGCACATTGAAAACAAGGATCGGAATATTGTTCTCGCGCGCCAGGGAAATCGCCGTCGCGTCCATGACTTTCAGATCCTTGGTAAGAACGTCCAGATAAGTCAGGCTTTCATAATGCTTGGCATCGGGGTTTTTCATGGGATCGGCGGTATAGACGCCGTCCACCTTCGTCCCTTTCAGGAACGCGTCGCAATCCATTTCGGAGGCGCGCAGGGCCGCCGCCGTGTCGGTCGTGAAATAGGGATTGCCCGTGCCCGCCGCGAACACGACGACCCGGCCCTTCTCCATATGCCGCAGGGCGCGGCGGCGGATATAAGCCTCGCAGATCGCATCCATGCGGATGGCGGACTGCACCCTGGTCGGCACGCCGCATTGCTCCAGGGCGTTCTGCAACGCCAGCGCGTTGATGACGATGCCCAGCATGCCCATGTAATCCGCCGTCGTCCGGTCCATGCCCTGGGACGCGCCGGACACGCCGCGGAAGATATTCCCCGCGCCAACCACGACGCAAACCTCGACCCCCATGTCCACGACCTGCTTGATGTCGGACGCGACACGAGCGACCGTGGCCGGATCCAGCCCGAACTCGCGCGGCCCCATCAGGACCTCGCCGGACATTTTCAAAAGAACGCGCTTGAATTTCAAAGGCTTGGCTTCTGGCATTCCGATCTTCCTGGCGGTCGCTGTGGACATGGCACTCTCAACGCTTCGTCAAAACGCTCTAATGTAGCGACAGCCGCGCTGCAAAGCAACGCGGCTGTGAATTTTAAATAGGCATAAATTAGTCGAGCGCACTAACCAACAAATGTGGCCCCCTCATTTCCAATGTACGAGGTTCTGTTACCCCTTTGCACCCACCCGCCTTTTTCACTGGCACAGGGCAATGAATGACAAAAGGAAATGGCAGCCGGTCAAGATGTTGTCCAAGCGACTCCTGAGGGACGGACTTTTGTTGTCCAGTTAAACATATTTTTCTGACGGACCTACCATCCAGTTCTGATACACTGGACGACTCAACGGTCCAACCCAAACTACCGCACGCTTCGCCAAAGGCTTTTCTCCATGCCGATAATTCCAGCATCGTCATCCCCCGTGGCTTAAGTTTAGGAGGAGTAACTTTATTATCAAAAACAAGCAACAACGACATGTAAATCCTCCCAAATTTTTATTTTTTAGTTTTTAGCCATTCACAGCCGCGGCCACTTCCGCCGCAAAGTCCTTTTCTTCCTTTTCGATGCCTTCGCCGAGCTGGACGCGGGCATAGCCTTTCAGCGTGACGGGCGCGCCGATGGTTTTCGCGGCGTCCTCGATCACCTTGGAGATCCTGGTTTCGCCGTCGATCACGTATTTCTGGTCGAGCAGGCAGACTTCCTCATAGAATTTGCGGACGCGGCCTTCCAGCATCTTCTCAATGATGTCGTCCTTCTTGCCTTCTGTCTTCGCCTGGGCGCGGATCACGTCCTTTTCACGCTCCAGCGCCGCGGGCTCCACCTCGCCGGAATGCAGGTATTGCGGGAACGCGGCCGCGACATGCATCGCGATCTGGCGGCCCAGCACGGCCAGCTTTTCCTTGTCGCCCTTCGACTCCAGCGCGACCAGAACGCCAATCTTGCCGAGGTTCGGCGCAACGGCGTTATGAACGTAGCCGGACACGACGCCTTCGGACACTTCCAGGCGGCTCATGCGGCGCAGGGTCATGTTCTCGCCGATCTTGGCGATCAGTTCGGTCAGCGTATCCTGGACGCCCTTGCCGCCGCCGAAATCGGCGGAAGCCAGCTGCTCGACCGAAGACGCTTTCGCCAGAGCGATAGAGGCCGTTTTCCGCACGAAGTCCTGGAACAACTCGTTCCGGGCGACGAAATCCGTCTCCGCGTTGACCTCGACCACCACGCCTTTCGGGCCGTCGATAGCGATGGCGACCAGGCCTTCCGCCGCCGTGCGGCTGGATTTCTTGGAGGCCTTCGCCAGGCCTTTCTTGCGCAGCCAGTCGACCGCCGCTTCCATGTCGCCCTTGTTTTCGACCAGGGCGTTTTTCGCGTCCATCATGCCCGCGCCGGTTTTTTCGCGCAGGTCCTTGACCATCGATGCAGTGATCTCAGCCATATCGTCCTCGTATTTTTAAAGTTACACCTGATTAAGCCTGGGCGGCTTTTTTCGGCTCTTCCGCTTCGGCGGCAGGCGCTTCCTCGGCGGCTTTCGCCTCGGTTTCGCCTTCGGCTGCCTTGCCTTTGCCGCGTCCGCCCCGGCGCTTGCCCTCGGGCAGCTTTTCGACCGGGTTTTCGGAAGCACCAAGATCTGCGCCCGAACGGCTCAGGCTTGTCTGAAGCCCGTCAAGCACCGCGCCGGAGACCAGTTCACAGTATAGTTCGATGGCGCGCAAGGCATCATCGTTGCCAGGGATCGGAAAGTCGATGCCTTTCGGATCGGAGTTCGTGTCGATGATGGCGAATACCGGAATGCCGAGGTTGTTCGCCTCGTGCACCGCGATGTCTTCCTTGTTGGTGTCGATGATGAACAGCGCGTCAGGCAGACCGCCCATCTCCTTGATCCCGCCGATGGACAGGTCCAGCTTTTCCCGCTCGCGGGTCAGCATCAGGGTTTCTTTTTTCGTGTAGCCAGAGGTATCTCCATCCAGAATGGACTCCAATTCGCGCAAGCGGGCGATGGAACCGGAAACCGTCTTCCAGTTGGTCATCATGCCACCAAGCCAGCGGTGGTTCACATAGTATTGGCCGCAACGCTTGGCCGCCTCGCGGACTTGATCCTGCGCCTGACGTTTGGTGCCGACGAACAGCACACGTCCGTTATTGGCGGCAATGTCGCGCAGAGCTTTCAAAGCGCGATCGAGCATCGGCACGGTCTGTTGCAGGTCGATAATGTGCACGCCATTACGGACACCGAAGATGTATTGCTTCATCTTGGGGTTCCAGCGGCGGGTCTGGTGACCGAAGTGAACGCCGGCCTCGAGCAGCTGGCGCATCGTGAAATCAGGCATAGGCATATGAAATCTTTCCTTTTTCCGGTTGTTACCTCTGCGGGAAAAAGGAGTTTCTTACCGAAACACCGGATGGCAGGTTTCTGCCGCTTCCCGCATGTGAATTTACTCAGTGCGGCGGATATACAGGGGTTTGCCGGAAATATCAAGCTTAAATGAGAACCGTTATTTCTTCCTGAACAGACCAAACCCGCTCAGCAAGCCCTTTTTCAGGCTGTCATTGGCCGCTTTTTTCAGGCCACCGATCCCGCCTTCATATTCGATCACATCCGCGATTGGGCGGCGCGGGGAAAAGACGGCTTTCTGGGCGGCGTAACCGATCCGGAGGATCATCTGGGCCCGCCCCTGAAGCTCCAGCTCATCATGCAGCATCAACCGCAGGGCAGGCACCTCGCAGGGCTGACTCAGCGAAGAGACCGCCAGCCCCAAAGTTTCAGCCTGAAGCATGACCCGCATCATCGCCTGCCCGGCCATCAGCCGCTGCAGCGCCCCGCCTTTGCTGCTTCCCAGGATGGCAATAACCGGCGACCCGCGATCCAGAGCGTTTTCATCCGCCGCCACACCGTCCGCGCTTTCAAAACGCCGCGCAATGGTGGGTGTCAGGCGGTTGATCACATCCCTGTATTTCAAACCGAGATGGGCCATCCCTTCCCCGCCCCGCTCCCGGCGTGGATCGGTCCAGGCGGCCAGCTCGCGGCGGAAATGCTTGTCACCGGATTGCACATGATCCGCCTCCGCCACCATACGCAGAACGGCGCGGCGTTCCGCCGGCACGCAGATATGAAGCCAGCCCGTTTCCTTCGACGCGGCGGATTGCAGAGCACGCAGGGCTTCCTCCGGCACGGCGCGCTCCATAAAAATGCCCCGGTTGGTATGGCGTTTGGTAATGGCTTTGAACAGCGTCTCGGTTTCCGCGTCGGGTGCATTCCCGGCCTCGCCCATCGTGATCCGTGCCAGCAGACTTTCATCGGATGGATCGGGCAGAAAATCCACCGTCTCCCGATATCCGAAATACCGTACGGCCAGACGCAGGTTATAGACGGCCGCCGCGCAGCTCATGGTCAGGGCGCGATCGTCCGGATCGATGACCGGCAGAGCATGACGGCGATCGGCGTGAACGGAGCAACGATTGCCGCTAATTCTGAAATACCAGGGCTGGGCGTTATAGACGGAGGGAGCCAAAATGGCGTAGCGAACGCAGAACTCCAGTTTGTCTGAAACAGATCCCTTCTGCGGAAAATCCTTTTCGCTGACTTTCCAGGCATCCATAAACGCAGCCATGATTGATCCCTTAAAAATACAAATGCCAATCAATCCATGGGATTATGACAGGATTATGACTGAACGTCACGCGTAGCTATAGCTTCTTCTGTCGCTCCCCATCCAGCCCGCAAAGACATTTTCGCCGATTTTATCCCAGTGGTCCTTCAAAGCGGCGATGGAGGACGGGGGCGTATCGCTGAAATCCCAGCACCGGCGGGCAAAGCTCCGGTCGATAAAATCGAGGAAGCCTGCCGGAAAAGCCTGACGCGGCGCACGCAGCCCCATATCCACCAGCGTTTTGGAAACGAGCGCGTCGCTGTTATTCATGCTGTCTGCCGTGAACTGTATGGCCGAAAGGATTTTAATATCCATACGGCTGTTCGGAACCTGGCGCAGGTGACGCATGAAAAGCCCGACCGTTTCATTTTCGAACAGACCTTCGCCCGCTGTGGGAAGGATGACTCTCTCATATGACTTTTCCGCCTCCTGAAGCGCGGTGAAGGCGGCGAATCTATAGTTCGGAATATCCTGAGCGGCAACAGTATGCATGGTCATCTCTCCTGCCTGTCAATGATGCAGCTTTGGATAACCAATGCTTCAGCCCGCTTTAAAATTCCGTAATGTTCAATAAGTCATGTTATTATTGTGGATAAACGCAAAATCGCGTTTCACGCCCTACTCATCTTCAGCAAACCGGTTATAACCGAATCAATCGAAAGCCAGATCTATGCATCATTCCTCTTCTTCCATCACTGGCAGCATTCTCGATACCGTAGGCAATACGCCTCTGCTCGATCTGGGCGAGGGCATTTATGCCAAGGCGGAGTTCCAGAACCCTTCAGGTTCGATCAAGGCGCGCATGGCGAAGTACATGATCGAGCGCGCGGAAGCGGACGGCCTGCTTAAACCCGGCGGTACGATCGTCGAGGCGACAAGCGGCAATACCGGAAACGCCCTTGCCATGATCGCGGCGGCGAAGGGTTATAAAATGATTGTCATGATCCCCGCAGGCTACACCAACGAACGCGTTCAGATTTCGCGCGGTTTCGGGGCGGAGATCCGTTTTGTGGGTCATTTTCAGGTCAACGAGGCCCGCTCGGAGGCCATCCGCATGGGTCATGAACCAGGATGCTACTGCCCGCAACAATTCGACAATGAATGGAACGTCGAGGAAAACCGGGAATGGCTGGGCCGTGAGATTATCGCCCAGTTGCCACCTGGCCTGAAAATCGATGCCGTCGTCCAGGGCGTCGGAACAGGCGGTACCCTGATCGGCACGGCTCAGGCTCTGAAGCAGTGGCATAACCCGGATCTCAAGGTTTTCGCGATGGAGCCGACGGAATCGCGCACCATTGAATGCTGCATCGTCTGCGACCATAATATCGAAGGCATCTCAGACGGTTTTATCCCGACTATTTATCAGCGGCACAAAGGCGAAGTCGACGAAGTGATCCATGTCGACAGCCTTGTCGCCCTTGAAGAGACAAAGAAGCTGGCCCGCGAGCGTGGATTGTTTGTCGGACCGTCCTCCGGCGCCAACTGGTGGGCCGCACGGGAAATCCGGCGCAAAAACCCGGCCATTAAAAACATCCTGACTTTTCTCTGCGATCGCGGGGAGAAATATCTGTCCCTGATGTATCCGTTATAAAAGATAAAAATATTGTGTAAAAAATCCCGTTGAGTATTGTGGCATAGCTGCCGAAACGAAATACTGATGACGACGATATAAATGGGCTTTGATCATGACACGCCACATCATGTTCCGCCTTTTTTTGGTTTCCGTGTCGATGACCCTGGCCGCTTGCGGCACGGTTCAGCAGACGTCGAGAGCCTCCCACGGTCCGCCCAAACAAACCGTGGCGGATCTGAGCGATGGTGTTTTTCAGGATGCTGTGAAAATGTATCTGGACGCCTGCAAGGGCCCCCAGAGCAGTCAATATGAATACAGCCGGGAAGATCTTGATGGCGATGGGCGCCGCGAAGGGATTATTCTGCTCGAAAGCCCTTTCTATAGCTGGTGCACGGTCGATGGCTGCCGGATGGTCATTTTCAAGGCCGAGGAAAAACAATTCTCCGTTTTGTCGGAAATATCTCCTGTGCGCGGCCCTCTTCTGCTCAGCGATACGCGTACGAACGGATGGCGTGACATTGTCATGCGCGTGTCGGGGCGGACCGGATGGGCCGCCAAGGATGTTGCCCTTAAATTCAATGGTGCGACCTATCCAAAACAACCGGCCTATGTCGAACCGCTGCCGTCACAGGTTGCGATGGCCAATATCAACGGAACGCAGCTGTTCCCTTAAGCCTCTGCAGCGATCTCTGTTTCACGAAAGGCGCCCTGACTGTCCGTCAGAATTTGCACCAGCGCGGGCATGACTGTTTGCAGATCAGTCTTCAGAGTCCAGGGCGGATTGACCGCCAGCATCCCGCACCCGTTTAAAACAGAAGAGTCTTTGACGGGACGCAGGGTAAAATCGAACGCCTGGCAATCGGAAATACCCATCCCGGCGATTGCCTTGTGATAACTCACTATATCCTTCATGTCCTTGATCGGATACCAGAACAGG
This sequence comes from Alphaproteobacteria bacterium, assembly GCA_039808845.1. Lineage (GTDB taxonomy): Bacteria > Pseudomonadota > Alphaproteobacteria > Micavibrionales > Micavibrionaceae > JBDHTS01. The sequence goes on along the minus strand of JBDHTS010000069.1, from coordinate 4,619 downwards.
TACATACCCGTCGCCCATCGCCTGTAGGCTTGCCGCAAGGCTTCCACCATGCGGCAAAATTCGTCGCGAACTTCAAACGGCGGATCGATCAGAACCAGCCCACGGCGTTCCAGAGGCGGCACGAAGGCTTTCAGAACGGCATACCCGTCCATGTTTTCAACGCGAAGATTTGGGGCGTTGCCCATTGTCTTGCGTAATGTCCGTACATCGTCGGGATGCAATTCGTTGACCGCCATCCGATCCTGCGGACGTAAGAACTTTTGCATGATCAGCGGCGATCCCGGGTAGATTTTTAAATCCTTACCCCGGTTAAGCTCACGCACGATGGAAAGATACCGGGCTGCAATGTCAGGCAGGTTTTTCTGGCCCCACAATTTCCCGATACCTTCCAGCGCTTCGCCCGTCCTGCCCGCCTGTTCCGACTCCAGATCGTACTTCCCCGTTCCGGCATGCGTATCCAGTGCGAAAAAACCTTTCTCCTTTTTCCGGAGATGTTCGAGCGCCAGCATGAGCACGATATGCTTGAACACATCGGCAAAATTCCCGGCGTGATAGATATGGCGGTAATTCATGCGTGGCCCGGAAAAAATAAAAGGCTGCTCTGCAGCAGCCTTTTATCACATTCTCTGAAACGGATCAGCCATTCACGACCTGCCAGCTGCCATCCGGCTGGCGGCAGGCAGTGCCATAGGCGCGCTCGCTGCGTCCGCCGACGACGACCGTCGTCTGGTATTCGCGGCAGTAAGCGCCCGAGGAGCTGCGGCCGTCGCGCACCGGCGTATAGGTGCCGGAATTGCCCGATTGCGGATTGTTCCAGGTAATCGTCTGGCCGATCGGCGCGTTATAGGCGCTGTTTTGCGCCTGGGCCGCATAAGCCCGGTCCGCCTTGTCCAGCGACGCGCCGATGGAGTTGCCGAGCAGGCCGCCCAGCAGGACGCCCGCGCCGGTCGCCCACAGCTGGCCCGAACCCTTGCCGATCTGGGAACCGGCAAGACCGCCCGCCAGGGCGCCCACGCCCGTGCCGACAGTCTCCTTCGTGCCCCAGCTTCCGGGACCGCCGCCGTAACCGTCTGTGGCGCATCCTGAAAGCGCCAGGGAAGCCACGGCCATCGTCATCAAAACAAACTTTCTCATTGGTGCAAAAACCTTATGTTGTTGAGTCCCGGAATGTTGACATTCCTTAGCACATATCGATGTATAGGGAAAAGATGGGAAAAAAAGGGCGCGGCGGCGGTTTTTTCATGCCAGATGATGACATAATTAAAAAACTTGAAACGGCGGCCGAAGGCCCCGGCGATCCGTATGCCCTGTTCGAAGCATGGATGGAGGACGCGGTGTCTTCCGAAATCAATGACCCTAACGCCATGGCGCTGGCCACAGTGGACGCCGGCGGACGCCCATCCGTCCGCATCGTGCTGCTGAAACACGTCGATAAAGACGGTTTTGTCTTTTACACCAACCGCGAAAGCCGCAAGGGCGAGGCGCTGAAGGCCAACCCCGTGGCGGCTCTCTGCTTCCACTGGAAAACGCTGGGCCGCTCCGTGCGCGTGGAAGGGTCCGCAGACTTCGTTTCGGACGCCGAGTCCGACGCCTATTACAACAGCCGGCCTATGGGCAGCCGCATCAGCGCATGGGCCTCGCAACAATCCCGCCCCCTGGAATCGCGCACGCTGCTGGCGCGCAGGGTTGCCGCGCTGGAAAAAGAATATGAAGGCGGCGCGGCCATCCCCCGCCCGCCGCACTGGGGCGGCTACCGCATCAGACCCGACCGGATGGAATTCTGGCACGACGGCGCGTTCCGCCTGCATACCCGTCTGGTCTACAAGGCGGGCAAATCCGGCTGGTCGAGGGAAATGCTCTATCCCTGACAGCGCGCCAGAAAATAAAAGCCTGACGCCGCGGCGGCGAATCCGCAAACCATGACCGGACCGGACGGCAGATCGGTCAGGACCGATACCGCCAACCCTCCCGCGACAGCCGCCGCCGCAATCCCATATCCGCACGCCAGCCCGCGCCGGCCATGGAACCGGCTGGACGCCATGGCCGGCAAAATCAGCGAGGCGAAGACGAGGTAGACACCGACCATCTGCACCGACACCGTAATGCACGCGGCAAACAGCAGATAGAAATGCCGCCGCGCGAGATCGGGCAGGAGCAGCAGAACGGCCAGCGCGGGAACATAAACGAATGCCGCCGCCGCGATCTGCGGCCATCGCACCCACAGAATCTGCCCGGCCATCAGGTTGCTCACCTCCTCCCCGCCATGCGGATCGCCCGCGAACAGGAGGATGGCCAGCGATGCCGCCATGACGAAGGAACAACCGATGAAAGCCTCCTGCACAGTCTGATTCTTTCGCTCCAGCCTGGAAAATCCCATCGCCGCGGCAAGGGCGCAGACGAACGCCGCCGCCTGCTGGCTCCATCCCTGCCATCCGAACAGAACGGACGCAGCCACCGCTCCCAGCCCGGCGATCTGCGCCACTGCGAGATCCAGGAAGATGATGCCGCGCTTTAAAACCTCGCGCCCCAGCGGCACATGCGTGGCCGCGACCAGTAATCCGGCGGCGAGCGCCGGGGCGATCAGCCCCGGCATCCCGCCTGTGAACAGGCCCTCGCTCACGGCACGGCCTGTCCGATCCGGGACAGCGTCTGCGCGAACACGGCTTCCAGCGTGTCCGCTCCTTCCGCGCCGCCGACCGTGAAGGGCAGGCGCACGATTTGCGCACCCGTCTGCCCGGCCAGCCAGCGCGCCGCCTCGTCGTTATCGAACGGGGAGAGGAGGATGATCTTCACCCCGCTGCCTTTCGCCGCCGCCAGGACATCCCGCAGATGCGACGGCGTCGGCGGCACGCCCGGCTTCGCCTCCAGCGTCGCGACCTCCTTCAGCCCCAGCCAGCGGTTCATATACGCCCATTCGTCGTGATACACGACGACGGGCAGGCCGCGCAGCGCCGCCGCCCCGCTTTCCCATCGGGCGATGCTGGCCTGCCAGGACTGCGCGAAGCGGGACAGGTTGTCCTGATACGCCGCCGCGTTGGAGGGATCGGCCTGCCCCAGCCGCCCGGCCAGATCCTTCGCCGCCGCCAGGATGTTGCGCGGATCGGTCTGGATATGCGGGTTGCCTTCCGGATGCACGTCGCCCATCGCGCGATCCACCTTTTCCGGCACGCCGAGCATCCGCACCGAAGACGACGCCATCAGATAGCCCGGCGAACCCGGCTGGACGGACGCTCCAGCCGCCTGCTGCATCAGGACGGGCAGCCATCCGGCCTCCAATCCCGCGCCGGTGCAGAACACCATGTCGGCCCGCCGCATCGCGGCCAGCAGGCTGGGTTTCGCCCGCACATGATGCGGATCCTCGCTGCCCGTCGTGGCGGCGGTGACGGACACATTCTCTCCGCCGATCTCCTTCGCCAGCGCCGCCCATTCCGGCTCGCAGGCGAAGACGTTGACGGCGGCGGATGCGCGTACGGGCATCATCGCCGCAAACACCATCGTCATGCCCGCGAAGGCGGGCATCCAGAGTCGTTTGCGCCGATCGCGGATGTGGCTCTGGCCCCCCGCCTTCGCGGGGGTGACGGATCGGAATTTTCTATTGAATATATGCATTGTCATTTTCCTCTCAGAAGCTGTGGGCAGGATGAGCGCCGATGCTCATGATGTATTGCAGGATCACCTGGTCATCCTTTTCGCCGGATGCCGGTTCTTCATGGCCGTATTGCAGGCGCACGCGGCTGAACTCGCTGTTCGACCAGTCGGCCATGACGGCGGCGTTCCACGGATCGTGCCCGCCATCGTCCAGCGCGCTGCCAGTCAGCCCGTCCGGCATACCGCCGGAATTGAGGCGGCTGTACCGCGTGCCGATCCGCCATTGCGGGGCGAATTTATAAACACCCTGCGCGTACCAGCCGCTCTGGCCGCCGTCGTAATCGACGGCGCCGGTTCCGGCATCCGCGTCCTCATACGTGCCGTCTTCCCTGCGCCAGAAATACTCGCCCTGGAGCGCGACCTCCTGTTCCTTCGCGTTGCCGGTCGGGTTCCAGACATAGCGCAGCGAGGCGGCATACAGGTCGCTGTCGCCGTGGAACAGCACCGCGTCGTCGTTGCCGCCGCGTTCGCCAGGCCGCGCCTGAAGGGTAGAGAGTCCGGCAAGCCAGCTTTGATTGTCGCCGATATCGCCGCCCAGCCTGCCATAGGCCATCCACGCGCCGGGATCGTTGCCGTCCGACCCGCCGCCGGGAAAGTCGTTCCCGCGCACGATTCCCGCCCCGATTTCCGAATACAGCTCGGTAGGCAGAATAATGGACGCCAGAACGCCATCGTCCTTGTAGCTGTTGTTGAGGAACACGCGGTTCGGCAAGGGCCGGTCGGCGAAATCGTCCGTATGCTGGTGATGCTCGTTGATATAGCCGATGGGCGCGAGAAACCGTCCCGCCGTAATCCCAAGCCCGTAAGGAAGGCCCAGCGTGCGCACATAAGCCTCTTCCAGCTCGATCTCCGTTTCGCCGTCTTCCTCCGCCAGCGACGCCGTGATCTTTCCGGCGAACTTGTCGTCGACATTAGCGGAGAAATTGATTTCCGCCTCGTCGATGGCCAGCCCTTCGCCGGTGCGTCCGCCT
>JBDHTS010000068.1:0-12147 GCA_039808845.1 Alphaproteobacteria bacterium | reverse complement strand
TCGGCACACCGAACGGGATCGGCGCGGTGCTGGCGGCGGTGACGAAGCAGGTGCCGGTCGGCGCTCTGGCTCTGCATTGCCACGATACCTATGGCCAGGCGCTGGCGAATATTTACGCGGGATTGCGGGAAGGGGTGACCGTGATCGACTCCTCCGTCGCGGGCCTCGGCGGCTGCCCCTACGCCATGGGCGCGACCGGTAACGTGGCGACGGAGGACGTGCTTTATCTGTTAAACGGCCTCGGCCATGACACCGGCGTCGATCTGGACAAGGTCATCGAAACGGCATGGTGGATATCGAACAAGCTGGGACGGAAGCCGGTTTCGAAGCTGGCTTATGTCCGCCGTTCCGGTGAAAGCGCAGGATAAAAAATTTCCTGGCAAAGCCCGGCGGCTTGTGTTTCACTGACAGCTTAAGGATGTATTGTAACCATGTTGACGCATAACGTTGAAAAAACCGCAGGACGAGCCTGGCATACCAGTGATGTATGCCGGGTATCGGGGACTCTTATGAATCCCGGATACTCTGCGTGCGGCATGGTTGGCGGTATATTCTAGACTTTATACCTGTCAACCCTTTCGAGGCGGCTGACAGTTTCGTTTTTCTTCCAAAATCCGTTCCCGTCCGCCGCTCCTGAGAAACTAAGGAGAGGAACGATGATCGTTCAGGTCGAAAACCTGACCCGGCATTTCGAGCGGAAGAACGCGGAGTCGTTCCGCGCTGTCGACGGCGTGTCCTTCGCCGTTGCGGCGGGCGAGCGCGTGGCGTTCATCGGCCCGAACGGTGCAGGAAAATCCACCACGCTGAAAATGCTGACGGGCATTCTGTACCCGACCGCCGGCCATGCGACGGTCGCGGGCTATGTCCCGTGGGAGCGGCGACAGGACCTGGCGCGGGAGATCGGCATCGTATTCGGCCAGCGGTCGCAGCTCTGGTACCATCTGCCGGTGCGGGACAGTTTCGGGCTGCTGTCGAAAATCTACGACCTCGACGCTCGCGCCGCCGCGTCCCGCCTTGCGCACATCATGGATGTGATGCAGATCGGCGCGTTCCTGGACCAGCCGGTGAAAAGCCTGTCGCTGGGCCAGCGCATGCGGTGCGAGATTGCGGCGGCGCTGCTGCACAGGCCGAAAATCCTGTTCCTCGACGAACCCACCATCGGGCTGGACGTCACGGCAAAGGCGCTGTTGCGCGAACATCTGAAGCATCTGGCGGAGCAGGAGGATACGGCCATCGTCCTGACCAGCCACGACACGGGCGATATCGAGGAAATCTGCGACCGGGTCGTCCTGATCAACCACGGGCGCATCCTGCTGGACAAGCCGCTGGCCGCGTTGCGCGCCGATTTCCTGTCCGGCAGGCAGGTCACGCTGGTCACGGACGAGGAAGAACCGGCGGCCGATTTCGACGGCGCGACCGTGATAGGCCGCGAACGCCATCGCGTGACGCTGGCCCTCGACCCCGCAAAGGCGCGGATCGACCAGGTGGTGGGCGAGGCGCTGCGGACTCTCTCGGTGCGCGATCTCTCGATAGAAAACGTGCCGCTGGAGACGATCATCCGGGATTTGTACGGAGAATCGCTGGTCCACTAAATCTCCCCCTCCTGCGAAGCGGGAGGGGGATTAAGGGGGAGGGCATTCTTTGCATTCGATACTGTGAAGAAAGCCCCCCTCCCGCTTCGCAGGAGGGGGAATATCAGAGATAGAGGAAAAAAATGGACAGGAAAAATGTAAAACTGGATTTTCCGTCGCTCGAAACTTTCGACAGTTATATCGAGGCTTTGGAGGAGGGGTATCATATCGGCATCCAGCCCAGGGCCACGCGGACGGAGATCGAAGTGTTCATAGCGGATCCCGCGGCGCATCTGGCCAAGCTGAACGAACAGAGGCAGGGATCGTTCACCGCGCCGGACGGCAGCGAACATCCCTTCGTGCCCCACGAGATGTTGTGGCTGACGGATGGCGGAGCGTTTATCGGCGGCGTGTCTTTCCGTTTGAAGCTGAGCGCTCTGCTGCGTGATTTCGGCGGGCATGTGGGCTATGGGATCCGTCCAAAATATGAAAGACAGGGATACGGATCATTGGCCCTTGCCCTGGTCAAGGATCGCGCCATCGGGTATGGCATCGACCGGCTGCGCCTGACTTGTCATGAGGGCAATTTGGCGTCTGAAAAAATCATTTCGAACAACGGCGGCGTTTACGAGGACACCGTGGGCGATATCTATGGATTTTCGGGGCCGACGAAACGGTTCTGGATCGATCTGTGTCTATCGCGCAGTAAACCTCCCCCTCCTGCGTAGCGGAGGGGGATTGAGGGGGAATATTCTATAAGGTTAAAGAGGAGGATATGATGAGCATAAGCGCGACAGCGGGATTAGCCGTTTTCGGCGCGCGGCGGGCGGCGCATGAGCGGTTTGCGATCGCGGTGCCGGTCGTGACCTATGCGCTGCTGGTGGCGGTGTTCGCCAGCATCTTTCATGCGACGCCGCTGCATGAACTGCCGAAGGGCCTGCGCGTCGATGCGGCGGGGCTGATCTGGTATCTCGTGCTGACCGAAATGACGACCTTTATTGGCGGCTACACCTTCTCCGAAGTACGGAGCGACGTTCTGGACGGGCAGTTCACGGCGTCGCTGCAGCGGCCTGTTTCCTATATGCAGGTCAAGCTGGCGGAATGGGCGGGGCAGCGCATGGTCCGGGCGTCGGCGTTCATGACAGCGGGATTTGTGCTGGGCTGGCTATTCACGGGGACGATGCCGTTCAGCCTGCCGATGCTGCCGTTCTTCGCCGTATCGGTCCTGCTGGGCGCGGCCATCCACAGCACCATTTACGGCATTCTGGGCGTGTTCGAGGTCTGGGGACCGTATGCGCGGCCCGCCATGTGGATCTCGCAGAAATTCTGTTTTCTGCTGGGCGGGCTGCTGCTGCCGCTTAGCCTATATCCGCACTGGCTTCAGGCTGCCGCCTGGGTCACACCGTATCCGGCGATCCTTTATGTTTCCGGCAGGCTGGCGCTGGATCCTGACGGCTGGACGGTTGCGGCGGGGTTCGCGGCTCAGGGATTCTGGTTGGCTGTGACGACGGCGCTGGCTTTCGCCGTGCAACGCGCGGCGGCGCGGACGATCATGCGGAGAGGGTTTTGAGATGAAGACGATCCGTGAAACCATCCAATATATACTGCTGCTGATCCCACCGGCCCTGAAAACAGCGATGCAGGACAGGCGCGCCTTTTATTCATTAAGCGTGTTCATGTTCCTGCAGAACATTATCATGTTCATGTCCTGGGTCGTCTATTTCTCCAACTTTTCGTCGCTGAAAGGGTGGGGGCTGGCGGATGTCGCCGTGATGTATGGCATGGCCGCCTTTTCCTTCGGCATCGCCTTCCTGTTCAGCGGCGGCACGCTCGACATGGCGCGGATGATCGGGGAGGGGCAGCTGGATATCTATCTGGGGCGGCCGCGCCATCCGCTGCCGGGGCTCATGTTCCGGGAAGGCCGCGCCGCCGGGTTCGGGGACATGATCACTGCGCCTTTGCTATGGGTGGTGTTCGCGCATTGCGATGTCTGGCAACTTCTGTTGCTGACGCTGTGCGGCCTGTGCTCGGGGCTGGTCATCCTGGCGACGACGCTGGTCATCAACTGTCTGCCGCTGTTTTTCAGCCAGGCCGGGCGGTTGAACGACCAGTTGCTGGAGACGTTCACCATCGTCTCCACCTATCCGCAGAACGGCTTTCCCGGCATGGTGAAAATCCTTCTGCTGACACTCGTCCCCGCAGGCTTCGTCGCCTTCGTTCCGGTGGAGGCGTTCAAGACAGGAAATGTCTGGCTGTTCCTGGGCCTTGCCGCAGCGTCGGTCATGTATATGACGATTGCCGTTATGATCTTCAATCGCGGCCTGTGGCGCTATGCTTCCGGGAACAGGATGCTGGAGATGCGGTAATTTTCTGTCTGTCATCCCGCAGCGGAGCGGAGGGATCCGAGCCAGTTCTGAGACACCCAATCTGCATTAGGCCAAACCCTCTGCATCGTCACCCCGGCGAAAGCCGGGGCCCAGAGCAACAGGCGTAAATTTTTAGATTGAGTCCCGCACCTCTGGATCCCGGCTTTCGCCGGGATGACGAATCCAACCTGAATGCTCAATAAGCGTTGCGGTAAAATTTGCATTCCAGGCGAAACGGTGCTAATCCCAAAATATGGAAACGATCGATCCACGCATAAGCCGGTGGCTGGAACGCACTAATCGTCTGGCAACGGCGTTTCATGCCCGTCTGCTGGCAGACATTGCCTTGTATGAGAAAACGCCGGAAGCCGTTCCTCTGGATCGTACGTTTACAGCTTCTCTCCTGACGTATTATCACGGAGATCGATATTCGGTCCGTAAAGACGCGTTGGACATGGTCGACGCGAACGCGCGTGAAATGATCAAAAATCTCGGCGACGATGAAAAGGCGCATTACCGGAACCGGGAAAAAATCCAGGGCGCATTTTTTCGCCGCATGACCAGCCTTCTGCCCTCCGTTCACCATCTGACCTATCCCCGTCCGAACAACGAGCTGGACTTCATTGTTTTTCAATGCGGCGCTGAGAATGACAACGGAACTCCCGAATTCGTTTTGACACAGAACCCAATGAGTGAATCGGTCCGCATACAAATCAACGAGCGCCGGATTGTTAAACGGCGCTCGACGGATGGCTGCGATGAAATAACGAGCTGGGTCTGGGGCAAAAGAATAGAACCTGATCTGAGCGGCATTTTCGACAATGCCAGCCATCATATCGAGACGATCAGGCTTGAGCCCGGAACCCAATACCAGGCCTTTTATTTTCAGGGAATAGGCGCGACCGGGCGGCGCATCGTGACATCGCTCCGTTCTGAAGGAAAACCTGTTATTTATTCGGTAACCCCGGAACGCACCTGATCCTTTACGCTCCTGCGGCTCACCCCATTGGCAAAGACAGCGTGACGTTTTATCCTGACATTTCAGTCAGGAGCACCCATGTCCAGCCAGTCCTTAAAATTCCCCCACGGCGACACCATCGAGATGATGCGGGAGGAGGTGCGGAAGTTCGCGGCGGCCGAGATCGCGCCGCGCGCTGCGCAGATCGACCGCGACAATCTGTTCCCCGCCGATCTGTGGAAGAAGTTCGGCGGCATGGGCCTGCTCGGCATGACGGTGGCGGAGGAATACGGCGGCGCGAATATGGGATATCTCGCCCATGTGATCGCGATGGAGGAGATTTCCCGCGCTTCCGCCTCGGTCGCGCTCTCCTACGGCGCGCATTCCAATCTGTGCGTCAACCAGATCTATCGCAACGGCAATGCGGCGCAGAAGGCGAAATACCTGCCGAAACTGATTTCCGGCGAGCATGTCGGCGCGCTGGCCATGAGCGAGCCGGGTGCGGGCTCGGATGTTGTCTCCATGAAACTGCGTGCCGAGAAGAAAGGCGGACGGTATGTCCTGAACGGGATCAAGATGTGGATCACCAACGGGCCGGACGCCGACACGCTGGTCGTTTATGCCAAGACCGATCCGGCGGCGGGGTCGAAAGGGATCACGGCCTTTATCGTCGAAAAGGGCATGGCGGGGTTTTCGACCGCGCAGAAGCTGGACAAGCTGGGCATGCGGGGCTCCAATACCTGCGAACTGGTGTTCCGGGATTGCGAGGTGCCGGCGGAGAACGTTCTGGGCGAAGAGGGGAAGGGCGTCCGCGTCCTGATGTCCGGCCTTGATTATGAGCGCGTCGTCCTGTCCGGCGGGCCGCTTGGCATCATGCAGGCCTGCCTCGATATCGTTCTGCCCTATGTGCATGAGCGGGAGCAGTTCGGCCAGCCGATCGGCGCGTTCCAGCTGATCCAGGGCAAGCTGGCGGACATGTACGCCACGACCTCCGCCATGCGGGCCTATGTTTATGCGGTGGCGCAGGCCTGCGACCGGGGCGAGACGGCCCGGAAGGACGCCGCCGGGTGCATTCTTTTAAGCGCCGAGGCGGCCACGAAAATGGCGCTCGACGCCATCCAGTGCCTGGGGGGCAACGGCTATATCAACGAATATCCGGCCGGGCGGCTGCTCAGGGACGCGAAACTCTATGAAATCGGGGCCGGGACCAGCGAAATCCGCCGGATGCTGATCGGCCGGGAACTCTTTGAAGAAACAAAATAAAGCTGGACTTGAATTGCTATCATAATGTTATATTTCGGTGGGATTGCAATATAAGTTACAGGGACAAAAATATGGAAGATACAGGCGCTGTTCTCGTAGAATGGGTTGAATACGAAGGTGGGATCAAGCGTGCCGGCATTTCCGCCCACAGAACTGTCGAGTCTGCCTCGGGATGCGTTTTTTTTAATGAAAGCGCTCATAATAAAGGGGCACCACACATGGGCCCTCAGCCAGCGCCAAGCGCAGAAGGTCGCAGCGTACAAGCGTGGCCAATTGATTTAGATCAGAATCCTGCACTCGATGAATTGAATAAAATGATAAATGATACCGCAGAAGTCGGCGGTGTATTTATGCCTCTTGCCGGAGATCCCCTTTTCAAGGCTTGTCAGGCTGTCATTACAGCCAACCCCGCACCTTTAGAACTTCCATTAAGTCTAGCCCCAAATCCAGATGCAACAAATCAATCTTATAGAATTTGCGAACTGAAGCTTTAATTATAAGGCAGGAAGATCGGGCCGCCGCCGCTGATGTAAACGCTGCCGCCATGCGATCTGCCGGAGCGGGAGACGAAGCCGCTGACCGCGCTCGTGGTGAAGCTTTCGATATCGGAGGCCGATAGCGGGCTGGCGACGGTCTGGAGGCTTTGGGCGATGGCGCCGCCGATCGTGCCGCCCGCGGCGGGGTCGGACAGGCTCATGATCATCGGGACGCCCAGCATCAGCATGATTGGCGAAAAAATATGTCTGGCGATTGCCCTGAACATGACCCGGCCCCTGTTTGTTATGTCTCCAGTATGCGGGGAGGGGGCTTAAGGTCCATTTAAGTTTAGGCGGCATTTTATCTAATTTATTGTATGTTAAATCAATGTCTTATATTGATTTGTTAAAAATAGATTGCAAATACATTCTGGCAATTAATAATTATGTTAAATTTTCTTTCTGTCATCCCCGCCGGAGCGCAGCGGAGAGCGGGGATGACAAAGGGAAACGGGATGACAAAGGAGCTGGCGACTTTCAAAATTTATAAGCCAACCCTACCGTCCCCACGAGGACTTCGGAATCATCGCGTTCCGAGTGGATGACGGCCAGGTTGGCGTTCCGCCGCACGTTCATATCCTCGCTTTTTATGAGGGCGAGCATGGCGGCGGCGTTCAGGGTCAGGTTGGGGGAGAGGGCATAACCAACGCCCGCTGCAAGATTGTTCCGGTCGCCGTCCGGTATCCGCGTGTCGCGGAATTCATCCCTGGTTGGCGTCTGGTCGTACTGGTAGCCGAAGCGCAATGTCGTCCGTCCGTCCCACCGGTATTCGGCGCCGAGGGCGAAGCTCCAGGTATCCCTGAAATTCTGAACCGTCGATTTCGCCACCGTGCCGTTGTCGCGGATGACCGTGATGTCCTCGAACCGGTTCCAGCTGAATCGGTTGGCCTGCGCGAGCACTGTCCAGCGCGGCGTGATCTCCTGCGCCAAGCTGAGTCCGGCGATGCCGGGCAGATGCAGCTTCGCCGTGCCGCCGCTGTTTTCGTTGAAGCCCGGCACGCCGGTCACGGTGATCGTTCCGTCCAGCGTGTGCGTCACGGGAGACCGGTAGGCAAGGCCCAGCCGCGTCCCCTTGCGCGGTTCGGCCAGCAGGCCGAGATTATATCCCGTGGACCAGTCCGAGCCTTCGATCTTCGCCGGTCCCGCGGACGTGCCATTGCTGGCCACATTGGTCAGCGCCGCGTCCGCGTACTGGATGTCCAGCCCCGCGCCGAGCGACAGCCAGTCCACGGGCCGCCATGCGGCGCCGGGCTGGATGTCGGTCACTTTCAGGACGCTTTTCACGGAATCGAAACGGCCGTACCATCCGCCATCGTATTTGGTGGCAAGGCCGAACGGCGCGGATATTCCGATGCCGAGCCACAATCCGTCCATGACGGGCGCGGCGGCATAGCCGTGCGGCAGAACGGAGAAGGGCATGGGATCGTCGGAATCGCCGCCGCCCACGGGCGCGCCCGCGAAGGCCGATCCGGTATCCGTATTGTCCGCCCATCCGGCCGGGGTGCTGACGCCCGCCGCGATCTGCGCGCGGTCCAGCATCGCCAGCCCCGCCGGATTGTAATACATGATGCTGGCGTCCCGCGCCGCCGCGCCCGCCCCGGCATAGGCCGAGCCCATCGCCGCATCGGATTGCTCCTGCAGATAAAATCCTCCGGCCCGGGCGTTATGGGCGGCGATACAGCATGCCAGAATCGCGAACAGGAATGCCGGCTTACGACACATTGCGCTTCCCCCTTCCGTCAGAGCGACGATGGCCTGCCCAGTATATTCTCCTGAGGACGCGAGAGAACCCCTTTGCAAAAAATTAGAATCTGTTACGGTGGTATGGAAAACCTCTCTTAACTTATGAAAAAGGAAAAGATGATGAAGAAACTCGTTCTTTGCGCGGCTGTTCTGGGGATTGCCGGTCTGGGCGTTGCCGGCACGGCGCATGCGGAAGAAGCGGCCTCAACGACGGCGCGTTCATCCTTCTGGAGCTGGATGCCGAAAGCCAAGGCTCCGGTTCAAAACCCGGAAGCCAGCGAGGAAGCGCCGCGCCTGAACCAGCGCACGGTCAGCACGACCACAACGACGACGACCGTTTCTGATCTTTCCTCTTCAGACGCTGCCGTGCCTCCAGCTGCTCCGGCAATCGAGCCCGCCGCCGGCAAACGCCCGGCGCAGAAGCAGGATATGAAAGAATTCAATAACTGATCCTGCCCCATCGCCCTGGCGTAAAAGCCGGGGCGATGGAAGTCTATCAGGGATGCTGTTCCTTCGATTTCATGAAGTCGCAGGAATCGCAAAGGGGCTCTTGCCCGGTATCCGGGTTTTCCTGCGTCTCGTCGTAGGCCGGTGCGATTTTTAGCGTCGCATGGCCGCCGTCCAGATGATCGAGCGTGATGTCTATGCCGATGGCCGAGGCTTTCTCTCCCGGCGCCAGCACGAAGTCCTGCGAATAGCCTGGGGGACCCAGGCATCCCTGCGCCGCTGCCTCGGGGCTGCATCCTCCGGGGGCGGAAATGTTGATCGCCGCCGCGGGTTCTCCGGCTTCGCCCTTAAGCCCGACGAGGCGCACGGCAAGGGCGCTGCCGTTTGTGATGGTGACGTAGTCGCCTGGTTTCATGGTTTCCATCGCCGGAATGGAAACAGCCCGCTCTTCCGCGCGCGCCGTCGCGGGGGAAAAAGCTGAAATCAAAGCAAGAAAAAACAGAACGATGCGGAACATGGCTCCTCCTTTAAAAAGCTGTTGCCGAATTTTATACTGGCTTTATCCAAAGTAAAAGTTTTCATGCGGCAATGGCGCGCCCTTCGCGGTATAATCATTCTGTTATGCCTCTGCGTTCCGTTTCCCTGAACGATAAATATGAACTGGAGTCCGGCGTCGCTTATATGAGCGGGCTGCAGGCGCTGACGCGTCTTCCGATCGTGCAGCGGCGGCGGGATATCGCGGCTGGGCTGAATACGGCGGGGTTTATATCCGGTTATCGCGGTTCGCCGCTTGGGGGATATGACCGTGAGGTCATCAAGGCGCGGACATATCTGGATCCGCTCGGCGTAAAATTCCAGCCGGGCGTGAATGAAGACTTGGCCGCCACCGCCGTATGGGGGACGCAGCAGGTCAATCTGCTGCCCGGCGCGAAGGTCGATGGTGTCTTTGGAATCTGGTACGGAAAATCTCCCGGCGTCGACCGCTCTGGCGATGTGATGCGCCACGCCAACGCGGCGGGAACGGCCCCGCTTGGCGGCGTCCTGGCATTGGTCGGGGACGACCACGCCTGCAAATCCTCGACTTTGCCGTGCCAGTCGGATCATGCGCTGTACGCCATGATGATTCCGCAGCTTTATCCTTACAGCATCCAGGAATTCGTGGAGTACGGGCTGCTCGGCATCTCGATGTCGCGCTATTCCGGCTGCTGGACGGCGCTGAAAGTCACCAGCGAGACCGTGGAGACATCGGGCACGGTAGAGCTGGACCGCGAAAACCGCACGATCCTGATGCCGGGAGACGACGAGTTCACGATGCCGCCCGGCGGGCTGCATATCCGCCTGAACGACCAGCCGCGCCAGATCGATTATCGATTGCAGAATTTCAAGCTGTTCGCGTGCCACGCTTTCGCGCGCAAAAACCATATCGACCGCGTGATTTGGGACAGCCCGCGCCCGCGCTTTGGGATCATCACCTCCGGCAAATCCTACGGCGACGTGCGGCAGGCTTTGCTCGACCTCGGCATCACGCAGGAGATCGCGCGCGATATCGGCATACGCCTGTACAAAGTCGGCATGACCTGGCCGCTGGAGCCAAAAGGCGTACAGGCCTTCGTCGAAGGCCTTGAAGAGATTTTGATCGTCGAGGAAAAGCGGGAACTGATCGAATACCAGCTGAAACAGCAGATCTTCAACTGGGATGAAAAGCGCCGCCCGGTCGTCGTCGGAAAATATGACGAGCACCGCAACCGTCTGCTGCCGCTGCATAATGACCAGTCGGTCGGCATGGTCGCGCGCGTGCTGGCGCAGCGTATCCATCGTTTTTACACGACACCGCAGATCGAGCAGGCGCTCGCTTTCTATGAGCGTTACGAACGCGAGATGGAAAGTTATGCGCCGCCGTCATTGCGCAAACCGTATTACTGCTCTGGCTGCCCGCATAACACTTCGACCAAAGTGCCGGAGGGCAGCTTCGCCATGGTCGGCATCGGCTGCCACTACATGGTCCAGTGGATGGACCGCAATTCGTCGCTCTGCACCCAGATGGGTGGGGAAGGGGTGCCGTGGATCGGATCCGCGCCGTTCACCGAGCGCAAACACATTTTTGCCAACCTTGGAGACGGCACGTACTTTCATTCCGGAACGCTGGCGATTCGCGCGGCGGTCGCCGCCAAGGTCAACATCACATACAAAATTCTCTATAACGACGCCGTCGCGATGACGGGCGGCCAGTCGGTAGACGGCGACCTGCCCGTCTGGCGCGTCGCGCAGCAGGTGATGGCGGAGGGCGTGGCGAAATGCTGGATCGTTTCTGAAACCCCCGAACTTTATAAACGGACTCCCTCTCCCCCAGGGGGAGAGGGCAGGGGTGAGGGGGTGTTCCGAAACGCCATAGGCCGGTTTCTGGCCGCACTGCCCCCCACCCTGTCCCTCTCCCCGGGGGGGAGAGGGAAATTGCCGGAGGGCGTGCAGGTTTATCATCGCGACTGGATGGACAAAATCCAGCTGGAGGCGCGGGATACGCCCGGTTGCACGGTCATCATTTACGATCAGACCTGCGCCGCCGAGAAGCGCCGCCGCCGGAAACGCAACCAGTATCCCGATCCGCCGAAGCGCGTCTTCATCAACAGCGCGGTGTGCGAGGCGTGCGGCGATTGCTCGGTGCAGTCCAATTGCGTTTCCGTCATGCCGCTGGAAACGGAATATGGCCGCAAGCGCCAGATCAACCAGACGGCGTGCAACAAGGATTATTCCTGCCTGAAAGGCTTCTGCCCGTCCTTCGTGACGGTGGAGGGCGGGGAATTGAAAAAATCTTCCGCCGATTCTATCTCCCCCCTCCTGCGGAGCGGGAAGGGGGCCGGGGGGGAGGGCGCTCTTGCCGCCTCTGTCCAAAAGATGCCCTTCCCCTCTAACTCCCCCTCCCGCTCCGCAGGAGGGGGAGGACTGGAGGTACAGACGGCGGAGAGTTCTGCATTATCCAGCCACCAGTATAGCAACAACCCGCCGCCTGCCGACGCGCCGGACCTGCATGTTCACGGGCCGTTCGATGGCCTTCCCGATCCCGTCATTCCCGTCATGAGTCATGCCTGCAACGTCATGGTCACGGGGATCGGCGGCACGGGCGTGCTGACCACCGGCGCGATCATGGGCATGGCGGCGCATCTGGAAGGCAAGCATTGCGCCATCCTCGACTCGACCGGGCTGGCGCAGAAGGGCGGGGAGGTGTTGAGCCATGTCCGCCTTGCGCCGAACCTGGATGAACTGCG
>JBDHTS010000067.1:0-12799 GCA_039808845.1 Alphaproteobacteria bacterium | reverse complement strand
CGGGAATGGAAAAACCTACGTTAACATCGAGAGAAAGGCTGATGCTTTTTTGATTAGGATCGGTTTCTATAGGGGTTTCCCGGGCCAGCCTGACCAGAGACATGTGCGCACGGTATTCGCCCACGGGCAGATCGGCGGGCCTGCGCAAGGAAAGCCGGATCGTCTGTTGTCCTCGCGGCTCTATTGTCACCTGGCGCGGCGTGAAAACGACCATTTTCGATACGCTGTAAGGGTTTTTATCGTCGCTGGGCAGGGTTTCATATCCCCCTCCCGGCTTGGCCTTCAAGAAGATCCAGCCCATCCGGTAGGTATTGGTGCGATTGGTCAGATTGACCAGCTGGACCGTTGCGGAGCGACCCCGCTTTTCAAAGACAATGCGGACAGGCGTGATCCCAAGATCCGCCTTTGCAGGCTTTACGGACCAGAAAACCGTAACCGCAATCGCTAACAAAATAACGCAACCGATCCGTCTCATTCTCGTTCCTTCGTTTTTAATAATTAACCATCAGGTCAAGTGTAAAACTGTTTTGGTAGGCTCCGTCGACGTAATCGGCTGCAGCGGTGTTCGTGGTCAGGGTCGCTCCGATCAGCATTCTGACGTTGCCGGAACCATCGGCGGTATAATTGCCGCCGGGATCATCGAAAGTAAAATCGGAAATGTCAAAGTTGGCCCCCCCGGATTTTTCGATCTGGACCGTCACAGGGGTGACCAGCGTGACATTGACCGCTGCACCCGCGCTGAAGCCGCCCAACAAAGCGATGCCTGGCTGACCGTCCGTAAACTTGGTAATTCCTGCGCTGACTGTTTCATCTCCATCCGGCTCAAGCACAATCGTCTGGGGCGGAGGGTCGGTGACGACCAGATTGCCGAACTTGATTGGCGCGAGTTCCTCCTGCGTGACGGCAGCCAGCGCAACAGCCGGCATGCAGGGTATGGCAAACAGTATCAGTCTTAACCAGACGCGCATAAAGATCCGCTTCGTTCAGGTGAAAGATATTATATGCATGATCGCCTTTTGAAAGGGCGTATTTGTTCAAATGAAAAAACCCCTGCATCTCTGCAGGGGTTTTTGAGGACAATGCCTGCTTAATAGCTGGCCATAATATAGAACGTGCCCCGATACGGGCCCGGGCTATAATCAGCAGCTGTAACGGTTGTATGAAGCGTCGCACCGACCCTGACCGTGGCAAGGCCACCGGCAGAGGTTGTCACACGTGCGCCATATGTAGCGTCAGCAGCAGGTGTAACGCCTGCATAACCCGTCGTGCCATCGTCTTGGGCGATTGTGAACGTATCGACAGTGAATTCCTGTGTGCCGCCCGCGCCGCCAGTGATGGAGGCGTAGTTGTCAGGGTGGTTGGCATCAATGATATGACCCGTGCTGTCAGCGAATGTTATGAAAACGTCCTGAGCTGAGGCCACACCGGTGTTTACTGTGTAGAAGCCCGGAGCCTGGGACGCGGTCTCGAAGTTCGTGCCGTTTGCCACACCTTGCGCGGAACCGTTACCGTACAGAAGCGTTAATGTGTTGGCGCCTTGGGTTGCGGTGCGCGTGCCTGCGGGCGACAAAACGATGCTGCTGCTCGTATCGCAGGTGTTGTTCGGGCATGTGATGGAGAAGTTGCCGAATTTGATGGGCGCTACCTCGGTGATATTCAGCAGGCTTGTCACACTGGCGCTGATGTGGCCAAGATAGGCAACCCCTTCGGCCGCTTTCGCTGGTGTCGCCCCAAAAGCCAGGACAGCTGCGGCTGTCGAGAGCAGTGCTGTCTTTTGAAGTCCTTTCAAAACATTCATAGTAACTCCCCAATCCTTGAGAGGTTGCACATTAGCCACTGTTTTACCACAACCGGCTATATCAGTCTAGTATACGCACCGAGGTATTAAAAATCATTTAATTAAAAATCGAAGGAATCCTAAAGCTTTAAGAGGCGACTCTCATCAAGGGTTTGGCAGACGGCATGCAGATTGCAACGGTCCGCCGAGGGGTTGCCTGATCCCGCAATAAATGTAAAAATTGCTGTGGATTCTTTCATTGTTCGGCATGACGCGGCGAATCGATATTCATAACGCTGCAAGGGCATTTTTATGTCTTGCGCTTCTGGGCGCCGGCGTTACAGGCTGGCGTCATGCCTTTGCCGCCGATCCGGCAGGCAAGCCTGACCGGCGCGCGCTTTCGGAACTCGGCGACGATTTCGTCAGCAAAATCGGCGGCAGCATGGACGAAGCGGATCTTTATCTGTCAGGGGCCGGTGAAATCGAACTTGCGGAGCGTAAGGCCAAAACGGTCCTTCCCGACGACGAGCCGCTGCTGCTCCGCCCCGTTTTTGGAAAGGATGAGATCAGCGGAGCCCAGGACATCTATAGCATCAAGCATAAAAAGCGCCTTTTGATGTCTCTGGGCGATTTCGCGTCCGCTACGGGGCTGGCTGTTACGGCCAAGCCTTCCGAGGGAACCGCGGCAGGATGGTTTATCCGCCAGACCAATACGTTTTCCCTTGATGCAAAAAAGCGCGAAGCCGTCATTCAGGGGAAAGTGTTCCGGATCAATCCTGACGATATGATAGCGGATGAAAACGACATCCTCATATCGTCCGTTCTCCTGGAGCGATGGTTCGGTGCGGACTTTTCCTATGATTTTGCCAACCTGTCCCTGGGGATCAAAACGTTGAAGCCCTTTCCCGTAGAAGAGGCTTATGCAAGAAGCCAGAAGCAGCGTGGCGCCACCTTCGGGGATTCGCCGCCCAGGCTGCCCTATCAGGCGCAGCCTTATGCATTGTTATCGCTGCCGTATATCGATACGAACATCAATACCCGCATCCAGCATTCCCCCGGAAGCGCGGCATTCAAAAGCGGAACATGGTCGACAATCCTGCAGGGCGATCTCGCCGGCCTGAACGCGGAAGCTTTTATCGGCGGAACACAACGGAAGCCCTATATCAACAACGCCCGCTTCAAATTCGGAAAACAGGACCAGGATGGAAATCTTCTGGGCCCGCTGCATGCCACGGCCTATTCCTTCGGCGATGTGGATGTTTTATCGCAGCCTTTGATCGGAAGCGGCGGGCAGGAGCAGGGCATCAGCGTCACTAGCCAGCGTCTCGACAACCGCACTTACCAGACGACGACGCGGCTGCAAGGCAACGGCCAGCCTGGCTGGGATGTCGAACTGTACCGGAACGATTCATTCATCGACATACGGCACATCGACGAAACAGGTTTTTACGATTTCGGCCAAGTCGATTTGATTGTGGGCGACAACGATTTCAAGTTCGTTTTTTACGGTCCCCAGGGTGAAATCGAGGAAAAGCACAAGCATGTCGGTGTGGATCCCCGGACGCTTGCGGATCAGGAAGGACATTACTATGTGACGGCGACCCGCAACGATCTGACAACATGGCAGCGGGAGCGCCCCACGGCTCCCGGTACGGGAGACCCGCATATAGCCGCGAATTATGAATATGGTATCGGCGGACTGGGCACTGCCAATTTCGGCATCGAATCCAACAGCTCTGATGATGGCACTTACAGAACCCTCGCGCAGGGCGGCCTGGCGTCCTATGCTTTCGGCACGTTTTTCAATGCGGATCTGGGTTTCGATACAGAGGATTACTCCTTCGGCGGCGTCCTTACAGCCCGGCGGACGTTCGACAGGCAATCCCTGTTGCTTCAATACAGCTTCAATTCACCGGAATTTAATGTATCGACGCCGCTGGAAGGGGCGTCGCAAAAAGATTCTTATCGCGCCACCTTGAGCGGGCCCGTCCCGCTCGACTGGTCGATGTTCAAAAACACGAACTATAATGTGAGCGCGACCTATAATAATTTTTACAGCGGCGCCAATCAGACCATTCTTTCTTCGGGACTGACCACACGGCTCAGATCCGTCGTGCTGTCCACCGGAAGCCAGTACAGCCGTACGGAAAGCGGAAGCGGTCAGGTCAATGAAGCGGCATCGGGACGCGTGGACGCAAGGGGGTTCGCCTATGGCGGATCGTGGCGCATCGGAGGCGATTACCAGACGATGCCCGAGACGCGGCTGAACAGCATCGACGTGGAATATAACCGCACCATCAATGAAACGATAGACATGACTGCTCAGCTGGAGCATCTGATCGATCCGTCGTTCACGATGGTTTCGTTCGGCGTAAACTGGCAGACGGCGGTGGCGACGATCAGCCCCAGCGTCCAGGTGGACAGCGACCAGAACGTCATCGGCGCGGTGAACGTCCATTTTTCAGCGGCGGCCGACCCGATTTCAAACCGTTATGGCATATACAACAAATATCTTGCAGGCACGGGCGGCATCGCGGCGCGCATCTTCATGGATAAGAACGGCAACGGGGTCTATGAGGAAGGGGATGAATTGCTGCCTGATGTCCAGATCAGGGCGCTGCAGGGACAACGGACCGCGGTTTCGGACAAAAACGGCATCGCCTTCATCCCGGATCTTGAGCAGAACAGGCTGACTGACATCGTCGTCAATCCGGCCTCTTCGGAAGACCTGTACGGGATCAGCCTGTTTGAAGGCGTGTCCGTCCGTCCTCATCCGGGCGCGGTGATGAAGCTGGATTTTCCGATCGTCGAAGGCGGGGAGATGGATGGACAGGCCGACTATGCCGGGCCTGGCGGGGGGCGCCGCCCGGCGCGCAACGCGAAAATATCCTTGGTCGCGCCGGACGGGACAGTGGAAAAAACGACCGTTGCCGCTTCGGACGGCTACTGGTCCATCAGTACGATCCGGCCGGGAACATATTACCTGACCGCTGAGGCGGACGACCCTCCGGGTTATGTGATGCCGCGCCTGGTAACGTTCAGGCCGGACGGTTCGACGTATTTCGGGCAGGCCGTTCTGTTAAAACCAAGGCGCAATGTGGCCTTTTCCTTCCGCAGCGACAATCCTGCGCCCGGCGGTCCACGAAAGGCGCGGGTCGTGCGCGCGAACGATATTCAGGATCAGCGCATGCTGCTGGCGATGGGCCAGTTTCATTCGCGGCTCGCGCTTGCCCTGGCGTGGTACAAAATGAAAATCGCAAAGGCAAAAGAGATCGCGTTCTTCGATCTGGGCCAGCCCATCGCCAAGATCAAACCGGACCCGAAAACAGGAGAAATGGTTTTGATCCTGAAGCCCAAAAAACCGATGACGCTTGCACAAGCGGCAACAGCTTGCGAAAAACTGCAGGAAGAAAAAACATCCTGTACCGTTCGGGTCATAACAACCTACCGCAATACGCCATCCGGGGAAGAACAGGCGGATTTCGAAATTGCCGGCACATATCCTGCCCGCAAGATCGAGATCATTGCAGAGCCAGAGCCTGCAAAACCTGCTCCTGCAAACGACAGCAAACAGGATGAGCCGGCGGAGCGTGTCAAGGCCGGGACGACCGAGGAAAAAGTTGCCTCCACACAGCAGGCCGCAAAAGGCGCAATCGTTGTGATCAATCTGGGAAGTTACAATTCACGGACGCTGATGTCCGTCATGTGGTACAAGTTCAGGACCCGTTATCATGACGCGATCGGCAACGCGCATCTTCTGGCGCGCCCTTCCGAGACGCTGCTTTCCGCCGAAAGCGGTAAATATGAATTGCGCGCCGCGGTTCCCGGCAACGACAGGGCGGAAGCCGAAAAACGTTGCGGGTTGCTTGAAAAACAGGGACAAGCCTGCAAGGTTGAAATCGTGCCCGGCCCCCAGGAATTTTCAGCCGCGGCAAGTCCCGCCAAGGGATAGGATGGCAGGTCTCCGTGGCATTTAATCCTGTATCGGGAAATCTTCTGGCCGACCGGCGTCTCGATCTGTCCCGGCAATTTGAGGAAAGGGGCGATCTTGAGGCCGCCGCCGATCTGGCGGCCCAGGCGCTCGATCTTTCTCCCGATTGGATCAGCGCAAGGTTCTTCCTTGGCAAAATTCTGTTGCAAAAAGGCGACAGGGAAGGCGCGGCAAAAGCGTTCCAGACATGTCTCGATATCGACCCAGACGACCATATGGGAGCCCGGATCAAGCTGTCTCTTTTAGGCTTTGTAAAACCTCTTCAGTCCATGCCCGATGCTTATGTCCGATCTCTTTTCGATGAATACGCTCCAAGATTCGATCAGGCGCTCGTCCAGCGGCTGCATTACCGCGTGCCCCAGATCATGCGCGCGGCAGCCGATGCGGTCAAACCTGCGGGGACACAGGAGGACGTTCTTGACCTCGGCTGCGGCACGGGCCTGTCAGGTCTGGCGTTTCAGGAGCGCGCCGGAAGGCTGGACGGCGTCGACCTCTCCGCCGCCATGCTGGCGGAAGCCAGGGCAAAAAAGGTGTATACGTCTTTATATGAAAGAGATCTTCTGGCCTTTCTGAAATCCTGCGGGACACTCTATGACATCGTTCTGGCCGCGGATGTTCTGGTTTATGTAGGCGATCTGACCGGTGTGTCCGAAGGTGTGCACGCTGTATTGAAACAAGATGGAATTTTCTGCTTTTCCGTGCAGACGATGGATGGCGAAGATTATGCTTTAGGAGCCGATCACCGCTTTTCCTACAGCCGTCCTTATATAGACAAAACATTTCAGGAACGATTTGTCCCGGTTTCGGTTCAGACGCATGTTTTGCGTCAGGATGAAGGAAAAGACGTGGTGGGCGATATATGGGTTTTGAAGGCGCTGTAAAGTAAAGAGGCGCCCGCAGGGGCGCCTCAAAAGGTCGGGTCAGTGGCAGTGCCCGCCGCAACATCCACCGGATTTGTCACCCTGGTTGTTACCGGATTGCCCTTTGTCGGTGCTGCAAGAGCCTTCCTTGTCGGATTTGCCCTGGAGCATCGAGGTCATTTTATTGATGAAACTGATCATGGCTGGAACTCCTTATGTGCCGGGATCGGCATTCCTATAATATAGTCCGCTTTGCGATAAAAATCCAGCCGCTTGATATTGCTAACATATTAAAACCATGGAATGTTTTTGCCTGTTCAGGTATTAGGAGTGGGAAAGGCGAAAAAAGCATGGCCAGAATTCTGTATGTCGAGGACTATCCTTCCGCGGCCCTGACGATGAAGTACGTTCTGGATGAGCTTGGACACGAGTGTCAAGTCGCACCGACGGGAGTTGAGGCTGTCCGCATGTACAGCGCCGGAATGTTCGACCTCGTCCTGATCGATACCCAGCTTCCCGATATGGGCGGGCCGGATGTCGCCCGCGCCATGCGCGCTTGGGAAAGCGAAAACAATCGTCAGCCCGGTTTGCTGCTTGGGTTCAGTGCGGACACCAAGGGTAGTGAAAATTGCCGGGAGTCGGGCATGAACGGTTTTGCGATGAAGTCTTTATCCCTGACGGATGTAAAGCGTCTGCTGGATCAATATCTTTCCGTTTAAAACAATTCCATCTGCCCGTCGCGGCAAGGCCGCCTGAAGTGATGGATGGACAGCGGCGGGCGCTGACGGTCAAGGCCGTATTTCCTGCGATAAAGATGAAAGATTTCCGCAATCTGGTCGGCATGGACGCCCTTGCCGCGCATACGCGAGCCGAATGTTGAGTCGTTCAGCTTTCCATTCCGCATTTCCCGTACGCGGTTCAGGACCTTGTCTTTCCGGTCGGGGTAGTGAATAGATAGCCAGTCTTGGAACAGATCCTTGACGCCATAGGGCAGGCGAAGCATGACATAGCCTGCCGTCATCGCTCCTGCGTCGGCCGCGCTTTCCAGGATACGGGGAATTTCGTGATCCGTCAGGCCCGGGAGAACGGGTCCGATCATCACGTTGACAGGGATCCCTGCCTGCGAAAGCGTTTTAATGGCCCGAAGGCGCAATTCGGGCCGCGAGGCGCGGGGCTCCATTCTTCTCGCCAGCGTTCCGTCGAGTGTCGTGACCGATATATTCACCGCGACGGCGTTGAAGCGGGCCAGTTCGCCCAGATAATCGGCATCGCGGGTCACCAGCGCGTTCTTGGTGATGATCGCGACGGGATTGCGGCATTCCGCCAGAACCGAGAGGCAGCCACGTGTCAGTTGCAGCGTGCGTTCCAGAGGCTGATAGCAATCTGTGACGCCGCTCATGATAATAGCCTGCGGCCGCCAGGAGGCCGCAGCGAGTTCTTTTCGCAGCAAGGCGGGCGCATCCGTTTTCGCAAAGATTTTCGTTTCGAAATCGAGGCCGGCGGAAAGGCCGAGATATTCATGGGTCGGGCGGGCAAAGCAATAGATACAGCCATGCTCGCAGCCGCGATAGGGATTGAGCGAGGTTTCAAACCCGACATCGGGGCTGTCGTTTCGCACGATGACGCTGCGCGACCGGTCAATAAAAACGCTGGTGGAGACCTGGCCAGGCTTTCCATCGAAATCCTCGTCAGGCCAGCCATCGGGATCCGGCTCCGGAATGACGTCCAGCTTCTCGAAACGGCCCGCCGGATTGAGGGTCGCTCCGCGCCCGCGGGGAAGAGGCTTCTGCATGGAAGGAGAAGAATCGGTCATGACTGGATTATAGACGATCCTTGTTAAATGTTCACTATTTGTTCTTATTCCTGTAAATTATTGAACTTTGAAGCGAAGCGGGCGTTGGCGCACCTATGACCGAGAATATTTCCGAGACTCCTGAACCCCATCACCGTAAACGCTTACGCAACGCCGCACGGTTTACAGGTCTTGTTTTTCTGGCCCTGACAGGGGCAGCCGTCCTGTTCTTTCTTTTCCTGCCTGAAAGCTGGCTTCGATCGATCGCAGGCGGGAAAGGGTCTTCCGCCATCGGCCGCGAATTTGCGATAGACGGTCCCCTCGATATCGACTGGGACTGGACGACTCCTGCGATACACGCAGAGAAAATCCGCCTCGCGAACATGCCCGGCATGGACGATGCCAACATGCTGGAAATAGGGCGTATCGATTTTCGCATCAAGATCTGGCAGCTGCTCTATGGCAAGCTCAATCTGCCCGAGCTGACGATTTCGGATGCGAAATTGGCCTTGCAGAAAAAGGACAAAGACACGGTCAACTGGGATTTCCCCGCCTTATCGAAGGCGCAGGCAGTCAGCGCTGCAGCGGTCCCGGAAAGCCGCCATGACTTTCCCGTGATCGGAAAACTGGTCCTGAAAAGCAGTACCTTGCATTACAAGGACGATATAAAAAAACTGGATCTGTCCCTTACTCTCGATACAGCCAGCGGATCGAGCGACAGCAAGGAAGACAGCATCAAAGTCTCCGGCAAGGGAACGCTTCAGGATCAGGCGTTCACTCTTGAAGCCACGGGCGGCTCGGTTTCACAGCTGCGCAATTCGGAGAAGCCTTATCCGCTGGATCTTCAGTTATCCATGGGGAAGACGGCAATTGCCGTCAAGGGCACGTTCCTCGATCCGGTCAAACTGACAGGCGTCGACGCCACGCTTGATATCAAAGGCGACAATATGGCGGATCTTTTTTACCTGACATCTATCCCCCTGCCGCCCACACCGCCTTACAGCATTACAGGCATGCTGAAGAAAGACGCCGAAGTCTGGAATTTTAATGGCTTCAAGGGCAAGGTTGGCGACAGCGATCTTGGCGGCGACTTGCAATACACCACTGTCGATGAACGCGCCAATGTCACGGCGGATCTGAAATCGAACACCCTCGATATGGATGATTTGTCGGGATTCATAGGCGCGCCGCCCTCAACCAAAAAAGGCGAGACGGTGGGTGCCGAACAGAAAGAGGAGGCGCGAGAACGCGCGGCAAGCGCGCGTGTTCTGCCTGACGTCCCCATCAACCTGGAACGTCTTCGCGCGGCGGATATGAAGGTCACGCTGGATGCGGCCCGTCTTCATGCGCCGGGATATCCGCTCGACAGCCTGAATGTCACCGTCAATCTGAAAGACGGCGTACTGACCATCGACCCCATGAAACTCGGCGTTGCATCGGGCGCTGTGGAAGGAAAGATAGTTCTGGACGGGCGCGGGGATGTGCCGGATGTGACGATGGATGTCGTCATGAAAAAACTGGCGCTGAAGGATTTTTTCAAGGGGTCGCAGTTTGAAGACCTGTCCGCAGGGCATTTCGGCGGCCACGTCGATCTGCGCGGCCGGGGCAAATCCCTGGCGGATGTGCTGGCGACCAGTAACGGCCATCTGACGCTGACCATGTCGGGCGGAAAGATTAGTCTGCTTCTGATCGAGGCGGCAGGGCTGGATATAGCGGAGGCGGGCGGGCTTTTGCTGGGAGAGGATAAAACGACGGATATACGCTGTGCCGTCGGCGACTTCGCCGTCAAGGACGGTCTTTTAAATTCGAACATTCTGGTCTTCGATACGACGGACACCAATCTGCAGGGCAAGGCGCGCATCAACCTGAAGGATGAAACGATGGACGCCACCATGGAGGCTCATCCCAAGGATCCCAGTCCCTTAGAAATCAAAACGCCTGTGCGGGTCACCGGCACGCTGAAACACCCGGATATCGGTCTCGATCCGAAGGAAGCGGGCGCCCGCGGAGGCGCGGCAGCGATTTTGGCGACGCTTTTAACACCGTTGGCCGCCATCATTCCGTTTATAGAACTGGGAACAGGCGAGGATAGCGATTGCCGCGATTTGATCGCCCAGGCCAGAGCTCATGCCGATGCAGGGGCGCCATCTCCTTAAAAGCTTGAAAACGGGGATAAAATCCGCTTTAACTGCTGGAATTGACTCTTTCAGGGCAGAACGATGAAATTTACGCTTGGGTGGCTCAAAGACCATCTCGATACGATGGCATCTCTCAACGATATCTCGGAGCGCCTGACCTCTCTCGGCCTTGAAGTCGAGTCGGTCAAGGACCGTGCGGCGGTTTACGCGCCTTTCTTTGTGGCTTATGTCGAAAAAGCGGAAAAACATCCGGATGCCGACCGCCTGAAAGTCTGTGTCGTCGACACCGGAAAAGGCAAGGTGCAGGTTGTTTGCGGCGCGCCGAACGCGCGCACAGGAATGAAGGGAATTTTTGCACCGGAAGGTAGTCTTATCCCCGGCACGGGCACCGTTTTGAAAAAAGGAGTCATTCGCGGCCAGGAATCCTGTGGCATGTTGGTCTCCGAACGTGAAATGGGTCTCTCGGACCAGCATGAAGGCATTATCGAGGTGCCGCAGCATGTGGCCGTCGGCACACCCTTCGCATCGCTTTACGGTCTTGATGATCCTGTGATCGAGATCGGGTTGACGCCGAACCGTCCGGACTGCGCGGGCGTGCGTGGCATCGCGCGCGATCTTGCGGCATCCGGCCTGGGGGCCTTGCGCGATTTTCAGAACGTCAAAACAAAAGGTGCGTTTGAGTCGCCTGTCAACGTGACCATTGAAACGCCGCAGGCCTGCCCGCAATTCCTGGGGCGTTATATCCGGAACGTAAAAAACGGACCGTCACCCCAATGGATGCAGGACAGGCTGAAAGCTGTCGGGTTGCGGCCCATTTCCGCACTGGTCGATATCACCAATTATGTTTCGCTCGATCTTTGCCGCCCGCTCCACGTCTTCGATGCGGACAGGCTGAAAGGCCATATCGTCGTACGCTCCGCACGCAAGGGCGAAACGCTGGCCGCTTTGAACGGCAAAAGTTACGATCTTGACGACGGCATGACTGCGGTCTGCGATGACTCGGGAGTCTTGGGATTGGGAGGCATTGTCGGCGGTGAAAGCACGGGATGCAGCGACGATACGGTCAATGTATTCATTGAATGCGCCTATTTCGATCCTGCGCAAACGGCACGGACCGGGCGCAGGCTGGCGATCGACAGCGATGCGCGGTACCGTTTCGAACGCGGCGTCGATCCAGCTTTCACAACACAGGGCATGGATATTGCAACGAAACTGGTGCTCGATTTTTGCGGCGGCGAGCCGTCGGCTGTCGTTTCGGCGGGAACCGAGGCGGAATGGCGGCGGAATATCGCCTTTAATCCCCTTTACGTCGAAAAGCTGGGCGGGTGCGTCGTCGGTGAAAACGATCAGAGAGCCATTCTTGAAAGCCTGGGATTTACGATTGCAGGCAAAAGCCCGGCCTGGGCGGTAACGCCGCCTTCCTGGCGTGGAGATATTGCCGGACAGGCCGATCTGGTTGAGGAGATCGTGCGCGTGAACGGTTATGGCAGGATCACGCCTGTTTCCCTGACCCGGACACCGGCAGCAACCGTGCTGACGGAGACGGCACGCGTAGCGCGGGCCCGTAAGGTGCGTGCCGCCCTGGCGGCGCGCGGCATGGACGAATGCGTCACATGGTCTTTCCTGTCGACAGAGCGTGCGGCCCTGTTCGGTGCCAATGACGGCAAAGCGGTTTCCGCATTAAAGATCCTGAACCCCATCAGTTCCGAGTTGGACCAGATGAGGCCGGGTCTTTTGCCCAATCTGATCGAAGCGGCAGGGCGCAACCAGGATAAAGGCTTTGCTGACACGGCTCTATTCGAGGTCGGCCCTGCCTTCATAACCCAGCGTCCGGACGGGCAGGTGCTGGTTGCTGCCGGGCTTCGCTCCGGATGTTGCGGACCGCGGCACTGGTCAGGAGCCGGGGTTTCGCGCTCTGTTGATTTGTTCGATGCCAAGGCCGACGCCATGGCCATTCTGGAAGCCTGCGGCTTTTCGGCAGAATCGGCCCAGATCACACGCGATGCGCCGTCATGGTACCACCCTGGACGTTCGGGCGTATTGCGTCTGGGTAACAATGTTCTGGCAAGGTTTGGGGACATTCATCCGGCTTTAATGGAAACATTCGGGTTGAAAGATTCTGCTTCCGGCTTTGAAGTTTTTCTGGATGCCATTCCTGCGTCGAAGAAAAAAGGCACGGCCCGGGCTTTGCTGACACTCGCGGCATTCCAGCCGATCAGCCGCGATTTCGCTTTTCTGGTA
>JBDHTS010000066.1:0-13041 GCA_039808845.1 Alphaproteobacteria bacterium | reverse complement strand
GCGGATTGTGGCGCGAACGCGGCACGGTGCGGATATCGGCCAGCGTTTCAACGCCGAAACTTTGCAGCATGGCGATGAATTCGCCAATCGGATGCGTCGAGTGGCCGATGGTGAACATGGCGCGCTTCAGTCTTCGCGGGGCGGCGTCCATTTCCCCGCCACCCATGACAACGCCGCCGCCGCCAGCGCCGCGGCCCACAGGCTGTGAAGGCCGATGGCGTGGTAGGACAGCGCGCCCGCCGCCGCCCCGGACAGCAGGCCAAGCCACAGGAAAAAATACCGCGCCCACGCCCAGCGCGGCCCGCCGGACAAAGCGGCGGCCAGGCGTTGGCCCAGCCGCACCAATGTGCCCGTCATATAGGTGAGGGCGATGCTGACTTCTCCGTCGCGCTCGAACACCGTGTTCTCGGCGCCCATGGCGAATGCGATCAACGGAAGAATCCAGAGACCGGCGCCGAGCGTGTGAAGAATTGCCGTCGTTGCCAGCACCAGGGCAACCAGGGCCAGCACATCCCGCTTCCGGCGGCGGGAAAGGCGCGCAAGAATCGATCCGGCCACCACGCCCGCGACAAAGGCGGCAACGATGCCGCCCGCCAGCGCCGCCTGTCCCCAGGCGCCCTCGGCCAGAGAAACCGCGAGACGCGTCGTGTTGCCGCTCATGAACGAAACGAACAGGCCGCCGAGGCTGATAAACCCCAGCGCATCAACATAACCGGCCAGCATCGACAGAAGCGCGGCCAGAGCAATCATTTTACGGTCGTAGCGCAGCATAAGAACCTTGTCCCAATGCGATCTAACGTTACAGGCCGCCATGTTGCAATGCCTTTTCACCTCTTTATCGTTCGCTCTTTTCCGCCTATGATCCCTCCATGAGCTTTATCGCCAAGCATATCGCCAATGAAAGCGAACGCCTGATCTATGTGGCGCGGCTGCACTGGATCGGGCTGCTGAAAGGGCTGGCATGGTTCGCCGCGTTCGCGCTGACCGGCCTGTCCGTCGAATGGGAGGCGCCGTTTTACGTGGACGCGGGACGGATCGAACTGTTCGGGAGGGATTACGGCTCGCCACTCCTGTGGTTTCGCTGGTTCATGGTCGGCAGCGGCGCACTGATCTTCCTGGCCTATTTCATCGGGTATTTCTGGACCGAGATCGCCCTGACCAGCCGCCGGATCATCTTCAAGAAAGGGATGATCTCGACAGAGGTGGAGGAGATCGACCTCGCCGAAATCCGGGGCGAACGCATCAGCCACGGCGTGCTGGGGCGCTTCCTGCATTACGGACGGCTGCATCTCGACTCGCGTTTCGTGAAGGACATCGACCTGCCCGCGATCCGCAAGCCTTATAAATTCCTGCAGGCCATGCAGCGCACACGCGCGCAGCTGCATCCTGTCACGAATGTTCACATTTGAAAACATGATCAAACAGAAGCGCCGCTTTTTAAGCGGCGCTTCTTCATGAATTGAGGAGATATCAGCCCTTGCGGAAGGAAATGTAGTTGCTGTGATCGACATTCTTGTCACGGTGATCGCCACCCATGGTCGCCGCCCACCACGATGCTGCGGCAGAGACGAACGACACCGACGCAGCCACAAAGGCAAAGATGACTGTCATATTATGCTTGGCATTTTCCGTTCCCGCCACCATATCTTCCGGCGCCACGGCGCCGGTCTGATCGGCGACAAGAGCCGTCAGGGCCGATCCGGCGGCAACAGCGAGCGCAACAGCCACAGTGCCTGTCGCCCAGACCAGTACACCGTGCATACCGTCGCGGACTTCGCGTTCATGATCCAGCGAACCGCCCACGGGCGCGCGCATGCGCCCGGCCAGATAGCCGCCCGCGAAAGACGCGGTGACCTGAATCCAGAGCGCCCATAATCCGATGGCAATCGCACCACCGGGTGTCAGAGGCCGTTCGGCATCGAACGGACGCGTGACGGCAAGCCCGATAGCGCTGCCGAACTGGAGCAACACAACGGAGATCCCGGAGGCCAGAACCGCGCCCGCAAGGACGGCGCTCCACTCCACATAAGACGCGCCCGTGACGGGACGCGCATTGTTTTCCATTACAGCCATATCCGCCTCCCCTTAATGCAGTCCGAGGAACGACAGGATCGCCATGACGATCACGACAAGGCCGACAAGATAAATGATGGAATTCATTGCTTTCTCCTATGCTTCACTGTGCAATAGCGTGAGAGCCAAACCGTTCAAGAGAAAGAAAAGTTCCGTTAAGCCAAAATGACGTCAGGCCTTTTCCTTCCGCTTCGCCTTTACATGCTCGTAGGCGTTGCGGGGAAGGCGGATGGTGACGGTCGTACCGACATCGACCGTGGATTCGATAAACATCGCGCCGCCGTGAAGTTCGGCCAGCTCCTTTGTGATGGCGAGGCCGAGACCCGTTCCTTCATGGGCGCGGCTATACTGGTTCGCCGCCTGGGCGAAGGGACGTGCGATGGCGCTCAGCATATTGGCGGGAATGCCGATCCCCGTATCCTGCACGCGGATCAGAATATGATCGCTGCCCGGCTTGGCCAGGCAGGACACATGAACCAGCCCATTAGGATCCGTGAACTTGATCGCATTGGAGAGAAGATTGAGCAGGATCTGCATCAGGCCGCGCCGGTCCGCCACGATCAGGATATCTTCGTTGTCGATATCCACCGTGACGGTGATCCGGGCCTCCAGCGCGCGACCTTCCACCATGTGGGCTGCCATGCGGATGATCTTGGCGGGGTTCAGTTCCTCCAGCGCCAGCTCATATTTCCCGGCCTCGATCTTCGACATGTTAAGGATGTCGCTGATCAGGTCGAGCAGGTGCTCCCCGCTTTCACGAATTCCGGAGATGTAGTCGAGATAGCGTTCCGTGCCGATGGGCCCCAGCAACTGCCGCTGCATCATTTCGGAGAAGCCGATGATCGCGTTCAGCGGCGTGCGCAGTTCGTGGCTCATATTGGCCAGGAACTGCGATTTCGCGGCATAGGCGCGTTCGGCGGCTTCCTTCGCCTGGCGCAGCTGCGCCTCGTGCTGCGTGCGTTCCGTCACGTCCTGCATGATGCCGAACAGGGCGACGACTTCGTTCTCTCCATCCAGCTCACACCTTCCTTCGCAGCGGATACTGCGCGCCTCGCCGTCCGGACGCTGGATCGTGAACTCCATCTCGTAATTGTTGCGCTCGATGATCGCGCGCTGGAATGCCTGCAGCAAGCGCCCCACATCCCGCTTCTGAAGCAGCTTGTTCAGATTGTCGAGCGACGGGACGAAATCCTTGTCGAGCCCGAAAATCCTGTAAATCTCGTCGGAAAAAACGATCGTTTCGTCGCCTACTGCCCACTGCCAGTGGCCCATATGGGCGATGGCCTGCGCCTCCGACAATTGCTGGGCCTGCGCCTTCAGCGCGGCCTCGTGCGCCATGGCGGATGTCAGGTCGCGCCCGACGCTGTAGACAGCGCCGCCGTCCTGCTGCTGCCGCCATTGCATCCAGCGTACGCTGCCGTCCGCGGCCAGCATCCGGGCTTCATACTCCGCGATCGCACGCTGCTGCCGCGACACGGTGATAAATCTGTCCTGAACCTGCGGACGATCCTCCGGATGCACAAGATCGGCGAAATGAAGGCGGGATAGCTGCACATCGTCATAACCCAGAATGGATACGAACGCGCCGTTGACCCGCGTGAAAGAGCCGTCGACGCCGGAAACCGCCATCACTTCGTTCGACATGTCGAAGAAATGGCGCAGTTCGTTTTCCCCGATGGGAGAGTCCTGTTTCGCGGGAGCGGGCACAGGGCGGGCGGACAGGAATTCCCGCAATTTTCCAGCCAGGGCGAAACTGTCCTCTTCTTCCTGGGGCTCCACGGAGCCAACCAGGTAGCGCCGTCCGTCCGGCATGCGGACACGATCGAAGCGCACCGCGACTGTCTCGCCCGACGGAGTCAGGGTCACGTCATGCGTGCCTTCGCGGATCGAGTCGATATACGTGCTGCCTTTCGCGCCGAACAGGCCGCCGGGATGATACACCTCATCCGGTTCGCGGAAAGCGAGGATGCTGTCCAGGGCGCATCCCGCCATCATGCCCTGCGGCAGGCCCGCGCGCGCAGCGAGCGGACCCGTCGCATGGATCACCAGTCCTTGCTCGTCCAGAACGAAACGGCAATTTCTGTCATCGAACGCGGCGTCCGGGATGGATTGAAGGGGCTGGATAGTGGCCATGAGACGAACGGAAAACTGTGCGGCTATCGTCGTTTAACCATAGGCGATCCCACGCAAGGCGGCAAACAATTTTGAAAGGCTAAAAACTAATTCTAAAACCCCTCCCTGAGGGAGGGGTTAGGGAGGGTTCGCAGGCCAGAAGCTTTGAGCACAAAACCAGCGGTCTGAGAACCCCCACCCCGATTCCTCCCAAGGGGGGAAGACGTTTTAT
Organism: Alphaproteobacteria bacterium; assembly: GCA_039808845.1. Lineage (GTDB taxonomy): Bacteria > Pseudomonadota > Alphaproteobacteria > Micavibrionales > Micavibrionaceae > JBDHTS01. The sequence continues at coordinate 8,624 of JBDHTS010000066.1, read as the reverse complement.
TCCTTATACTTCACGCCGCAGCCATAAGGCTGGGTCACCGGCATGGCGACAGGCTTGCCTTCCTTCAGGGCGTCCAGCGCGGCGGTGACATAGTTCTTCGCACCGGTCAGACTGGACGGTTCGGTCGACGGCGCATCGTCGATCGCGCCCATATAGACCAGCCTGCCCTCTTTATCCACGACGAACATATGCGGTGTGGTTTTCGCGCCGTAAAGCTTGCCCACCGTGCCGTCGGCATCGATCAGGCGCGCCGTCTCGGCGGATTTCTGTTCCGCGATCACGGCCTGCGTGCCCTTGGCATCGGTGTAGCCTTCCTTGCCCGGCGCGGAGGAGTTGATGGATAGCCAGATCACGCCCGCGTCGGTCGCGTCTTTCTGCAATTTCTGCATTGATCCCGATCCGTAATGCTTCTTCACATACGGGCATTGCGGGTTGGTCCATTCCAGCACGACGGCCTTGCCCTTGTATTCCGACAGGCTGTGGGGTTTATCCTGGCTGTCGGTCAGGGTGAAATCGGGGGCGGCCTCGCCGATCTGAGGCGCCGCCAAGGCCGGGACAGCCAGGGTAACGAGAAGAAGGGCCTGCAGGAAAAGGGTGCGGATCATGGTTCGGTCCTTTCGGTTGGCGTTAAAGCGTTCCTGACAATCGACGGCGTCAAAATCTGCGGCAGCACGACAGGCTCGGGCCTTTGTCCATGCCTGTCCGGCGCGCCGTAGTAAATATACAGCGGTACGCCGTTCCGTCCATAGCGAGCCAGAAAGGCCGTAATGTCGGCATTGCGGCTGGTCCAGTCGCCTTTCAGGTAATGAATGCCCTGATCCTGAAACAACATCTTGACTTCATGGGAAGATAACGCCGTGCGTTCATTGATCTTGCAGGTGATGCACCAGGCGGCGGTCATGTTGACGAAAACAGGCTTGTCCCCGCGCAGGAGTTTGTCGAAGCGTTGAGGCGTGAAGGCTTCCGCCTCGCCTGTTTCCACGACTGCAACGGACGCATGGGCGCGAACGGCAGTCCAGGATAACGCCCCGAGCCCCGAAATCAGCAAAACAGCCAGCAGTACGGACAGTGCCCGTCCGGCCCCCCGTTCCGGCATACGGGCCGCCAGCCAGAAAATCATGGCCAGTAGAATCATGCCCGACAGCGCCGACAGGATTCCGTTCGGTCCGGCCTGCATCGCATAGACCCAGGACAGCCAGGCGGCAGAGGCGTACATGGGGAAGGCCAGGAATTCGCGCAATGTCTGCATCCAGTGGCCGGGTTTCGGCAACAACCGGCGTACAGGCGGCAGGAAACAGATCAGGAGATAGGGAAAGGCCAGTCCGAATCCCAGCGCCAGAAAAACGGCCAGCGCCGAAGCCGGCGGCTGCACCAGCGCGTAACCGATCGCCGCGCCCATGAACGGCGCCGTGCAGGGCGTCGCCACGATGGCGGCCAGCATGCCGGTAAAGAACGATCCTTTCAGCCCTTCACGCCCTGCAAGGTTCGCACCGACATTGGTGAAGCTGCCCCCGATTTCGAACATGCCGGAAAAATTCAGGCCGACCGTAAACAGAAGCCAGGACAGCAGCAGGACCACCAGCGGATTCTGCAACTGAAAACCCCAGCCGATCTGCGATCCGCTGGCTTGCAGTGCGATCAGCGTACCCGCGACCAGCGTAAAGCAGACAAGAATGCCCGCAGTATAGGTCAGGCCATAGAGACGCGCATGGGCATCCCCCTTCGCGGACATTTTCATCAGACTGAGCGCTTTCATGGATAATACAGGAAAGACGCACGGCATCAGGTTCAGCACCATTCCGCCGAGAAACGCCAGAAGCAGAGCGGCGTACAGTGTTAAAGGGGTTGTTTCAGTTGTTTTTTTTTGAGCCGCTGGCAATAGATCGGGCTTGGCCTCGACATCTATCCCTTTACGGTTTCCGGCACTATCCGTATAGATCAGCAACACACGTACAGCCTCGACATCGCTCAGAGGACGCTCGCCGCGTGGATGCCGGACGACAAGATGATTGTCTTTCAGCGCCAGTTCGGGTCGCCCCTCATTCACCATCAGGCCCCAGTCATAGGGGAAGGCATCGACCACCTTTCCCGGCGGCGGAACATTCAGGGTCAATTCAAACTTGCCGTTTTCTTCCCTGTACGATGCATCGGTAATGGTCGCGCTTTCCTCGGGTATTTCGGCCATGGCTTCGGACAGGACAGAACGGTTATCCGTCACATTGCCGTCGTTCAGGGTCAATGTCAGCGTGTCGTTTTCGGGAATGCAGATTTCATCGCAGACCAGTGTTTCCGTTTTAGCCGTCAGAACAAGAGGCCCGTCCGGCAAGGTCTCCGGAAGCGTCAGCTTCTGAACAGGCAGAACGCGATCCTTGAATCCGAAACTGACCAGCGGGCCGATTTTAATGCGTTCCGGCAACGGCCAGCGCAGTACGGAAACTCTGAACCCGTCCGGCAGATCCCACGTAATGCGCATGGACTCTCCGGAATCGCCCGGATTGGCCCAATAGGTATGCCAGTCCGGAACGATCGCCTGTTCGATGCCGATCAGAATAGTCTCGCCGCCCTTGACCGCCGTGCGTTCCGGCATGAGACGCAACTGTACATGGCGTTCGGGCGTTTGCGCCTGCGCAGTGGCGGAGAACAGGATCAGGGTAAGGAACAGGGACAGGATCTTCATGGGCATAATGTATAGCAGAACAGGCAGAGAGAACATATCGAAGTAAATTTTATCGAAAAGGCCCGCTTTAAAAGGACATTGACAGCATGAAGCAGGGCATCGACAATCGCGGAACGTCTCGCAATCATCGGACGATTGTTCCATGACCGTCAACCCCGCCGCCGCCCCCTCAAACGACCTGCCTTTATGGAGCCCCTCGCCGGAGCGTGTACGGGCGGCCCAATTATACGCCTTCATGGAAAAATACGGTGGCAAGGCCCGTGATTTTCAGGCGCTCTGGCAGTGGTCCATAGACAAGCCGGGGGCATTCTGGTCCGCCGTCTGGGATTTCTGCGGCGTCATCGGCGACAGAGGCGCTTCCGTTCTTAAGGACGCCGGTCAAATGCCGGGCGCGGCCTTCTTCCCGGATGCGAAGCTGAATTATGCCGAAAACATGCTGCGGCGGCGCGACGACGCCCCCGCCATCATTTTCCGCGATGAGCAGGCACGCGAGCGCGTCATCGCCTTCAGCGGGCTGTACAACAAGGTCAGCCGATGGACTCAGGCTTTGCGCGCGGCGGGCGTGCAGCCGGGCGACCGCGTCGCGGGCTTCATGCCCAACATGCCGGAGACGGCTATTGCCATGCTGGCGGCAACGGCCATCGGCGCCGTCTGGTCATCGGCATCCCCCGATTTCGGCGTTCAGGGCGTGGTGGACCGGTTCGGGCAGATCGCGCCCAAAATCCTGATCGCCGTGGACGGTTATTTCTATGGCGGCAAGACTGTCGATTGCCTGGAGAAAATCCGCGAGATTCAACCCCGCCTGCCGGGGCTGGAGAAAACTGTCATCGTGCCCTTCGCCAGCGACCGTCCGGATATTTCGACCTTGAAAAACGCCGTTCTGGCGAATGCGTTCGCCAGCGGTTTCCCCGCTGCCGAAATCCGGTTCGAGCGCGTGGCGTTCCAGCACCCCCTCGTCATCATGTTCTCCTCCGGCACTACGGGCGTGCCGAAATGCATCGTGCACGGGCATGGCGGCACCTTGCTCCAACATTTGAAAGAACATCGTCTGCATTGCGACATCCGCCGCGACGACCGCGTATTCTATTTCACCACCTGCGGCTGGATGATGTGGAACTGGCTGATCAGCGCGCTCGGCTCCGAGGCCTGTTTGCTGATGTTCGACGGGTCGCCCGTCCATCCCAATTCCAGAGTGCTGTGGGATTTCGCGGCGGCGCATGGCTGTACATTGTTCGGAACCTCGGCGAAATATATCGATGCCCTGAAATCTCAGGGCCTGAGGCCGATGGATACGCATGACTTAAGCGCCCTGCGCACCATCACCTCTACCGGGTCGCCGCTGGTGCATGAAAGTTTCGATTACGTGTATGACGCCATCAAGCGCGACGTGCATCTGGCATCCATATCCGGCGGCACGGATATCGTGTCCTGCTTCGTGCTGGGCAATCCGGTTTCACCTGTCTGGCGCGGAGAGATTCAAGGGCCGGGCCTCGGCATGGCGGTCGATGTGTTCGACGATTCCGGCAAGCCGATTCCACCGGGCGCCGGTTCGGGAGAACTGGTCTGCACGAAGCCTTTTCCGGCCATGCCCATCGGCTTCTGGAACGATCCGAAGAACGAGAAATACAAGGCCGCCTATTTCGGGCGCTTCCGCAATATCTGGTGCCATGGCGACTGGATCGAGCGCACGGCCCATGGCGGCTTCATCATCCACGGCCGGTCGGATGCGACGCTGAACCCCGGCGGTGTGCGGATCGGCACGGCGGAGATCTATCGCCAGGTGGAACAGATTCCCGAAGTGGCGGAAAGCATCGCCATCGGGCAGGACTGGCAGGGCGACGCGCGCGTTATCCTGTTCGTGCGGATGAAGGATGGCGCCGAGCTGACGCCGGACCTGAAAGACCGCATCCGCAGGCAGATCCGGACCGGCGCCTCCCCCCGTCATGTCCCCGCGAAAATCCTGGCTGTGGCCGACATTCCGCGCACCAAATCGGGCAAGATCACCGAGCTGGCGGTGCGGGATATCGTCCATGGCCGCCCGATCAAGAACGCGGAAGCGCTGGCCAACCCGGAGGCTCTGAATCTTTACAAAAATCTGTCCGAACTGCAAACGGACTGACAGGATTCCGAGTCATTCCGTATCATTTTGCGGCTCTGACGGTATGGCTAAAAAACCACATTATTACAATGCGTAAGAACTTTGTACGCCTGTTCGCATTCATACTTATCCACTGATATTAACAGAACGTTAGGATTCGTTACTTGACTTAATGCCAAGAGAGGGGTTACAAAAAAGAAACAATGAAAATTTACTGAGGGAGTAACTTAATGGCTATTACTTACGCCGAAGACGCTATCTCCAGACTCGGACACAATGGAGCTTCGACTGTACTAATTGAAGCTTTCAGAGGGCAAAGTGAGCCTCTCACTCTTAAGCACCACTCATCTGCTACATATGCAGCCGGTACAGGAAAAGAACTGAAAGCCGCGCCTTCGATCTAATTATAATCAGAATTAAATGCCGCCCTTTGTTGCAAAAAAGCTTGCACGGGGCGGTTTTTTCATTCCTAATGGTCGTTATGAGACTGATTGAGAACAGCCATAACCTGATGTCCGGACGGGCCTTCGCCCGCGCCGAAGCTGTTTTCGCCGCTGCCGCACACGCAGCGGCCGCCGCGTGTGCGGCGGGCTGACGCCCCGCACATGACCCCGGCATAGCGCAGAGAGCGCGAACAGACCTCCCCCCAAACCGATAAAAAAGATATCAGGCACGACGCCATGAAACCGTTTCTTAAAAGCCAGCCCCTGTTCGGGAACGGCAGCCAGACCTCCCTCCTCAACCTGCGCCCCTGCGTGGAAAACCTGCCCCCCAACCCCGGCGCCGAGATCATCCGTTACGGCCGCGGCAAGCCCGACATCCTGTTCCTCGGCCAGGGCCAGGGCGAAATGCCGACGCCGGATTTCATCTGCCACGGGGCGACAAAGGCGATGGCGGAGGGAAAAACGTTCTATGATTCGGTCATCGGCGTGGACGATCTGCGCCAGGAAATCGCCAATTACTATTCCCGCGTCTATAAGCTCTCCCTTCCCACCAACCGCATTTTCGCCACCAGCTCCGGCACCACCGCCATGCATATCGCCCTCGCCTCCCTGCTGAACGAAGGGGATGAAGCGCTGGCCGTCACGCCGATCTGGAAAAACCTCCTGAGCATCGTCGAGCTGGCGCAGGGCCATGTGCGCGAGGTCGCGCTGACCAACAAGGACGGAGTCTGGAGCCTCGATCTCGACCATCTGTTCGCCAGCGTCACGCCGCGCACCCGCGTGATCCTGATCGCATCGCCGTCCAATCCCACCGGATGGGTGATGACGGCGGAGGAGATCAAGGCCGTGATGAATTTCGCGCGCGAACGCGACATCTGGGTGATTTCGGACGAGGTCTATTCCCGCATCGTCTACGACCGTGTCCATGCGCCCAGCTTCCTGGAATATACCGAACCGGGCGACAAGCTGTTCGTCGTCAACAGCTTCTCCAAGGCCTGGGCGATGACGGGCTGGCGGCTCGGCTGGCTGGTCGGGCCGGCGGAAGCCGAATGCCATGTGCGCGACATCGCGCTGTACAACACCATGGGCCCGCCGACCTTCACGCAATATGGCGGCATCGAAGCCCTGCGCCACGGCGAGGATTTCCTGCGGACTCAACTCGATCTGTGGGAAGGCAACCGCGCTTATGTGATGGAGCGGTTCAATGCGCATGACCGTATCGTCTGCGATACGCCGGAGGCCGCCTTCTATGCGTTCTTTCGTGTCGAAGGACAGGAGGACTGCCTGGCTTTCGCGAAAAAACTGATCGACGAGACCGGCCTGTCGCTCGCCCCCGGCTGCGCCTTCGGCAAGGCGGGACGCGGCTATATGCGCCTGTGCTTCGCCGTCGGCCGCAAAAAGCTGGATGATGCGCTGGAGCGGCTGGAGCGTGTGGTAAGACAAAGTAGCATTTTATCGGATAATATGGGATAATATCTGATAAAGGAGTCATGCCATGAACGTCGAGAAATTGAGCATCACCTTGCCCGCCGATATGGCGGCGCTGATCCGCCGCCGTGTGGAAAGCGGCAGCTATGCCACCAACAGCGAGGTCATCCGCGAGGCCCTGCGCCTGTGGCAGGACCGGGAACTGGAGCGGGAGGAGCGGCTGAAAGACCTCAGAGAGAAGATCAACCAAGCCGCCGACAATCCCGTTCGGCTGACAGAAAAGGATATTGAAGAGCATTTCAAGGCTTTATACAATCAAGCCTTGAAAGAAAAATAAATGCACCTTGAGATTGTCTATACGCCCGAAGCCCGCGACGATATGGCTTCCATTTTCTGGTATATCGCCGCGCATGATCCCGGCGCCGCCGACCGCTATATCCAGGAGATAAGACATGCTTGCGGGAATCTGGCCCTGATGCCGCATATGGGGATCGAACGCTACGACCTCAGGCAAGGCATCAGAATTTTTCCTTTTAACAGAAGGGTCATCATCGTTTACGAAGCACGGGACGCTTTTTTGAATATTCTTCGCGTTTTTCACAAGGGACGGGATTACGAAACCCTTTTGAGGGAATAACATCATGCGCGGTTATTTCGGGATCGGGGTCGAGAATATCAGCAAGGAGCAGAACGTGGGGACGCTGGCGCGGTCGGCGCATGCGTTCGGCGCCAGCTTTTTCTTCGCCATCGCGCCCGCCGTCGATATCCAGGCCATGCGGCAATCGGATACGTCCGACGCGTTCGATCATCTGCCTTATCATCACTACCCGGATGTGGCGTCCCTCGTGCTGCCGAAAGGATGCCAGCTGGTAGGCGTGGAACTGACGCCCGATTCCGTCGAGATGCCTTCTTTCCGCCACCCGGTGCGGGCCGCCTATGTTCTGGGGCCGGAAATGGGCAGCCTGTCGCCCGTGCTGCAGGCGCGCTGCGACCATATCGTGAAAATCCCGATGAAATTCTGCGTCAATGTCGGCGTGGCCGGCGCGATCGCCATGTATGACCGCATGATTTCGATGGGCCGTTTTGCCGAGCGTCCCGTGCGCGCCGGAGGTCCGCTTGAAATCGAAGCGCCGCCGCGTCCTGCCCGGAAACGATTCAGCCGCCGCAAGGAAACTTCCGCCTAGCCCCCGTGCAGCAGGTCCATTAGACGTTCCAGAGGCGAACGGCGGCGGGGAACGGTATTCACCGTGAAATAGAGACAGCCGGCATGAGAATCCGACAGCCGGCGCACGGGGCGCCCCGGTTCGGCAATGGTCAGACGTCCGCGGTTGTAAAAATCCTGTCCGTCCGAAAAAGCCCCGTCCAGAACGAGGGCCAGTTCAAGTCCTTCGCACCGCCTGCTGAGTGTCCGTCCCGGATTCATCCGAGTGACAGACGCCCGCCCGGGCGCGGAGGCCAGCGTAACCTCGCAGATACGAATTCCGGGTCCAGCCGGCTTCCAGGCTTTCCTGTCCGCACTGACATAGGATTGCAGAATGCCCGGCATCCCCTGATGCCCGGCACAGGAGCCATCGTTACAAGGCGCGGAATCGACCATCCGGTCCAGCACGCGGGACAGGCTGTCCTGCTTCATCTGCACAGGAGCGCACGCATGGGATATCAGCGCCCCGCCGCAGGCTTCATAACCCGCCACCTGCCGCCGCGCGGGCGGCGACAACGTCAGATAGGCGGCGATCAAAAGCGACGCTGCCTCGTCCAGCGCGCCGCAGGCATATTCGAACAGCAGCGCGTCATGCCAATCATTTTGGTCGTCGATGTCCATCATCATACGGCCTCCTTCAGGCCCTGGCGCATTTTATCGAGCGCCAGGCGAATGCGCGATTTCACCGTGCCGAGCGGCAGTTTCGTTTCGGCGGCACTATCACTATGGCTTTTTTCTTCAAAAAAGGCCTTCTGGATCATTTCTTTCTATTCGACG
>JBDHTS010000065.1:0-13132 GCA_039808845.1 Alphaproteobacteria bacterium | reverse complement strand
ACGGCGCGGAAAAGGTCATGCCCAGCTATAACGTCATGGGCGTGGCGAAGGCGGCTTTGGAAGCTTCGGTGCGTTATCTGGCCGCCGATCTGGGCCCGAAGAATATCCGTGTGAACGCGATCTCGGCGGGTCCGATGCGGACACTGGCGGGTTCGGCCATCGGCAACGCGCGCCAGACGTTCCGCTATAATGTCCTGACCGCGCCGCTGCGCCGGAATGTGGAACTGGAAGAACTGGGCGGGACGGGGCTATATCTGCTTTCTGATCTGTCTTCCGCAGTCACCGGTGAAATCCATTATGTGGATTGCGGTTTCAATGTCGTCGGCATGCCGCCGCATGAAAATCTGAAAGAGCTGGCCGGGAACGGCAACGGGCATTAATCTTCGATATTTTTAACCTCTCCCTTGGGAGAGGTCGAAACGCCCCTTGAGGCGTTTCGGGTGAGGGGTCTTGCGCTTCAAAGTGAAGGCTTCCCCCTCACCCAACTCCAGCTAACTCCGCTGCGCTGCGTAAGATTCCGTAACCCTCTCCCGCCGGGGAGAGGGAAGATGGATTATTCCGCTGCTTCAAGAAAATCCAGCTGCTGGTTCATATCGACGGAAACCAACTGGGAAATGCCGCGTTCCGACATGGTAACGCCGTAGAGACGGTCCATGCGCGCCATAGTCAGGCGGTGGTGGGTGATGACCAGGAACCGGGTCTCGCCGCGCTCGGCGAATTCCTCCAGCATGTCGCAGAACCGGTCGACGTTGGCGTCGTCCAGCGGCGCGTCCACCTCGTCCAGCACGCAGATCGGCGCCGGGTTGGTCAGGAACATCGCGAAGATCAGGGCGACGGCCGTCAGGGTCTGTTCGCCGCCCGAAAGCAGGGACAGGGACTGCAACGCCTTGCCCGGTGGCTGGGCGAAGATTTCAAGCCCCGCCTCCAAAGGATCGTCGGAGTCGATCAGCGCCAGATGCGCCTTGCCGCCGTTAAACAGCTTGGTGAACATTTCCCGGAAATGGCCGTTCACCTGGTCGAACGCGGCGTTCAGACGTTCCCGCGCTTCCTTGTTCAGCTTCTGGATGCCGCCGCGCAGTTCCTCGACAGCGGCGGTCAGATCGTTGCGTTCCGACAGGATCGTGCCGAATTCCTTTTCCAGCGCCTCGGCTTCCGTATCGGCCTGCAGGTTGACCGGGCCGATCTGGTCGCGTTCGCGGACGGCCTGTTCTTTCTGCTGGCGCATCTGATCCAGTGCCGGGAGGTTGTCGGGATCGAGAGCGGCATGGCCCGACAGTTCCTCGGGCGTCATTTCGAAATGTTCGGCAATATGGCGGCGGATCTCTTCCAGCTGCTTCTGCCGTTCGGCGGCGGTCGCCTGCGCATGAGCACGCGCTTCACGGGCTTCCGACAATTCGCTTTCAGCCTGTTTCAGGGCTTTGCTCGTTTCCGCCAGTTCGGCCTCGACCGCGGCCAGACGGTCGGCCACGGCACCGCGTTTACGCTCCTGCTCCGTTACCTTCGTCAGCAGCTCGTCGTAGGCCTTGCGGATTTCGCCAGGGCGGGATTTCAATTCGTCGCGCCTCTGCGTCAACTGGACTTCGCGGCCATCCAGTTCCTTCAGCCGCTCGCGGGCACGAATGCACCGGTTGTTCAGGCTGACCCGCTCATCGCCGATAGCCTGAAGCCGGGCCTTGCGGCGGTTATGTTCCTGCCGGTGCGCCTCGAATGCGCGAATGGCTTCATGCAACTGTTCGCGCGTGCCGGACAGGATGCCGCGGACGTCATCCAGCCGCTCCTGGCGCTGTTCCAGCCCCTGCATGTCGAAAGCGTCCAGAGAAGTTTTATTCTCAAGGATCTGGGCTTTCAGGTCTGTCAGATCGTTTTCGGCGATCGACAGCGCTTCCTCAAGCTTGGCCAGTTCTGCATTCCGTGCAGATTGCGCCTCGATGGCTTTGTTCAGGGCGATGCGGTTATCGCGGACGTGCCGCTCCGTTTCCTGCAATTCAGCACGTATGCTGCTTAGCCTGGTCTGCGCAATTTGCAGAGTTTCACCGGCTTTGGCATAAGTTTCCCGGGCGGCTTCAGTGGCTTCCGCCGCGGCCGGAAGCTGTTTTTCCAGATCGGCCAGTTTGTTTTTCTGCTTGAGCTGAACGGCATGGCGGTCCGCCGCGGCTGCCTTGATGTGCAGACCGTCCCAGCGCCAGTACGCGCCATTGCTACCGACCAATGCCTGGCCCGGCTTCAGCGCTTCACACAGACGGTTGCCGGTTTCGTCGTCCGGAACATAACCGATTTGCGACAAGGCAATCTTCAGGACAGCGGGCGCTTTGACATGCGGTTCCAACGCTTGTACGCCTTCAGGCAGGGACGGAAGATCTGCGCCGGACAGAGCTGAAGCGCGCCAAGTCACCGGCGCCGTTTCATCGAGCGATCCCATCAGCGTATCGCCCAGCGCGCGGGACAGAGCTGTTTCAAAGCCCTCATCAGCCTGCATGTCGTCGAGAACAGGCCTGAACCCGTTCTGCGAATAGGCTTCCAGAACCGAATGCAGGGCGGCGATTTCATTTTCCAGCCTGGATTTCTGGCGCTCGGCTTCGGACAGGGACGTACGTGCGATATCCTGCGCCTTGCGCCCCTCGGCCAGAGCGGCTTCTAGAGCATTAGCCTCGCCGCGCAGCCGTTCCGCCTGGGCTTCATTTTCCTCAACGGCGGCGCGCAGCTGTCCCGTCGGGTCCTGCTGGTTCTTTGTCGAGCGCTTGTCTTCCAGCAAGGCGCGCACGTCGTTCAGGCGCTGGCTGACGGCGTTATGGCGGCGCTGGTCGGTCTCAAGCTGTTGCTCCAATCTTTGCCGCTGGGCCCGGTCGTTGGCAATGGTTTGGGTCAGTTCCGACTGCTCCGATTCCAGCGCATGAACGGTCTTCTGCAGGCCAATCCGTGATTCTTCCCGTTGTTTCAGAACAGAGTCGTCATTGTCGCGCGATGAGATAAGGTTTTTTTCCTCATCATTCATGCGATCAAGCAGCTGCGTGCTCTCTTCCAGAGTCTGTTGTTCGTGAGTCCGGTCGACCACCAGTTTTGCCAGTTGTTCCTTTGTTTCCGCGATCTGACCTTCCAGCCGTTGCTCTTCATCTTCAAGTCGTTGCAGTGCCAGTTTCTGGGCTTGCAGCGCCGCGCCGCACTCGGCGTCTTCACGCCGCAGATCCGGCAGGTCCCTGGACTGCGTTTCATGCGTACGTGTCAACTGCCCGACAACCGTCATGCGGTCAACGACTTTTGCCTCGATTGCGTCGAATTTGCTCTCGACCTCACGCAGAGAATGCCAGGCGTTGCGCCATTCGAGGGTTGCGATCAAAACTTCCAACTGGCGGATCTGCGCACTCAGGTTCCGGTATTTTCCGGCCTGCCGCGCCTGCCGTTTCAGGGATTGCAGGCGCTGGTCCATGCTGCCGGCAATGTCATCGAGACGCTTCAGGTTGGCGTCAGTAGCACGCAGGCGCAGTTCGGCTTCGTGGCGGCGCGCGTACAGGCCGGTAATGCCGGCGGCTTCTTCCAGGATCATACGCCGCTCGGAAGGCTTGGCGTTGATCATGACAGTCACTTTGCCCTGGGACACGAGATAAGGCGAACCCGCGCCGCTGGCGACATCGGCGAAAAGGAGGGCGACGTCCCGTGCTCGGACCACCTTGCCGTTGATGCGATAGGACGAACCATGCTCCCGTTCGATCTTGCGGACGATCTCGATTTCGTCACCGATATTCCAGGCCGCAGGCGCCGACCGGGCCGTGTTGTCCATTAGTAGAGAGACTTCGGCCATGTTTCGTGCAGGGCGTTTTTCCGTGCCGTTGAAGATGACGTCGTCCATGGAGCCTGTGCCGCCACGCATGCGCTTGGCGGAGCTTTCCCCCATGATCCAGCGCATCGCCTCGACCAGATTGGACTTTCCGCAGCCATTCGGCCCGACGATGCCCGTCAGGCCCGGACCGATATCAAGCTCGGTCCGGTCCACGAAGGACTTGAATCCGTGGAGGCGCAGCCGCGCGAACTGGATCATTGGGCGGGCTTGCCCTTTTCAGCCAGCTTTTTCTCAATCACATCTTTAAATGTCTGGAATTCCAGGGCGCCCTGGATTTTTTCGCCATCGATCAGGAAAGTCGGGGTTGCTTCGATGGTGTGCGCGGCCTGTTCGCTTTTCATGCGCCCCGCCAGGGCTTCCTTGAATTTATCGCTCTTGATGCACCGGATCAGCCTGTCGGAATCCGCACCAAGAAGCTTTGCATTCTGGATCAGGATGTTCGGCAACTGATCCGAAAACACCCAGTCTTTCTGCGTCTGGAACAAATAGTCGATATAGCGGAAATACGTGTCCGTCGGCATGCAGGACGCCACGGCGGCGGCATTCAACGCGGCACCGTCCAGGGGAAAATCGATGTAGGTGAACAGGACTTTTCCGGTATCGATATACGCTTCTTTCAGCTTCGGAAAGGTTTCCTTATAAAAATGGGCGCAATGGGGGCAGGACAGAGAGGCGTATTCGGTTATTTTCACCGGCGCGTCGTCCGCCCCCATTTTGCGAGGGGTCATGAATACCTTGATTTCGTCATCGGTCAGAGGCGCGATGACGGCGCTTTCCGTGACATGCGGGGAATCCAGGGCCGGGCTGACAGCGGCAGCCGCGGAGTCTTCAGGAGCTTCTTCGCCGGCCTCATCAGCCATGGCCGTTTCCGTTTTTTCTGCGGAGTCTGGCGTTTCCGTTCCGGCTGACGGCGCGGCGGACGTGGCCTGCTTATCGGAAATGCCAATGTTCACGGATTTTGCCGGCATCAGGAAAATCCCCCAAGCGGCAGCCACGGCCACAATGAGGGCGGCAAGAACTGTAATGCGGCGGGTCATGCGCAGATCCTTTTCATAACACAGGAAATCTATAAAGCTGCAGATCAAAAATCAACTTTATTCGCTCTTCAAGTCAAGAAAACCCGCCGAAAACAGGGATGTTATCCACCTGAAATCCGGACCGCGCGGAGAGAACGCCTGTCCTGAGGCATCAGCACGAAATCGATCCTGTCGGAGCGGCTGTCGGCCAAAGGCATTCCTAAAGCCCTGATATCGAGGCGGGAAGGGTTAATGCCTTGTTTTAACAGATATTCGCGTACGGCCAGCGCTCGTGCCATGGAACGTTGCCGGGCATTCCTGGCACCGCTGCCGTCATCGGTCGCGAAAGCCTGGATCTGGACCCGGCCTCTTTCATTTGAGGCCAGCATGGGGAGTATCTTTTCCCGGATTTCCGCGCGAAGATTGTTATCGATACCGATCTGCGAAGGGGGAAAATCAATACTGATGCTGACCGAATTAGGGAAGCCGCTCATATCCTGCGGATTGCCGGAGGCTGGCTCGATATTAGCCAGTTCCGCTGCGGAAGCGGGTGCCGATGCCTTGACTGCCCTGGTTCCCGTTTGCTTTACCACGTCCTCGACACCTGCCATGATCTGGGATTTTTCCATTTCCATCATGCTGGCCAGGAGTTCATCGGGCGTCGGGGGCGCGGTTTCGGGCGCGGGAAGCGGATCGGGAACGCTTTGCTTTTGAGATTCTGAAGTAAGAGGAACGGGATCTGCTACCGGTTCAATCTGATGCAATGGAGCGGGAGGATTTTCAGCCTTGGCCAGTACTGTCGAAGGAATTTCCGCCGGTGCGCTCTCAGGCAGGGATGGATCGCTGGATTCGCTTCGCGTCTTCGTGAAGATCGGGAATTGTTTGGCCCCTTGCGGTATATTGTCGGCGGCTTTCTGTGCCGGTTCCTTTTTGTCATTTTTCTTCGGCAAAGGCTCAGGCTTTTGAGCCAGCGCTTCCGCGACCGCGCTTGAGATCACAGGAACGGGTGCTGGCGACCAGGTAATATCAGCCCGTTTTACGACCGGCGCGGCATCCTTCTCGGCAGGCTTTTTCAGAACCGTGCGGCGGACATCCTGTGCTACAGGCTTTCCTGGAAGATCGCGCAATACGCTGATATTGACCTCGATGTCCGGCTGTTGCTGTGCATAGGCATCGACGCCAACCAGAGGGGCCATCCCTAAAAGGAACACGAGGCTCCGCATGAATGTTATCATGTGATCAGGCTGCGTTTGTTTGTCCCGTAGCGCTATTTAAAAGCTTTTTCAGGGCGCCATGCAAGTTCGCATTTGCGGCAAGGATACTGCCTTCATAAACCGGGTCGCCTGTCCCGCTCACGGTGCTGACCATGCCGCCCGCCTCGCGGACGATCAGGGATCCCGCCGCCACGTCCCACGGCCTGATGACATCTTCCCAATAAGCTTCATACCGGCCTGCCGCGACATAAGCCATATCCAGAGCGGCTGCGCCCATGCGTCGTATTCCCGCTGAATCGCTCATGGCCGCTTCAAGGCGCTTCATAAATTGTGGGCTCCCGTTTCTGGCGGCCGCGCCCTGGGTCGGAATGCCCGTCGCGATCACTGCGTCGCTGACAGCGTTGCGGCTTGAAACACGAAGGCGCTGGTTGCGTAAAAAAGCGCCGGAACCTTTTTCAGCGCGGAACAATTCATTTTTTACCGGGTCGTAGACCAGGCCCGCGATGATCTCGCCCTTTTGCTCCAGGGCAATCGTAATGTTCCAGTGGGGAATGGCATGCAGGAAATTCGTCGTTCCATCCAGGGGATCGACGATCCAGCGATATTCCTCATCGCCTTTGCTGTCCGCCGAGCCGCGCTCCTCCATCAGAAAGCCGTAATCGGGGCGTGCTTTCTTCAGTTCCTCGTAAATAATCTTTTCGGAACGCAGGTCGGCTGCGGACACGAAATCGGCCGGGCCTTTGCGCGAAACCTGCAGGTTTTCCACTTCCCCGAAATCACGGACAAGAGATTTGGCAGCCTTTTCGGCCGCTTTAATCATGACGTTCATCGTGGCGGAAAATCCGGGCATGGACTTGTTCTCAGTCCTTGGCGCGCTCGACGTAGCTGCCGTCTTCTGTTTTGACGACAATACGGATTCCACTTTCGATATGCGGCGGCACCATAACCTTGACACCGTTTTCAAGAACGGCAGGTTTGTAGGAAGATGAAGCGGTCTGGCCCTTTACGACAGGATCTGCCTGCTCGATACGCATGGTCACCTGATCCGGGAGTTCGACGCCAAGAGGCTGACCTTCATAGGTTTCGATTTCACAGATCATGCCTTCCTGAAGAAAGCTGGCCGAGAAACCGATAACCTCACGCGGAACGGTCATCTGCTCGAAGTTTTCCTGGTTCATAAAGTGGGCTTCATCGCCTTCCCAGTACAGAAACTGGTATTCGCCCTGATCCAGACGTACGCGTTCGACGGTTTCCTGGGTTCTGTAACGGACATTGTCCTTATTGCCGCTGCGGATATCGCGCATTTCAACCTGGATGACGGACGCGCCTTTTCCCGGTTGCATGATTTCATATTTCGTAACGGCCCAGAGCTTGCCGTCTCCACGATCCAGAACATGGCCGGGACGTAACGTGATGGCTGTGACTTTCATGATTTACGATTTCCGTCTTGTAGCATAGCGGTTCCCAAAGCTTGAAGAGACATCCGGATATCCGGATCCTCCACAGCTTCGACAACATGGGATAGATAGGTTTTTTCCTCTGCCGTCAAGGATTTTGTGGATTTACGGGGCTTTGCGGGCCTTTTCGAGCCGTCTGAAGGAATGAACCGTATGGCCGAAATGGCGCCATAGCCCAGAAGAGTATTAATGCGTTCAAGGATCAGGTCTTTCCGGTAAGCGAGCATGGTCGCAACAGATGGGCTGGCAGCGATGTCAAGGGCGACTTTAATCGATCCGGCATCGCTTTTATGACGCTTCAAGCCAGCGGGGGCGGTTTTGAGCGCGAGATCGGGCCCGACAATATCTGCCCATTGCGTGACAATGCGTCCCAGCATGATATATTTTCTTGCAAAAGCCTGTTTGGCGACTTTCGGTACGGCATGGGACAGATGGCGCATGGATCTGCATTGAAAAGGAAAAGGGGAACCCCTGATACTATGCCAGCGCCGCTAGTCCCGGACAAGGGGCAAAGCCCGGAGCATGTCGCATGGTTTCGTGACGCCATGCTGGAGTGGTACGACAGGAATCGCCGCATTCTTCCATGGCGCGCGCTGCCAGGCCGCCAGGCCGATCCGTATCACGTATGGCTGTCCGAGATCATGCTGCAGCAGACAACGGTCCAGGCCGTCATTCCCTATTTCCTCAAATTTATTGAGACCTGGCCACGGCTTTATGATCTGGCTGCCGCTCCCGAAGAAGACATTATGAAGGCCTGGGCCGGGCTGGGTTATTACAGCCGCGCGCGGAATCTGCATCGATGCGCCCGGCTGTTGGCCGGGATGCCTGCGTTTCCCTCTGAATTGAACGACCTCAAAAGGCTGCCGGGGGTCGGGGATTATACCGCCGCTGCTATTCGCTCGATCGGGTTTGACCGGCCTGCGGCGGTTGTCGACGGCAATGTCGAGCGTGTGCTGGCCCGCTACTATGCAATAAAAGAGCCTTTACCGGAAGCCAAGAAGGTCATCCGCCAATATGCCGAAAATCTTAGCGAAGGACAGGGACATAGGCCCGGGGATTTCGCCCAGGCGATGATGGATCTGGGCGCGACGATTTGCACACCCAGATCACCCCGGTGCCCGTTTTGCCCCCTGTCTTCGCATTGTCAGGCGAGGAAAGAAGATATTCAGGAAAGCCTTCCCAAACGCGCCCAAAAACAAGAAAAGCCCAAAAAAACAGGGTATGTTTACTGGATTACCGATGGCCATGGCCGGATTTTGGTCCATCGCCGCCCTTCCAGAGGCCTTCTGGGCGGCATGCTGGCCCTCCCGGTCTCCGATTGGGCCGACGAAAAAAATGCCTCAACTTTGACACATCCTGAGTTTATAGTATCATCTGGCTCTCATGTTTTAAAACAGTCCGATATTCATATAAAACATGTGTTTACGCATTTTGAGCTCATGCTGTGTATAGTACCAGTGAAATGGGGATTAGAGGATCTGCCCTATGGTTTCTTTTGGGTAGAAAAGTCGGGGGTTGAGAAGATTGGCATGCCTAGCCTTTTTACTAAGGTTATGCGGATGGTGACTGCGGCGGAGTAGATGGAAAACCATAATATGAATAAAAGCTATGCGATTTTAGCGGTGTTCCTCGCGCTCTTGCTTTGTTTACCTGGGGCGGCGAATGCTCAGTCGCCAAAAAGTTCGCCGGAATACAATGCATTTTATACTCCCTCCCCTGATCATGACGATAACGGGGATGGAATTATTGATGAACAGGATGAGGTTGCGTTCGATGGGTATCTTCCATTAACTTTGCCAAATCTGGCTAAAGCTTACTGGGCTGTTGGCGCTTTGGATCTCGATAATGATGATGCTATAGACAATTACCTTCTTATTACTGCGTGCGATGTATACGCGAAATATTTCAGTGACGATTTCGAGTGGGCAAAAATACGTCAGGCAACAAGGGATTATATCCCTCATCATCTTGCCGAAATGCCAACAAAATTTTCAGCTATGCTGAGAATTCGCTTGGGTAAATATGATATAAGCAAAAAACAATATGAAGTCGTAGAAGAATCGCAACAAAATTCAGTGCAGAAAATCGAAATCGTAAGCAATTCTGAGACTCAGGTCTGTAATTTTTCTGGAGAAATTGCTCAGTACCCAAAAAATATTGTAGTTATATTAAATAGGCCCTTTTCACTAAGTTATGTTCCTGTGGATCCCGGAATTGCGGAACTTTATAATATTGAGCAGCGTTTATTGAACAGAAAAGTTAAATTAAATTACAATAGAAATATATATTTGAGAGATGCTTACCTGCGTATTAAAATAAAGCTGGTTCGTTATAAAGAAACGATTTATTTAGGTAAATCAAGAGCTGTTATTTATGCTGATTTAGATGGATGGGATGTTTTTGCGGATCAAGAACTTACAAAACCGCTTTATACTTACAAAGTAGACGTTAAGAAACCCAAACAGAAAGTTAGATTAAACTCTCCATACAATATTCTATCAAAGAAGCCCGTTTCCGAAATTCAGTCAAAATCTTCTGATGTAAGCTCAGAGGGCGTTGCGAATTAATTCCACTCCTGCACTTTTTGAGTTTTCTATGGCCCTGGGTTTTTCAATGCGTAAGTGGATTTTCAGGATCCGCTTGTCCTGCATAAGCTTTTCGGCAATATGAATCGCCATCGTTTCCAGAAGTTCTATATGCTCTCCGCTGCACATTTCTGTGATTTGGCGGGCAACAGTTTCATAGCAGACCCATTGTGACAAATCATCTTTCTGCCAGCCGTCGGGTTCTGTTACGTCGGCGGAAAAATTGATGATAAGCTCTTGAGGGTTCAGCTTTTCATGCTGGTATACGCCGATGCGTGCCATGACACGCAGTTCGTTTATAAGGATCCGCATTTTTTTACTGCAGGCTTATCTGTCCGGATTGTCCCATATCCTGCCTCAGTTTCTGGCGCAGGGCGTCGATGGGAACGGTCTGCCGCCCCTGACGGATATGCCAGAACGTCCAGCCGTTGCAGGAAGGGGCGCCCTGCAGGACCGCGCCGACTTTATGAATAGATCCCCGGGTGTTAGGCGCGATCAGGTTGCCGTCCGCGCCGACCCGGGCTTCGATCCGCCCTTTTGAGTCTGTCAGGGTCACGCCTGGCTTCACCAGACCATGCTCGATTAATGAGCCGAACGGAATGCGCGGTTCCTCGCGTTTGGAGGGCGCATGGAGGATTTCTCCTTCGCCTAGCGGTTTTATGTCTTTCAGCCGTTCCGTGGCTGTTTTTATGTAGCCGTCTTCCCGTTCGATGCCGATATAGTCTCGGCTCAGCTTCTTTGCGACGGCGCCGGTGGTGCCCGTGCCGAAGAATGGATCAAGGACAAGATCGCCCGGCACGGTGGAACTCATGATGCAGCGGTAAAGCAGAGCTTCCGGTTTCTGAGTCGGATGCGCCTTCTGGCCTTCCGCGTCTTTCAGTCGTTCCGCGCCGGTGCAGAGGGGAATGAACCAGTCGCTGCGCATCTGCAGGTCTTCGTTCAGGCCCTTCATCTGCTCGTAATTGAAGCGGTATTTCGACTGTTCGGACTTCGAGGCCCAGATCAGGGTTTCGTGGGCATTCGTGAACCGGCGTCCGCGGAAATTCGGCATCGGGTTCGCCTTGCGCCAGATCACGTCGTTCAGGATCCAGAATCCCAGATCCTGGAGGATCGCGCCGACGCGGAAAATGTTGTGGTAGCTGCCGATGACCCAGAGCGTGCCGTCGGGTTTCAGCGTGTCGCGGGCGGCGGACAGCCAGGCGCGGGTGAATTTATCATAGGCCTGCAGGCTGTCGAACTGGTCCCATTCATTGTCAACAGCGTCCACCAAGCTATTGTTTGGACGATGCAAATCACCATTGAGCTGCAGATTGTAAGGCGGGTCGGCGAACACCATGTCGACGGATTCTTTCGGCAGGGATTTCATCAGGTCGACGCAATCGCCTTGAAGGATCTGATTACGGCCTGTGGATTTCCTGCTTTTTTGACTCGACATGCTGGCTTCCTCTTAATGTTGACCAGAGCGAATCATGAGTCATCAGGGAATCGGCGTCAAGATTTAATTTTGATTCATATAACGGACTCAATAGGTTGTGTTATTGTTTTCAATCAGATTCTAAATACAGGCGTTTGCCCTGAAAGAAGAGCGCGCTAACTGGATAGCGACCATTCATCAAACAAAGGAGATCAGTCATGTCTGCCATACCTGAAGGGTTTCAAACGATCACGCCGAGTCTGGTCCTGAAAGACGCTGCCAAAGCGATAGAGACTTATAAGAAAGCCTTTGGCGCGAAGGAGGTGCACCGGCTGGACGATCCGCAGTCAGGCAAGATCATGCATGCCTGCATCGAGATCGGAACGTCCAGGGTTTTCCTGAGCGATGAAATGCCTGGCATGTGCGCCGCCAGCACGGGATCGAGTTTCTATCTCTATGTGCCGGATGCGGACGCCACGTTCGAGCAGGCGAAGAAGGCGGGGCTGGATGGGAAATATCCGCCGACGGATATGTTCTGGGGCGACCGCACCGGCACGCTGGCCGACCCGTTCGGAGTGATGTGGACGGTGGCGACGCATATCCGCGACGTCAGCGAGGACGAGCTGAAAAAAGGCCAGCAGGAATTCGCGAAGCAGATGAAGAGCGGGCAGAAGGCGGCCTGATCCACTTTCATCAGTGTCATCCCAAGCTTGACCGGGGATCCAGAGTCCAGAAACGCACCCGGCCTCCTGGGTCCCCGCTCTCCGCTACGCTACGGCGGGGATGACAGAAGAGGCTGAGGCAAGAGTCTTCAGAATGCCGAAGCTGCGCCGGTGATGGGCGGTCGGTCCGTGCTGGCGCAGGGCTTTCTGGTGTTCCGGCGTCGGGTAGCCGGCGTTGCGGTCCCAGCCGTAATGCGGGTGCTCGGCATGCAATGCGCGCATAAGCCTGTCCCGGTAAGTCTTCGCCAGGATCGAGGCGGCCGCGATCGAGCGCGAGATGTCGTCGCCGCCTATGATCGCCTTACCGGGGCAGGGCAGATCCTTCGGAACGAACTTGCCGTCCACCAGCGTCAGTTCCGGCAGAATGCCGAAGGCTAGGCTCATCGCTTCCTGCGCGCGGCGCATGGCGAGCAGGGTGGCATGGTGGATGTTCAGACTGTCGATCTCCTCCACCGAAGCCTCGGCGATGCCGTAACAGGCCGAGGCGGTGATCAGGACGAAGAGTTCCTCCCGCACGGGCGCGGGCACCTGCTTGCTGTCGCGCACCTGTTTCCAGAAGCGTTCCTTTCTGCGGTCGGCGGGGATGAAGACGCAGGCCGCCACGACCGGGCCGGCGAGCGGCGCGCGGCCCGCTTCGTCGATACCGCAGACGGGCCCTGAGCATGCTTGCTCATGCTTCATGTGCGGACCGCGATGCGCTGTCCTGGCAGGCATGACGGCGTCAATGGCAATGGCCGCGCATGGCGGCATGGCTTTGCCCGCCATGCTTCATGCCTTCCATGCCGTGGATCATGGAGGGATCGACATGGATCGCGGACGCATCGCCGGGATAGGCGCCGATAATGTCCTGCATCAGGGCAATCTCCTGCGTCTGGTCCAGGATGATGTC
>JBDHTS010000064.1:0-13541 GCA_039808845.1 Alphaproteobacteria bacterium | reverse complement strand
ACGGATAAGGGGCGGTTCATCCTGACGCTGTTCGAGCGGCGGGTGGATGCCGGGGACCTGCCGTTCTTCTTTGCTTTTACAGACCATCTGGCGGCGCATGGCATCGCCTGCCCGGAGGCGGTGAAGGGGCGGGACGGGGAGGTGGTGCGGGAACTGGCCGGGAAACCAGCCGCGCTGATCACTTTCCTCGACGGGGCGCAGATCGGGCCGGAGGATATTACCGAGGCGCATTGCCGCGAACTGGGCGCGGCGGTCGCGCGGGCGCATCTGGCGGCGAAGGATTTCCGGGGGAGCCGGCCCAACGCGTTGAGCCTATCCGGCTGGCGCGCGCTGGCGGAGGAAACGCGGGGGCGGGCGGACGCGGTCGCGCCGGGGCTGGCGGAGGCGATCGACCGGGAGCTTGCGTTCCTGGGCGAGACCTGGCCGCCGCATCTGCCCTCCGCCGTTGTGCATGCCGATCTTTTTCCGGACAACGTATTTTTCCGCGACGGGCGGTTCGCGGGGTTTATCGATTTCTATTTCGCCTGCACGGACTTCCTGGCCTATGACCTGGCGCTGGTCGTCAACGCGTGGTGTTTCGACGCGTATGGATACTGGAACCTCGGCAAGTTCCGCGCGCTGATGGATGGGTACGGCCGGCATCGCCCCCTGACGAAAGACGAGCGCGACCGATTCTCCATCCTGTGCCGGGGGGCGGCGATGCGCATCCTGATGACGCGGCTTTACGACTGGGTGTTCCACGACCCGAAGGATTTCGTGACGCCGAAGGACCCGGTCGAGTACCTCAACAAACTGAAGTTTCACCAGCATGAATGCATCGTCCCGCATTGAGATCTTCACCGACGGCGCATGCAGCGGCAATCCCGGCCCCGGCGGCTGGGGCGCGATCCTGCGCTGGAAGGGGCAGGAGAAGGAAATGTCGGGCGGCGAAACGCCGACCACCAACAACCGCATGGAGATGATGGCGGCGATCATGGCGCTGGAAAGTTTGAAACGCGCCTGCGCGGTCGATCTGTATACGGACAGCAAATACCTGCAGCAGGGCGTCAACGAATGGATGGCGGGGTGGAAGAAAAAGAACTGGCCGGAGCGGATCAAGAACCAGGATCTGTGGAAACGGCTGGACGCGGTGCTGCAGAAGCACGACGTGACCTTCCACTGGATCAAGGGCCATGCGGGCCACCCGGAGAACGAACGCGCGGATGAACTGGCGCGGAAGGGGATTCCGCGACCTTAGCGTTTCAATATTCTTCTCAATATTCCTCCTCTCCCAAGGGGAGAGGCGCGAGGCTTAAAGGAGCGCAGCGGAGTTTAGCCGCAGCGGTGAGGGGTTACAGGCCGGAGGTATTTTGCGCCGCTGTAAAAAATTGTCACCATCGCACCCCCTCACCCAACTCCAGCTAACTCCGCTGCGCTCCGTAAGCGTCCGTAACCCTCTCCCTCAGGGAGAGGGGTGTGATGTGATGGACGGCGGCCTAAACAATCACCGTCCCATTGTTCACCTGGGCCCGTTCAATCGTCGGAAGTGAACAGCTTGTGATCCAGCACCAGGCGGCCGCTGTTCAGCAGGTCGGCGGCGGTGACGCCCGTCCAGTCCGTGGCGACGGAGGCGAGGGATTTGAAATCCGTGCCCTGGCCGTCCGCGTTCACCTCGATATCCGCGCGCGCCGTGCTGACCACGTTGATGCGCACGAAATCGTTAACGGCGCTGGTCAGCGGGTCCCAGCCCTGGAGCATATCGCTGATGTTCAGCGTGTCTTCATTGTCCCAGCCGGTAATGCGGTGCATCGGATTGTTGAAGGCCTTGAAGGCGTAGGTATCCGCGCCTTCGCCGCCGTCCATATAGCTTTGGCCGCCCACGCCCGCGATCAACAGGTCGTCGCCCGCTTCGCCATAGAGGCGGTCGGTGCCCATGATGCCTTCCAGCCGGTCATTGCCTTCGCCACCATAAAGACGGTCGTTGCCGCCCGCATCGACGAAATCATCACCGGCCAGACGGTCATCGCCGCCTTCGCCGTACAGCCGGTCATCGCCACCGCCGCCGTTGATGTCGTCATTGCCTTCGCCGCCATAGAGGCGGTCGTTACCGATGCGGCCAAAGACGCGGTCGTCGCCCGCGTCGCCATACATGCGGTCATCGCCGTCCCAGCCGGCCATGTCGTCATTGCCGCCGCCGCCGCGCGCGACATCGTTGCCGCCGCCCGCGTCGATGATGTCGTCGCCTTCGCCGCCCTTGATGGCGTCGTTGCCGTCGCCCGCGATGATGTAATCCTCGCCATCGCCGCCGTCGAATGTATTGCTGCCGACGCTGTCATACAGGATATCGTCGCCGATGCTGCCATAGAGGGAATCATTGCCGCCGCCGCCGGTCAGGACGTCATCGCCGCCCTGGCCGCGCAGAAGATCCGCGCCCGCGCCGCCGAAGAGCCAGTCGTTCTTCGCGCCGCCGAACAGGCTGTCGATATCCGCGCCGCCGAACAGAAGGTCGGTCTGGTTGCCGCCGGTCAATGTATCCTGGCCCGCCTGGCCGAACACGATATTGTGGCCGCCGCCCGCGTCGATCGTGTCGGTGCCGCCGCCAGCCGAGATGGAGTCGTTCAGGGCGGTATAGGTCTGGACATCGTCGCCATCCCCCAGCGTGACCGTGTTTTGGGGGTCGTAGGGGCTGGGGCTGTTCGGCGTGTAGGTTTCTGTGTCGAGGGGGTTGTCATATTGAACGCTGCGGCGGAAATCGAAGAGATTGCCGAAACTGTCGATAGCGTAATCCGAAACGGTGGAGAAAAGCGAATTCACGTTCCATCGGAAAAAGGCCGCGCGGCCCTGAGCGTCATTGCGCACGAAGGAACGGTTGCCGTTTTCTTCAAATGTGATCTGGGAATAGACGGACATGGCAGGCTCCTTTTCAGAAATTTATGGTTTCGGAAAATATGCTGAGATACGCGAGGCCACGAGGACGGGAGAGATAGTATATCTTTCCGGGGAATTGAAAAGGGCGAAGCCCTGAATCAGGTCTGGCAACAGAAGACGGGGTTCTTATGAATGCGCTCCGGGCCTTCTCCGTTGCGCTTGAGGTTGAGCGGCGGCAGCCCGGCGGGAGGCGCCGGGCTGCGCGGAGGGATTGCCCAGGATTAAACGGCTTCGGCCTGCGGAGCTTGGCCCATCGCGGCGAATTCCCGTTCCAGGCCGCGCGGATCGCGCAGCCATTGCGCGCCCCAGGCTTCGGACATCGGATCGGGGAAAATGTAATCGTCCCCGGCGATCAGCCCCGCGACAATACGCTGCGCCGTCGATTCAGGCGTCGCCTTGTCCATCGGGAAGTCCTTCGCCATGTCGGTGTCGATCGGGCCGGGATAGATGCCCGCGACGTGGATATTCTTCGCTGCCAGCTCTGCCCGCGCGGATTGCGTCAGGCCGTGCACCGCGGCCTTCGACGCGGAATACGTGCCGACCGACGCGATGGCTGCGATGCCGACCACGCTGCTGACATTCGCGATCAGGCCCTGGCCGTTTTTCTGAAGGACCGGCGCGAAGGCGCGGATCATGGAGAGCGTTCCGTAATAGTTGGTTTCCATGTCGGCCACCGCCGCGTCCCAGCCGATATCGACCGTGCCGCCAAAATGCGCGGTACCTGCATTATTGATGAGGACGTGCGCGTCTTTCGCCGTCTCCGCCGCCGCCTTCACCTGCTTCGGATCGGTGATGTCGAGGGCGAGGGGGATGACGCGGCCGTCGCCGAAATCGGGCAGGCTGCTTGTTTTGCGCGCGGCGGCATAAACCCTGCCGACCTTGTGCTTGAGCAGTTCGCGGACGAGGGCGGCGCCGATGCCGCGGTTGGCGCCCGTGACGACGATATTTTTATGATCGAGTTTCATGACTTGTTTCCTTTCAAGGGGGTTGGCTTTCGTTTCGGGAGCGGAAAGCCGTCAGGTCCGGCGGCTTTTCGTTCGTTAGTTCAGTATATATGAACTATTGAACTTTGAGTCAAGACGGTCTATAATTATTTTTATGAGACCGATCGTTCATCCGACGCCCGACGAGATCACCGTGGAGGGCATTCTTTATGCTTTGTCAGACCCCGTACGGGCGCGGATCTATGCCCAGCTGGCCGAGGCGGCCTGCGCGCGGAACTGCGCGGCGTTCCTGGACATAGCGCCCGGCGGCAAACCGCTGGCGAAATCGACCCTGTCGATGCAGATGCGGATTTTGCGCGAGGCTGGCCTGATCCGCAGCGAACGCCAGGGCGTGGAAGTGAAGAACACGCCGCGCTGCGCCGAACTGAAAGAAAAGTTCGGTCCGATGATCGAGGAAATCATGAAGGCGTACCAGAAGAGCGAAGGGAAGAAGCGCGGAAGGCGCTAAGGGATTCCGCCGTTTCCCCTTATATCCCGGCGGCGCGTTTCATTCCGGCGATATCCAGTTTCACCATTTTCATGACGGCGGCCATCACGCGGTCGCATTGCGCCTGGTCGGCAGGATCCAGCAGTTGCGGCAGAATGGCGGGGACGATCTGCCACGACACGCCGTATTTGTCCTTCAGCCAGCCGCATTGCACTTCCCTGCCGCCATCGGCGGTCAGCTTTGACCAGATCTCATCGAGTTCCGCCTGCGTGTCGCAGGGAACGGCGAAGGATATGGCTTCATTGAATTTGAAAGCCGGCCCGGCGTTCAGGGCCGTGAAATCCTGGCCGTTGATCCGGAAATGAACCGTCATCACGCCGCCCTTCGGCCCGGGCCCGGCAGCGCCGTAACGCGTGATCTGGAGGATTTCCGCATTTTTGAAAACGGAAACGTAAAAACGCGCGGCCTCTTCAGCCTGCGTGTCGAACCAGAGGAAGGGGGTGATTTTCTGCATCGCGGTCTCCCGTTACGGATCAAAAAGGGCGTTTCGTATGGCAAGCAAGTTCAAACGAACGGATAAAAGGTCAAGCCCAGGCACGGGAAGCATGAAAAAGCCGCCGGAACGTCCGGCGGCTTTCCCCTTCAATAAAAAACGCCGCAAAAGCGGAGATCAGTGTTTTTCAGGGGCCGCGCCTTCTTCTTTGGCCGCGCCGGCTTTCATCTCTTCCATATCTTTTTTATGGGCGGCGGTGATTTCATCCAGCGACGCCATGCCGTCCTTGTTGGTGTCGGAATCCGTGAACATTTTCTCGCTCATGGCCATCATTTCTTCTTTCGACATCATGCCGTCGCCGTTGGCGTCGCCCATTTTCATGCAGTGCTCGGCCATCGCTTTCATGTCGGCGTCGGATGCGTCCATCGCGAAAGCGGGCGCGGCCATACACACGGCCACGGCGGCCATCAACAGGGTCTTTTTCATCGTCATTCTCCTAGAGGGGGTTGTCCGAAAAGATATTTTCCGGCTGCGCCTAATATACCATTCCGGCAGGCGGTTGATAGGCCCCGCACCCTGTTGCCGACAACAATATTTTCAGCGGGGGCGCAATCTTCACGGCGAAACGTTTTACGGAATTCTTTCTGCCTTGCGGGGATTGGCGGCGAAAGGGGATCGGTTGCTGAAGCTTAACGCAGGAACTTTCCCCCAGAGGCCGATACCGGATAGAAAGCACCGGCCTCTTTTTTATGGGCAATATTATCTTCGGAGATCGCTTTGACGCACAAGGCGTTACGTCTTTTTATGGCCTATCAACCATATGCCGAAAAACCAAAGAGATCCCCTGAACGAAGATATAAACGGCTAAGTCAAAAGTTTGGTCAAAATGGCCTTCATTCTTGATGCCTAAGCTTAAGGGGAAAAAAATTGCTTATACAAGGTCGCATTATATTTTCGCCTGCAGGAAGAAATGAAACGCAAATCTTCATTTTACAAGCTGTTTAGCAACAAATTTTATAAAAGTTGCCCAACCTACATAACTCTTAATCCCAGATGGGCTGTATGAAAAAGCGATAGATATTGGATCAATAATTCCTGTGGTGGAGGCCGTCCCATTTGTTCGTAATGTGAGTGCAGAACGTTTAGATCGATGCGCAATAAAATTTCTGACGTATCGTAAATCATCAATTAACCAAGGGCTTAAGCCAAGTTGTGCAGGTATATTTGTAAAGTTCGAGACGTTTAATATCTTCGCAGCCTTAACAGCTTCCGCCGGAAGATACCAGTCAGGTTCCACTTTCCTTTTGGGGTATTGCGATATGAGGTAATGTGCTGCAATCTCTCGGTTTGCAAATCCTATAGGAGAAATTATTGGTTTTGAGTTGGTTGTAAAAAGGCCTGTCGCGCTGTCAAGAATTAGATTTCTTAAAAAAAGCTCCCATTCTATTTGCAATTGAATTAACGCCCTCTCAACTGTGTAAACATCTTGTATAGGAAGAGTCTTCCCATTGTCGTGGAATGATATAATTTTTATCAAGGCATCAATTCGTGCCTCGAAACGGGGAAGGCGCCTAGCGAGATCCATTAGTGGATAAGGCCGTCAAAAGGGTAGTTAGGCGTGTCTTTCTGGAAGAAACCCTGTGGGTAGTGCTTTTTGTTGCAGAAACAAAAGTAGCGTAAGGGTCATTAGGATTGAACTCTGAGTCAAAAGATTGCGCGATTGCAGCTAAAGTTGTTTGAGCTTTTGCCCAGTCAACTCCAGTTCCACGGTAGGTTTCCAGCCCTTCTGTAGCTTTAGTGTTAGGAATGTATGCTTTTAAATACCCCACTGCCGCAAATAGCATTAAAAAATTAGGGGCATCAAAAAATGTGGTTTTAGAGAAATCCTCTTTAAGATTATCAATGATCTCTTTTATAATTTCATCAACTTTCTCACGGATCGGCGTAAAATATTCTTCGAGTTTCGCTTTTCGACTTTTGTAGTAGGAATTAATTTTCGGCTCACCACCGTCAGAGATCCCGTCCTCTAAAAACATAAACATTTCAGCCATAACCGAAGTATGTTTTAGCCGGACGCTTTCTCTTACTTGAACAATATGATATTTATCCCAGAGTTCTCCCCATGCACGCGTAGCATCATAAATCGCCCATTTAACTGGCTCAATGTATTCTGCGTGCCTAAGTTCTGCAGGAGTAACTTTGACACTGTAAGAGTTTAGCCTTGCGAAAACCTCTAGAACATCAGCGTTAGACGCATTCAAAAGTTGTACTACAGGCACTTTATATGAAAGGAAGGTTTCTTGATCGCTTTGATCTAGGTCATTATAGGTTTTTCCTTTATATTTAGGAGATTTCGAGGTTAACTTGAGGTCGCCTTTTGCAAACTCAAGAATTGAGCGAAGACGTTGTTGTCCGTCAACAACCTCACGGATGGTTGTTTGATTTTTGGGATCAAGTTTAGTACGAAAGTATACTTGTGGAATTGGCAAATCATTTAAAATAGTATCGATGAGAAAAACTTTCGCTGCCGGCATCCAGACTGACCCCCTTTGGAAGTTCGGCGATAGAATCAATTGATTCTTGCTGTTCCATTCAATGAAATCAGAAATCGTATAAGTTTGAGGGACGCTAGACATTCGATGCTCCGATGAATTTTTTAAATAATTGGCGGAGAGGGGGGGATTCGAACCCCCGGTACGCTTG
This sequence comes from Alphaproteobacteria bacterium, assembly GCA_039808845.1. Classification (GTDB taxonomy): domain Bacteria; phylum Pseudomonadota; class Alphaproteobacteria; order Micavibrionales; family Micavibrionaceae; genus JBDHTS01. Next base: position 6,007 of record JBDHTS010000064.1, on the reverse strand, counting down.
CGCGCACAACGGTTTTCGAGACCGCCGCATTCAACCGCTCTGCCACCTCTCCGCAGGGTCAAAGGCTTGCGGGGCAAGCCTTCCGGTCGGGACGTAAAATAGGGAAAGCGGGCGGAAAACGCAAGGGTCATGCGGGATGGGGACGTGCGGATAAGGGCAGGCCTGCGGCCTGGCTTATAATCCCCTCTCCCTAGCCCTCTCCCGGAGGGAGAGGGGATTATTGTGAGCCGATCGCTTCCAGGAAGACCGGGCCGTATTTCTGGAGTTTCGACTGGCCGATGCCGGGGATGCCGGCGAGGGCGTCGAGGGTCAGGGGCCTGCGGGCGGCCATTTCCATCAATGTCTTGTCGTGGAAGATGACATAGGGCGGAAGATTGTGATCCCGCGCGAGGGTCAGGCGGAGGGCCTTGAGCTTCGCGAACAGGGCCGGATCGGGCGGCGGGCCTTCGCCGGACAGGACGGAGGCGGCGCGGTCGCGGCGGCGTTCCGGCTTGCGGGGAAGGCGGAGGGAGATGCTCCGCTTTTCCTTCAGGAAGGACGCGCCTTCGGGCGTCAGGAACAGGCCGCCATGCCCCTCCACGTCTACATTCAGAAGGTTGGCTGCCACCAGCTGGCGGATGAAGCTTTCCCAGGCCTTGCCCTCGTGGTCGCTGCCCACGCCCCAGACGCTCAAACTGTCGTGCCGGTGCTTTTCCGTCTGCGGCGTCGGCTTGGCGAGCAGCACGTCGGTGATGTGTTTTGAGCCGAAAACCTGCCCCGTGCGATAGACGGCGGAAAGGATCTTCTGCGCGGGCACGGTGCCGTCCAGCGTCTCCGGCGGGGACTGGCAGGTGTCGCAATTGCCGCACGGCGCGCCCTGGTCGCCGAAATAATTCAGCAGGATCTGGCGGCGGCAGCCCGCCGCCTCGCAATAGCCGATCAGGGCGTTTAGCTTGGTATGCTCGACGCGCTTCTGCTCCTCCGGCGTGTCGTTGCCCGCGATCATCTGGCGGCGCTGCGCCACGTCGGACAGGCCGTAGAGCATGAAGGCGTCGGAAGGCAGGCCGTCGCGGCCCGCGCGGCCGGTTTCTTGGTAATACGCCTCGATATTGGCGGGCAGGTCCATATGGACGACGAAGCGGACGTCGGGTTTGTTGATGCCCATGCCGAAGGCGATGGTGGCGACGACGATAACGCCTTCCTCCTTCAGGAACCGGTCCTGATTCCGCGCGCGAACCCCGGCATCGAGGCCCGCATGGTAGGGCAGGGCCGTGAAGCCGTTTTCGGACAGGAACGCGGCGGTTTCCTCGGTTTTCTTGCGGGAGAGGCAATAGACGATGCCGCTTTCGCCGGACGCGCGGGCCTGAAGAAATTCCAGCAATTGCTTCTTCGCGCTGTTTTTCACCTGCACGTCGTAGCGGATGTTGGGCCGGTCGAAGCCCGCGACGAACAGGCGGTCGAGCTTCAATTGCGCCATGATGTCGCGGCGCGTGGGGGAATCCGCCGTGGCGGTGACGGCGATGCGCGGCACGTCCGGATAGCGCGTGTGCAGGACGGTCAGCGCCCGGTATTCGGGGCGGAAATCGTGGCCCCACTGCGACACGCAATGCGCCTCATCGATCGCGAACAGGGCGATGGGGAGATCGTCCAGCAGGTCGAGAACCGGATCGGTCAGCAGGCGTTCCGGCGCGATGTAGAGCAGATCGATCTTGCCAGAGCGCAGGTCGCGCAGGGTTTCCTGCATCCGTCCGTAATCGAGCGCGGAGTTCAGCATGGCGGCGCGGACGCCGAGTTCCTGGAGCGCGCTGACCTGATCCTGCATCAGCGCGATCAGGGGCGAAACGACGATGCCCGTGCCGGGGCGGCAGAGCGCCGGGATCTGGTAGCACAGGGATTTGCCCGCGCCCGTGGGCATCAGGGCGCAGCAGTGTTCGCCGCGCATGACGGTCTTAATCACCTCCGCCTGCTCCCCGCGGAAGGACTCATAACCGAAAACGGATTTCAGGATGCCTTCGGGCGAAGGCGCCGGATCGAGCGGCAGGGCAAGCGCGGAATCAATGGACATGCGCCAGAGTGTGCAGGGTTTGGCGGCATCGCTCAAGGGAATAAAAATATTCCGTCATCATGGTGAAAGTGACGATCAGGGCGGGGAATCCATAGTCGGGGTGTCAGGGTTTTGTGAAGGAAAACAAACATCCCGATTATGAATCACCCGGACAAGCCAAGTGATGACGGTCTTTCGATATGGGCGGTCCGTTAAAAAGAAACGATTTCAAAAAGTTTCAATTCCCAGCGGCTCTCTGCAGCGTCGTCTCTATGTTCTTCCGTCATATTTCTCTCCAATAGTATGAATTCCCTGTATCTCTTTTTACTTCCGAATTTACCCAATTTTCAAGATGAAAACGGTTTTTCCTTGCGGGGCAATCGCTTAACCTCCCATTCCCGTTTCGAGGCCGTGCTGCGGTCCGGGTGTTCCTCCGTGTAGCGGACGATGAAGGGGCCGCGCCCGCGCGTATAGCGGGCGCCTTTGCCGGTTTCATGACGTTTGAGCCGGCGAGGAAGGTCGCTGGTGATGCCGGTGTAATAGGTGCCGTCGGCGCATTCGAGGATATAAAGAATCCAGGCAGAAGACCAGGCAGAAGAGGAGAGCAAACGTTTTCCCATTCGTGTTTCCAGTTTAACGGGCCGCATATTCGGAAGGCTGAAAAATAACGAAAAACGCCAGACTGGCAACGCAGACAGTTGTTACAGCTGTCCAAGTTATAAAGCTATTCTCTTACAAAAGGATATAGTCAAATTATTAATTATAATTATTTTTGGATGGAAAACGTTCCCGTGCGTTTGTGCTGATGCGCCACGGGCGGGCAAGGAGAAATGCATCAACCGCGAAAGGCCGAAGCTTCCGGCGAAACATGCTACAGGAAAACCGATGTCCAGACAGGCGGGCAGAGCAAGCATAAACGTTCTTTTTATCGGCGGACAATCGTCCGATATCGATGAAATTAAAAATTATCTGCGTCTGCCCGGCGGACCCGTCTACCATGTCGAGCATCGTTCCGATTTTTTCGGTTCAGCCGGTGTGCTCGCACGAAAAAAGGACGCCATCGATATTATTCTGCTGGATCTCGGTTTGTTCGGATCCCATCATTCGCGGGAAATTTTCAAGCGTATGATCGTCATGGCGCATGGCATACCTGTTATTGTTTTCACCAATCGTAAAGACCATGACATGGCGGTCTGGGCCTTGGAAGACGGCGCGGCCGACAACATAACGCGCGGCATTCCAGGCACTGATGTCTTTAAATTCCGGGATGCCATCGACTTCTCTTTGGCGCGGGCCGAAATTGCAAAGCAACTAAACCAAAAGAACCGGCAGGATTTAAAAAATGCCAGTATGGATTCGGCTATGGAAATTCATAGCGTGAGAAAAAGCAACGCTGCGGATATGGATCGTCAGAAGGAACAATACGCCGCAGTTATGAGAACCTTCATCGAGAGAAGCGATGCCGATGTTTTACAGGCAGTGCAAGAAATCAGTCAGGCGCTTGTCCAGTCAGAGTTTCAAAACGGAATTTTATTGGCGCGGCTGAAAGAATACGAAGGCGCCGATGCGCCGGAAGATCGTTGACGAATGCAGGAGGACGGCAATTCTTATGATTCCAGCCTCAAGACTCTTCTGGAGAAAAGGTTCTCTTTTTTCATATCTCCTCTGGAGTCCTTTATTCACAAACAGACTACATCCGGTTTTCTTCTAATAATTTCTGCTTTCTCGGCCCTTGTGATAGCCAATTCTTCATGGAAAGAGTTAAGCCAGGATATTTCCAGCACGGAATTTGGCATGCTTTTCGGCAGCCAGCATTTTTCCCTTACTTTAGGCGAGTGGATCAGCCAGGGATTGATGGCGTTATTTTTCTTCCTGACCGGACTTGAAATAAAACGTGAGATACTGGCCGGGAAGCTCCGGCGTTTCGATGAAGTCAGCCTGATCATATGCGGCGCGCTGGGCGGCATTATTGTACCCGCGCTCTTTTACACCGCCTTCAATTATGGGGAAGCAGGGCATCATGGCTGGGCGATCCCAACTGCCACGGACACGGCTTTTGCCGTCGGTATCATGGCGCTTATGTCCAGCCGGGTTTCTGTAAGCATGACCATATTTCTGACAGCGCTATCAATTTTTGATGATATTGGCGCCGTCTTCATCATTTCTTTCTTTTACGCACAACACATCGATATCAATGCCCTTGGCCTTGCATTCCTGATATTGCTGATCCTGTTCGCCGTAAACAGAGTTGGAATACGTAACGGGTGGGTTTACGCGGTATTAGGCCTTATCCTATGGTTTTTAATCTATAAATCAGGTGTTCATCCTACATGCGCAGGCCTGCTCCTGGCTGCAATGATTCCGGCACGCACGTCGATCAGCCAGCTTGGTTTCATCCGCAATATCCAGGATCTTTTAAACAGGCTGGAACTGAAGCAGACGAGCCATCGGAAAATGCTTGAATCGTCGGGTCAGCATTCTATCGTTTCCGACATAGGTAAAAATGTCCAGGAGGCATCTACGCCTCTGCAGCGATGGGAAAACAGTATGATCGTTCCTATAGCTGTGATCGTTTTACCGCTCTTTGCGCTTTTTAACGCAGGCATTCCGTTCAGCGGCGATCTGATTATGAAAGGACTGAATTCGCCTATAGCGTTAGGCACTATCGCGGGGCTTGTGGCAGGAAAACCTCTGGGTATTCTTCTCTTCATATTTGCAGGCATGAAACTTCGAATAGGAACATTGCCTAAAGGCGTCAATATGAATGAAATAATGGGCATCTCACTGCTGGCCGGGATCGGATTTACGATGTCTATATTTTTTGCAACTCTTAGTTTTGGAGACAATCAAGGCTTTATCGAGGAAGCCAAGCTTGGAATCGTTTTGTCTTCCTTTCTTTCAGCTTTTCTTGGAATTATTTGGATTTACTGGAACCCGTTCATTCTGATTCAAAAAAGTTTTTGAATATTAAATGAAAAATGTCGCTCCGCTTGCGGCTTCCGGTTTTTATTTTGCGCAGCGGAGGAACAAAGAACGTGCGGCATCGTTGAAGGAAGACACATAATATCCATCAACGATAAAAGGAGAATCTATCATGGCAAGAGCCAGCACCAGGCAATCCGAGCGGCACGAAGACGACCGTGAGGAAGGCAATGACAACCGGCGTTCTTCATCGCGCGGACGCAACATGCCCGAGCGCGACGAGGAAGGGCGTTTCATGAGCGATGACGAGTCCGAACGATCGGGCCGCGGCGGGCGCAGCCGTTCCAGCCGGGACGACGATGACGGTGAAGGCCGTGGGCGTTCCTCCGGCGGGCGCGGACGCAATATGCCCGCCCGTGACGAAGAAGGCCGTTTCGTGAGTGACGATGAAGATGAGGGCCGGAGCCGGTCGCGTTCTTCGTCAAGAAGCAGCCGCAGCCGTTATGAGGACGATGACGACGATCGTTCGTCGGGCCGTGGCCGCGGCTGGTACGGCGATCCTGAGGGGCATGCCGAGGCAGGCCGCCACAGCCACGACAACGATCCCGGACGAGGCCGTTCAAGCGCTTCGCGATCGAGAAGCCAGAGCCGCTACGAAGACGACGATGATGAGGATTACCGTTCCTCATCGCGTTCCGGTTCGCGCGGACGCAGCAGCCGTTACGAGGACGACGATGATGACCGCCGTTCTTCTTCAGGCCGGGGCAGCGGCTGGTTCGGCGATCCGGAAGGCCATGCCGAGGCTGGGCGCCACAGCCACGACAACGACGATAACCGGGGGCGTTCCAGCGCTTCGCGATCGAGAAGCCAGAGCCGCTACGAAGACGACGATGAGGAAGATTACCGTTCCTCGTCGCGTTCCGGTTCGCGTGGCCGCAGCAGCCGGTATGAGGACGATGACGACGACCGGTCCTATAGCCGTTCGCGCAACGGCAACGGCGGCCATGGCGGCTGGTTCGGCGACTCCGAAGGCCATGCCCGCGCGGGCCGCATGAGCCACGG
>JBDHTS010000063.1:0-13798 GCA_039808845.1 Alphaproteobacteria bacterium | reverse complement strand
GGTCATGTCCATCACGGCGGGGCATGGAAGGTGGCCTATGCCGATTTCGTGACCGCCATGATGGCGTTCTTTCTTCTGCTCTGGCTGCTGAACGTCACGACCAACGAGGCAAAGGATATCATCTCCAATTATTTCGATCCCACGCACCCGAAGGTCTCGCAGGCCACCAGCGGCGCGGGCGGCGTCATGGGCGGTTTGTCCATGACGAAGGAAGGCGCGATGGCGGAGACGTCCCAGCCCCTGACTCAGTCGCAGACGACCGGAAAACCCAGCAACGGCGAGACCGGAGAAACCGTTTCATCCGAATCCGAACAGATGGAGGCCGAACTGCGCGCCCGGGAGGATGAGCGTTTCGAGGAGGTGCGGCAGGATATCGAAAAAGCGATTCAATCCTCCCCTGAATTGAAGGAGTTGGCCTCTCACCTGATGATCGACATTACGCCCGAAGGTCTGCGAATCCAGATTATCGACCAGGACGGCGACCCGATGTTCCCGTCGGGCAGCGCCGTCATGTACGAAAAGACGCAGAAATTGATGGGCAAGGTGGCGGAATTAATCCGAAAGCTGCCCAATGCCATATCCATCCGCGGCCACACCGATTCCGCGAAATACGCCAGCCCGAATGGTTACGGCAACTGGGAGCTTTCAGCCGACCGCGCCAACGCCAGCCGCCGCCTCCTCATGGACCGCAGCATCCCTGAAAAGCGCCTGGCCAATGTCATGGGCAAGGCCGATACCGAGCCGTTTATCGAGAAAAACCCGCTTGACGCCCGCAACCGACGCATCACCATCCTCCTTCTGCGCGAAAAACTGGAAGACGCCATCAAACGCGGCGAATTCGGCAGCCTGAAGACTCCGGTCATCAAAAAGGCCGCGCCAGCCCCCACTCCCGTCCCGCGCCCCTTCCAGAAAACCCAGGGCAACGTTCAGTTTCCGTAATTTTCAGAATAGCGCCTCCGTTTGAATATACAATACATTTGCGTCATCCGGCGAAGACCGGGACCTATAGAACCTATCCTTTGGCACGGACGGGAAAAGAGGTTATAGAGCGCGCTCTATGACTTTTGTCAGCTCCTGCGCTTCCTTTGACCATTGCATGGATCCCGGCTTTCGCCGGGATGACGTGTATTTAAAGAGTCAAACTGATGCACGACTGTTTTTAGACAAAACTTGCAAGGTCCGGGCTATACGTTCTAAAAATTATAAAAAAGAGAATACATATGGCAGGGTTGGAAGGTCTGGAATTCGAATTAAGGGAGTCCTACGACTGTCCTATTCTTCCAGGAAATGAGAGAAGGTTTGAAACCTTTAACCTGGCGGTCGCTTCTATGCCCGCAGGCGAATTAAAAACTCTGGCCACAACGTTCAATCAGAATGGATTCCATAGACGTTTAAATTACTTCACCAGAGAAAAATGCCCTTCATGTACTGCTTGCCATCCATCGCGCATCGCCCTCAAACATTTTACCTTTAGCGATAACCAAAGGCGCTTGATCGAAAAGAATAGCGATCTGGATGTTTCCTATGTTCGATATTACCATGCAGCAGAGCATCAGCGTCTGCATAATCTTCATATAACAACAAGAGGGCTGGGCCTGCCCGCTTCTAATGTCAAGCTGATCATAGAAAATAAATATGCCGATTGCAGGATTATGGAGGTACGGCTCAATCGGAAATTGGTGGGAGCATGCGCCTTCGATGTTCTGGATAATGGAATAACAGGCCAGGTTTTTTACTATGATACAAGGCTGGGTAAGCGCAGCCTTGGCACTTTCATGATTTTAAAATTGATCGAACAGGCCAAGGACCATGGATATGCACATTTCTATCTCGGATCGACAACATATGAAAAATCTCCTTTGAGATATAAAACACAAATGCGTTCCGTGGAACTCAGGCATCCTGCAGGCTTCTGGTACAGGCCTAAAAGAGAAATGCAGACATAAAAAAGGCGCCCCAAAACGGAGCGCCTTTTCCAGCAATCTTTTTATATCAGACGATCAGGCCCTGGTTCAGCACGGCCTGGGCGTTGATGGAGATGCCATCGTGCGCCGACAGAACGGCAAGCTGGGTCATGCCGCTGGCGGAACCCTGGCCGTCAACGTCGACGCTGACGATTACGTTGCCGCCCTGGCCGGTCACGGACACGAAATCCAGGATCGACTGGGTCAGCGGATTGAAGTTCTGCAGAACGTCCGACAGGTCCAGCTTGTCTTCGCCGACGACGAAGTCCTTGATGGTGTCGACGCCCTTGCCGACCGACTCCAGCATGAACGCAAAGGTATCCTTGCCTGCGCCGCCATACAGCGTGTCGGCGCCCTTGCCGCCGAACAGCGTATCGTTGCCTTTTTCGCCGTAAAGGGTGTCGTTGCCTTCGCCGCCGTGCAGCAGATCGTAGCCTGCGCCGCCGTACAGCTTGTCAGCGCCTTTGCCGCCATGGATCGCGTCGTTCCCGGCATAGCCTTTGACGACATCGTTCCCGGCGCCGGCCAGGATCGTATCCACGCCCGACGTTCCGTTGATCGTATCGTTGCCGGATGTGCCGAATTTCCAGATATCGAACGTTTTCAAGTTCGCCGTAAAGCCGTCATCGACAGAGATTTTCTCGACGGTAATGCCTTCGACGCGGGCCATCTGGAAACCTTTAATGCCCGTGGATGCATCGCCTGCCGTGAAGATATTGTAATCCGTCGCCAGGTCGTATGTTGCCTTCAATGTGTTGATGTCGACTTTGGTCAGGTGAATGGTGTCAACGCCCGGTTGAGAGTCGGATTCGCTGATGTAATCGATACCCGAATCGATGACATAAAGGTCGTTGCCTTCGCCGCCTACCAGCGTATCGACGCCTTCGCCGCCAACCAGAACGTCGTCGCCCTCGTCGCCCCAGATCAGATCCCGGCCCGCGCCGCCGTACAGAATATCGTTGCCCGCGTTTCCGATCAGATAATCGACGCCGCCGAAACCATAGATGATGTCATTGTCATCGGTGCCGACCAGCGGCCCGGCGCCATCATAGTTATCATCGCCCTCGGTGCCGAGGATCAGATTGTAAGATGTGGTCATGTTCTCTCCAGAGAGTTGGCTGTTTTACAAAGTATAATTGTGTGTTTTATAAACCACGCCACAATTTATGCCAATAGGGAAAATCTTTGCCACAATTGTAATTTTTATATTTGAGAAACAAAATTTACACGCTTGGGGTATTTTGACATAAAAATGCATTTATGGTGTGCTTGCAGTGAAATCCCTATGAGTTGTAAGAGGCGTTAAAACAAGTTCATCGTCCCGCCCTAAGCTTACCTCCAACCAACGAGTTGCCCTTAATTCACTTCTTTTCTGATTATATATAAGGAGCGGTAATGTTACGCCACACAACGAATGTGTTGATCGTATGCTTTCAGCAATTGCTCTGCGCAAGCCTAAACAGGATACATCTTTTGATACACTTTCGGGAACAGGATGCAACAAAACAACATGCTTTCCCGCATCAAACTCCTGATTAAGAAAATCTATCAGTCTCTTGTTATCAATTATGTTTCCGCCTTGCTTTCTATATAAAGTCCCATAGCATCCGCAAAAAATACAGTCATCGGTGACTACGAAATCATCATGGCGAGGGGGCGGAGACATCCCCAGAAACGGTATCGACATTTTTTATTCCCTGTTCATCTGCCGATGGGTTAGTCCCATCTTGAAGTTACGCAAATCTGTTGTTCTTCGGAAACCCATTGGGCGGCAAGCGCCCAGCCTGGGCGCGTTCGCCGATCCAGGGGCCGATATCGTCGACCCTGGTTTCACCGGCGCCGTATTTAAAGGTCAGCCCCTCTTTCAAAATGAAGGCGCGGGCATCCGACAAACGGCCATCCTTGAATTTCTGCAGGATGACGCCCTTGCCTTTGGCCATGACCGGCACTTCCTCGACCTTGAAGACCAGCATCTTGCGGTTGGTGGCGATGGTGGCGATATGATCGGAGGCGGGCGGCACCGGCAGGCAGATCACGGCCTGCACCTTGCCGTCCACGTTCAGAACCTGCTTGCCGTTCTTGGTCTGCGCCAGAGCGTCTTTCTCCTCCAGGATAAAGCCGCGCCCGTCCGTCGAGGCGACCAGCAGACGTCCGGCCGGATCGAACGGCTTGATCGCCGAAATCTCCGCCTCGTTCGGCAGGTCGATCATCAGGCGCACCGGTTCGCCGAATCCCCTGCCCGGCGGCAGCTTGTCGCAGGCCAGCGTATAGAACCGCCCGTTGGTGCCGAACAGCAGGATCTTGTCCGTCGTCATGGCCTGGACGACGAATGCGCCCTTGTCGCCTTCCTTGTATTTCAGTTCGGACGGATCGATGGTGTGGCCTTTCATGGCCCGGATCCATCCTTTTTCCGAGCAGATGACCGTGACCGGTTCTTTCTCGATCAGGGCTTCTTCCAGTTCCGCCACATCGACCGGCGCTGGCGCCTTGCCGATTTTCGTGCGCCGCTTGCCGAGGACCGTATCCGGACCGAACAGGTCGCGGATCCGCGCTACCTGCTTCCGGATCTCCGCCCATTGCTTCGCCTCGGATTTGAGCAGCGCCTGCAGCGCGTTGCGCTCCTTCGTCAGCGCGTCATGCTCCTTCCGGATCTCGATCTCTTCCAGCTTGGCGAGGGAACGCAGGCGGATATTCAGAACCGCCTCGGCCTGTATCTCGGTCAGACCGAACGCCTTCATCAGCGCGGGTTTCGGTTCTTCGGACGTGCGGATGATCTTGATGACCTTGTCGATGTTCAGGTAGACGATCAGGTAACCTTCCAGCACTTCGAGCCGGTGCAGGACCTTCTCCAGCCGGTGGTTCGACCGGCGGACCAGCACGACCTGCCGGTGATCCAGCCATGCGCGCAGGACTTCCTTCAGGTTCATCACCTTCGGCACCAAACCGTTGTCCAGCACGTTCATATTCAGGCCGAACCGGATTTCAAGGTCCGTCTGCCGGAACAGCGTTTCCATCAGCAGCTCCGCCTCGACGTTCTGGCTCTTCGGCACCAGCACCAGGCGGATATCCTCCGCGCTTTCATCCCGCACGTCATCCAGCATCGGCAGCTTCTTGTTCTGGATCAGCTCGGCGATGCGCTCCACCAGTTTCGATTTCTGCACCTGATACGGAATTTCGGTGACCACGATCTGATATGTGCCGCGTTTGCCCTCCTCGCGCTCCCAGCGCGCGCGCAGGCGGAACGATCCGCGCCCCGTCTTGTAGGCTTCGAGGATATTCTCTTTCGGTTCGACCAGAATGCCGCCGGTCGGGAAATCCGGCCCCTTGACGATCTTGACCAGATCCTTGATCTCCGGATCGCCGTCGAGCATCAACTCCATCGCGTCGCAGAGTTCGGCCACGTTGTGCGGCGGAATATTCGTCGCCATGCCGACCGCGATGCCCGATGATCCGTTCGCCAGCAGGTTCGGGAAGTTCGACGGCATGACGATGGGCTCCTGCCCCTCGCCGTCATAAGTGGGCCGGAAATCGACCGCGTTTTCGTCGATGCCTTCCAGCAGCAGCTCGGCCACGATGGTCAGCCGCGCCTCGGTGTATCGCATGGCCGCCGCGTTGTCGCCGTCGATATTGCCGAAATTCCCCTGGCCGTCGACCAGCGGGTAGCGGACCGAAAAATCCTGCGCCAGGCGCACCAGCGCGTCATAGACCGACTGATCGCCATGCGGGTGGAATTTACCGATGACGTCGCCCACCACCCTTGCCGACTTTTTCGGCCCGGTGTTCGGCCCCAGCTTCAGCTGGTACATGGCGAACAGGACCCGCCGGTGCACCGGTTTCAGCCCGTCGCGCACATCCGGCAGCGACCGCGACATGATGGTCGACAGAGCATAGGACAGGTATCGCTCCGACAACAGGTCGGTCAGCGCGCCATCGACAATACGGGATTCATCCTGAACGGCGGTTTTCTTGGCCATGAGGATGTTTTAACGGCAAATCCGGGCGATGCAAGCGTTTTGGAGTGTTAACCTTTGATAATTGCAATGATTTTTTTCTTTTATTAGATGCGACTGGTTGGTTATGATAAGTCAAAAAACCGGTACAGGGATGGATAAGAAAAACAATAACGACCATTGCATAACACTTCAGGGCTATCCTCTGGATCGCCCTCTTTCGCAAGTTTTCTATCAATCCACGGCAGTGAAAGGCATGGCTCTGTGTACAGCGGCTGCGTTAGGATGTGCGGCACTGGCCACCGATGGATCAAATATAGCAGCGGAACTTTTAAAGGCATTTTCGGAAGCGGCATTTGCTACCGCCGCCGTAACATGGTGGGAGAGATTTCATCTTAATCGCGTTTTTGGAACATTATCCGATTATGCCATCGATATCCGGCCCGATAGAAATGCGCCGCCTACCACATCAAGAAACTATGAGAGAGCCTTAAATGCACGAGCAAACGCTCTTATGGGGCTTAAAATATTTGGTCTTGCAGGAAGTACTATAGGGACGGCTGATATTCTTTCCTCTGCGCATAATGGAAAAAGCGCAATGCTCATGGCTGCATCTCAATTTATCGCGGTTATTGGATCTGCTTGTACTGCTACAGCATCAACATGGCGGCGTTTCGATAAGGTGATCGAAGGAAAGCATTCTATCGTGCCGCCGCCAGTAGACCATATCCATGGCCGCTCAACAGCAAATGAACTGTCTCCTGTGCCTATCACATTACGCAGACATTAATATTCCAGATGGACTGCTTTGAATACGTGCTTCAAACGCCACACGCTCCTCCGGCATCCCCTTATGGTGCACGAAGACCCAGTGCTCCAGGAAATGGCGCGTGAGGCGCAGGCCCTTGATGACATCCTCCGCGTCCCCGCCGCCGCGCACGGGTTTCAAAAACTCCGGAAGCGGTAAAAGCTTTTCCGCGTAAGGACTTCCCTTTTCTTTCGAGACGGCGCCGCCCGATTTCGGGCTGACCCATTCAAGACACGAAGAGTCGCCGCCCGCGACGCAACGCGAAAGATCCAGGCTGAACCCCAGTTCGCGGAGCAAGGCGATTTCCCACATCACATAGGCCGCGCCCCAGATACTATTCTCCCCCCTCCTGCCCGCGGGAGGGGGGCCGGGGGGGAGGGCGTCCTGCGCATTGGAAGAAGAAAGCCCTCCCCACCTAACTCCCCCTCCCGCTGCACAGGAGGGGGAGGACTCATCGGCGCTCATCACATCAAGAAGCGCCAGCAATCCATGAAACAGGCCCGGATGCCCTTCCCGTTCCGGCAGCGCCGCCTCGCAAAGAGCGCAGGCGGACAGCAGCGCGGACAGCTTCAACGGATCGTCCATCAGCAGGACCGCCAGATTGCGTTCCGGCTCCATTTGCCAGCCGCCCAGATGATCATCGCCTCGCCCCGACCACCGCGCGCTGACCACATTGCCGGGCTGGAGCATCCCCTGCCGCCGCGAGGACTGGCCGCCATGCACATACCCCGCGTGCCGCCCGTGCCGCTCGGTCAGCAGCGTAACGACCGCGCCCGTCTCCCCGTGCGCCCGCGCGCGCAAGACGATCCCTTGATCCTGCCATTGTTCCATGCCAACACTATGCCCTGAAACAACGCGCACTGAACAGGCTTTCCATGCTGCCCGCCAAGCCCTTCTACCTGATCCGTCACGGCCAGAGCATGGCCAATGTCGGCCATATCACGGCGGGCGGTCAGTTCGACAGCCCGCTTTCGCCGCTCGGCCATCAGCAAGGCAAAACGTTGTCTCCTTATCTTACCCAGCTGGAAATCAAACCAGGCCGCCTGTATCACAGCACAATGAGTCGGGCACGGGACACGGCCCTGTATCTGAACGAAACCCTGAAGCTGGAAGCGATCGCCGAGCGCGATCTGCGCGAGCATGAAATGGGCGTGTGGGACGGCGTGCCGTGGCGCGAGATCCTGCCGCATATCGAGGCCGGCGAAACCCCGCCGGGCGGCGAAAGCAAGCAGATCTTCGCCCAGCGCATCCAGCTGGTCCTGACGAAAATTCTCGAAGCCGAAACGGAGCCGCCCGTCATCGTCGCGCATGGCGGCCTGTTCCACGCCATCGGCCTTCTCTATGAATATGGCATGTCGGAGGTGCAGAACTGTCACCTCCATTATTTCGAACCCTATCCCAGCTTCGATCTTTTTCCCTGGAAAGTCTGGATGTTCGACATCGAGGCTGAAAAGCTGGTTAAAAAACCAGCGCCGTTCTGCCTGTCGCAGGCTATGGCGCAGGTTGCGGTTTAGGTATGCCGAAAGAAACGCGCTGAATGCTTCCGGAAACGGGGGCAAAAATCATTTCCAGGCTTTTTGCGTAGTCTGTAAGACCGGGGTTATTCCGACTGGCGATGCAAAGTCCCATCTTGTCAGTGACCAATCCGCATTCCGTGCCGGTTTGATGACTCGCATTGAGGAAATTACGAAGAAAACCTGAAACCGGCTTCCTGGCGCTGACCGCTTCCTCCAGGCCGAGCTCGGGATCGTGCTCAGGATTGTAATCCCTGCCTAACTCAAAGGATTTTGCACTGGCAGAAAATGACGTGAAAGGCAGAATCCTGGCACGTCCATTAGGATTGATAACGACATCGCTTGCAATGCTGGCAAGAGTTGATGTTGATTCATCGAAAACGACAGCTCTGACAACGCCTTTTCGGCTCGATTCGGGTGAAGCCGCCGCAACAACCACGATATAGCTATCGCCTGCCTTCGCAACCGTGTCCCGGGGCAGAGGCTTTACCGCATTGGGATTTCTTAATAAACGTACATAATAGTCGGCTTTTGTTATCGCAGCTTGCGTCATGACGGCTTTTAAAAATTCTTCGTTAGTGGCCGAAGCCACTACGGTTGATTGAAGCCTGAGACCGAGATGTCTGGCGAAAGCGGAAAAATCCTCAAATTCGCCGGGGTTGGAGGCCAGCGCATCGGGCGCGCTCCCTAAAATCGCGGCAAGCGCGGCGACTGGCAATGTTCCGGCCCTGGCTGTCATTTGGTTATGTTAAAATATTTTCCGGTTCAAGGCAAATTCTCTATCGCCCGCCATACTGCAAAGGCCTGCCGCGTGGCGGCCACATCATGGACTCTGAAAATCTGGACGCCTTTGGCCAGGCCGTAAAGGGCCGTGGCAATCGAACCGGGCAGCCTGCCCTCCGGCGTTGCCTCTCCGGCGGCATGCGCAATAAAGCTCTTTCGCGATGCACCGAGGGTCACTGGCACATTCAGGGGCTGAAAACGCTTCAGTCCTGCGAGCAGTTCAAGATTGTGCCTTTGCGTTTTCCCGAATCCTATACCGGGATCAACAATCAGGCGACTTTTCGCAATACCGGACGTTTCGCAGCACGCCATGCGGCTCGACAAAAACTCAAAAACATCCTGTAACACATTTTTATATTTAGGATTTTCCTGCATCGTTTCTGGATCTCCCTGCATATGCATCAGGCAGACCAAACAATCGCTGTCACGCAGGACATTAATCGAGTCCGGATCGTGCCGTAATGCCGAAACATCGTTCACCATGCGCGCACCTGACGCGATCGCGGCCCGCATGGTCGCAGCATGACGCGTGTCGACGGAGATCACGGCGCGGCATCCGGCGGATTTCAGGCTTTCGATCACCGGCAGAACGCGATCCTGCTCTTCCGATACAGAAACCGGCTTCGCGCCAGGCCGTGTCGATTCACCGCCAACGTCAAGAATATGCGCGCCCTCAAGCTCCAGTTGCAAAGCATGCTCTACAGCTTTGTTAATATTATTAAATTTTCCGCCATCAAAAAAACTGTCTGGCGTTATATTCACGATCCCCATCAGATATGGGCCGCCCTGGAAAAATGGATTGGTTTTTTTCATGGTTTTTGCCAAATAGTTGATTGGCTTCATTTTCTAATCAGTGAGCCATTTGCACTGGCCATGCTTCCTGTTCTTTGGGCAAATTCTGAATCAGATCATCGAGCGATACGCCCAGCGCTGGATGCATCCATTCCGGCGCGATCTCGTGCAGGGGCAGCAGGACAAAAGCGCGCTTGTGCATCCGCGGATGCGGCACAATCAGTTCAGGCTTGCTGATAATGGTATCGTGATACGCAATCAGATCGAGGTCCAGAACGCGCGGAGCATTGCGGATCGTCCGCATCCGCCCAAAAGCTGTTTCTATGCCCTGGAGAGCCTCCAGCAACGCGAAAGGGGATAAATCCGTATCTACCGCGACGACTTCATTATGGTACCAGGGCTGGTCGGAAACAGGCACCGGCGCGGTCAGCCAAGTCGAGGATTGTGCGGTTATCCCCAGCCCCTTATATTCCAGCGCATCACGCGCGGCGGCCAGAGTCTCGATAGGAGCGCCGTAGCGGCTGGGAAGATTGGCCCCGAGGGCGATCAGTATCATCGTTTTACCTGCCGGTCGCCATGCCATCTGACATCACGTAAACACAAATCGTTCCCCCGCATTCTTATGCTTTAGTAGATCGCTGTAAAAAAACCAACAAAAAAGCCGCCCGGAAGGCGGCTTTATCATCATGATCCGGAAGGAATTAAACCCGCGCGCCCCACGTCCTGACCTTGCCGGTATCCATATGGACGAAGTCGCTTCTGGGATAGTAGCCCACGCCGCCCACCCCCATCTTGATGCCGATATCGCGCAGGCGCTTCGTGGAGAATTCCGGCAGACGGATATCGATCGCCTGGCCCGTCAGATGCAGGGAATTCTTCGCCACCCCTTCCGAGTTCTTGCGCAGCATCGCATTGGTTTTCGGCGAACGGTAGCCAGACAAAACCTCGAACGGGCGATCCGTTCCCGCGCGAAAATGCGCGGCGCAGAGAATATCCATGACGCGCGGATCAATGGGGAACATCTCGCCCGTACGGAAATCGCGCAACACGTAATTGATCTGATCGAATGCCTGCGGCAAGTAACGATCTCCAACGCGATAAGGCCCAGAGAACGACTCCCCGGTATGGATATTGTGAAGCGAGATATTGAATGTGCCGGCATCCGGAATCGAAAGCCTGGATGCCGCCTGGGCAGTGCCGATGAAAGCCGGCGTCACTGCCGCTACAGCGCCGACGACACAGCATTTGAGCATATCGCGTTTGGAGAAGACCGCGGGCCTGCGCGCGGTTGAGACCTCTGACATGTGAATGTCGCCTTGTGTTGTTGACACGGTAGACAATCAAAAAATCCGGAAAAACGGATTCGAAGATGGAACTATTATCAGAGCGATTCCGCTTGGGTAAAGCGTCTCTTTATTATACGCCTGTGCGTTTACAGGATCAAGCGGCGCCGCTTTCCTATTCTAAACGCTGTTTCAAGGCGTTGGCATTATATTGCCCGTTGTAGCCACCTGTGTATTATTTTTTGGCGCATCGCTCTTGCCGGTTTTCGACGGCATCATACCGGGCAGCCAGAAGGCCTGAGCCTTTGCCATAGCAGCGATCAACTGACTGTCACGTCCATAAATATCCGGCCCGAACACCAGCTTGCCGTCCTTATCCAGCCAAGCTGTCTGATATAAAATGTAAATAGGTATCTTCCGGTCGATCGGAATATCTCGCTGCACACCCGTAGCGATCAATGCGTTCATCCGCGCATCCTTCCAGCCCTTCTGGCCCTCCATCACGAAGCGCGCCATCTTCTCGGGATCCGACAGACGAATGCACCCGGAACTCAGGAAACGTTCGTCTTTCGCAAAAAGCTCGCGGTGATTCGTGTCATGCAGGTAAATATCGTAATCATTTGGCATCAGGACGCGGATACGACCCAGAGAATTATGATCCCCCGGCGTCTGCACCATGTTCATCCGGTTCATTTCGCCGGAACTGACCCGGTTCCATTCGATGGTCGCGGGATCCAGCGTCACGCGGCGCCCATCCCGCACTGTGGTCAGTTCAATACCCTTCTGCGCCAGGAAGTTAGGGTCTTCCTTGAGGATGGGCAGAAAATCCTTCATCTTGATGCTTTGCGGCACCGTCCAGCGCGGATTGAAGCGAATGCCTGTAATCTCCGTTTTGAATGCCTTGGTCGGTCGGTCGACCTTGCCGACAACCACAGTCATCTGCATCGCCACCTTGCCCTGATCTACGGCCCATAGCATTTGTGACGGAATATTGACGAGGACATAACGGTCCGGCTTCGCGCCATCAAGCCAACGCAGCCGCTCCATATTTGCAATGATCTGATGCATACGTGCGCGAGGTGATTTATTCAGGAGCGCCAGGGTTTTCGGTCCGATAACCCCATCCGCCTCCATTCCGTTGCGTTTCTGAAAAGCCATGACAGCCGCGGCCAGCCTGTCGTCATAAAGGTCTGCAGGGCCTATGGAATCGTCATACGGAATCCCCATGCGCTCTCGCAGGCGGTTCACGTTTTTATATTTTCGGCCCGGCTGGGCCACGATGACACCAAGATCGACAGGTTCAAACTGCTTCAGTTTGGCCTCTTCACGCGTCAGATGGATGAGTTCTTCTCGCAGCTTGGCATAAAGCCTGTCCTGAGGCGCCAGGCTTTTCATGATCTGGGCCGGATCGGATGATGCGGCGATGGCATCAAGAGCAGCCCTCGCGTCCATAGCCTTGCGCCAGTATTTCGGATCCTGCTGCACCGAAGCCGGATTCAGGCGGAAACCGCTCATGTCATGCATATAACGAATCGCCGCGTCGGTCAGGAGAATTTCCAGCTGCGGCGCATCGGCCTCCGGATCCTTCAGCATCTTCGCGATTTCGGAGGTATGGTAATTTCGCGGGTTCAGTCCCTGGGCCCATGAAACCTGCAGCAGTTTTTCGACATCTTCAGCCTTGGCCTTACCGCCGCTCCATATCGGCTTGTAGCTTCGTTCTTCATAAAAAGCGGCAATGGCCGCACGGTCGCCCTCACGGAAGGTTTGGAGTCCCCCTTCTTCCAATGCGCTCCGCAGTTCGGACTTCTCGATTAATCCCCCGATAATGGGGATTTTTTTCGCCAGAGATTGCCCGTGCGCCGCCGGCATCGCCGCGAACAACGCCGCCGCCATGATCATGCAGAGCGCAGACTGTTTAAACCTTTTCATGGTCATGGAATGAAACGCGTGAAAAGCCCGTGCATGCATCATACTCTATAGGCTGGGATTGAAAAGCATCCGCCCCCTTTATCCATTATAATATAAACAGAGGGCAGTCTGGGAATTTTACAGGTCAACGAAGGTATGCGTTTCCGCAGCGCCGCCCGGATGGGTCACCGCCCCCTTGTATGCCGGGCCAACCAATTGTGCGTATTTCCACAAGGCACCGGAATTGTAGTTATGCCCGCGAGGCTTCCAGGCCTTGCGGCGCACCCCCATTTCCGCGTCATCGATCAATACATCCATCGTGCCTTTTTCCGCATCGATCCGGATGCGATCTCCATCCCGGATCAAGGCAATCGGGCCGCCAACCGCCGCTTCCGGGCCGACATGGCCGATGCAGAATCCTCTTGTCCCGCCGGAGAACCGGCCATCGGTCACCAAGGCGACCTTACCGCCTGTTCCCTGACCATATAATGCGCCTGTCGTGGACAGCATCTCCCGCATGCCCGGGCCACCTCTGGGTCCTTCATAACGGATCACCAGAACATCGCCTTCTTTATACTCGCGTTTCTGAACCGCATTGAAGCATGCCTCCTCACTGTCGAAGCAGCGCGCGGGGCCTTCGAATACCAGATCTTTCAGCCCGGCGATCTTCACGATTGCCCCTTCAGGCGATAAATTACCTTTTAACCCGACAACTCCGCCAGTTGGATGAATGGCATCTTTCAGGGAATAAACGACTTTTTGGTTATCAGGAAACGAAACGTTTCGTAAATTTTCT
>JBDHTS010000062.1:0-13885 GCA_039808845.1 Alphaproteobacteria bacterium | reverse complement strand
CGGATTCATGAATTCGCCCTTGTCTTTCGCCGGTTTATAATCGGGCGGAACGAGTGAACTGTTGGCGCTTGCTCTTGCCATAATAACTAATCCCCTTCAATTGTTTTACCGGAATCGAGGCAGAAATATAGATAGGGATGATCGATCAGGCAAGCGGCAAGCATGGAAAAACATGAAGAACCACAAAGCGGACAGAGCCATGCGGGAAAGAAAGAGCCCTACCCTCCCTCATCCAGCGTCATGCGCAATTTCGCGATTTCGATCTGGGCCCGCAGGTCGATTTCGTCCAGAATCGCGGTCAGGCGCGGATCCATGATCTTTTCCCTGTGCGCAGCCACGACATCCGCAATATCGATGACATTGCCGACCGTCAAATTTCCCTGCAGCAGACCCATACGCAGCCGTTCCAGTTCGGCCAGCACATGATCGGCCCGCCGGACCATGCGTCCGCGCGATGCCCGCTCCGTTGGATCTTCCGCCCCCTGAAGCGCCAGCAGGGAATCGACCGAAGCGATGGACTGGCTGGCCGCCGCCTGCTGCGCCTGCTGTGCCTCCCCGGCTATCATCGCGCCGAACGCGCCGTCACCGCCGGAGACCTTGTCTTTCCGGTTTGCAGCACCGGCTTTTTGTGTCCTGTTGGGACCTTCGATTTTCATGGATTGTTCCCGTTGTCTGCGGACATCTTACACGGACTTTAGAAAAGAAACAGATGAGATGTAAAGCCAGGAAGAGTATGGTGTGAAAATGCTTGAGGCTTCCATGGAGAATAAACCATGTCCGGCATGAAGATATTCGTTAGTGCCACGGTCGCGGTGGTCATAGCCGTTCTGATCCTGTTCTGGTTTTTGTATATTGAAACGTTTACGGCATCGAATGTCGACCAGTTTGACAAGATCCAGACTTTAACAGGATTTATCGCCATGATCATCGGCACGGCGGCCAGTATCGGGGGATCTGTCGCCGCATTGCAGGTCGCCAATCTTGGTCTTATCATTTCAAGATCCCAGGAAAAACGCGATACGACCCAGTTCCTGGAAGAGCGCGCCGGGCGAGCGATAGAAAAGTTCAGCCGCCTCCTCGTTTCAGTCAGCGAGGTTTATTCTTCCGGCATCCTCGTCGAATCCCGCATACCGCATATGGACAAATCCGCAGGAGCAAAAAAATTAATGGATGCGCCGATGGAAGAAGCGCTGGGGCGCGAGGTCGTCGGCTTGGCGGACAGCATCGCCAGACTGATCGATGCGCTCAGGATTCTGGGCCAGGACGATTTCGCCATGTTCTGCTATACGCGCGCCGCCCAGACGTTAAACAGTAAAATTCTGCATCTGAATAACGGGCTGGCGCGCCTCGATATGGAACGAAGCGCTCTGACCCTTGATATTTCAAGCATTACGGATATCGCCGCAATCCTCGATATCGCGCAAAAAAGAATAAGGGCAAAAGAAACAATGGCCGATATCGTGCAGGCCAGGGTTTTCACCAATGCGAGGGACTTCTTCGGGAAAGAGTACGACAACAGGAGCGTCCGGTCCCTTTTCTTTATCGGCCATATGATTATGACGATGAGCCAACGCGACAATCAAAAAGGCGCATTCCTTGCCTGTTTCGGAGCCGCTATCATTCACGATCTGGTTCGTATTGTTCCTGACGGCGCCTTCATTCAGTCCTGTCTCAAGACACGCTATCCTGAGTTATCGGACAGCCGTACGCTTGGCCCTGATTTCACCCCATCGTTCCTTGTTTCCAACTTCCTCGAAAGCGCTTTGACGGATGCAGAGGTCATTGGGGATTTGTACCTTCTATCACAATGAAATAAGGCAAAAATTTCCCTTAGGAGCAAAAGCGCTGGAAATTCAAGGCATTAAATACCTCGGCGCAAAAGCCGACAAAGATCTATCCATTTGATCTTACTAACTAATTTTATCCACAGCTCTTGGCATGACATTCGCAACGGTTTCTGCGGAGTAAACCGCTTGAACCGCGAGAGATCATGGGACCGGGCCTGCGCAGCATAACAGTTATTGCCTTTCTGGCGTTCGGCATGATGATTGCCCTGCCCGTCCAGGCCAAGACAACGCGCATCAAGGATATCGTCGATATCGAAGGCGTGCGGGAAAACCAGCTTGTGGGTTACGGCCTGATCGTCGGCCTGAACGGCACAGGCGACTCCTTGAACAATGCGCCGTTCACCAAGCAATCCCTGACCGCCATGTTGGAACGCCTCGGCGTCAGTATCCGGGGCCAGAATCTGAACACCGGCAACGTCGCCGCCGTCATGGTCACGGGCACCCTGCCACCTTTCGCCAACCAGGGCTCAAAGATCGATATCAACGTCTCGGCGCTCGGCGACGCCACATCGCTGCAGGGCGGCACGCTTCTGGTTACGCCTCTGTATGGCGCGGATGGCGAGGTCTATGCCGTCGCTCAAGGATCCATTAACGTCTCCGGCTTTTCTGCCAAGGGCGATGCCGAGACCTTCACGCGCAACATCCCGACCTCTGGCCGCGTGCCAGGCGGCGCGCTGGTCGAACGGGAAATAGACTTCAAGCTGGGCGACTTCCAGCAGATTCGTTTTGCCCTCAAGAATCCGGATTTCACGACGGCCCGCCGGATCGAACGCGCCATCAACGGCTTTCTTTCCGAACCTGTGGCCACCGCCCAGAATTCAGGCAGCGTCATGGTCAAGATGCCCGCGGCCTATAAAGGCTCTATCGTCGACCTGATCACCGATGTCGAGCAATTGCCGGTCGAACCCGACCAGCCTGCCCGCGTGGTCATCGACGAACGCTCCGGCATCATCGTGATGGGATCGGATGTCCGCATCAACACTGTCGCCATCGCGCAGGGGAACCTGACCATCCGCATCACCGAAACGCCACAGGTGTCGCAACCAAACCCGTTTGCCGAACAGGGTGAAACGGTCGTCGTCCCGCGCACAGACGTGCAGGTCAACGAAGGTGAAAACGCCAAACTTTCCGTTCTTGATACGGGTGTAACACTGCAGGACCTCGTCACCGGATTGAACCGGCTGGGTGTCACGCCGCGCGACACCATCACCATCCTGCAGGCGATCAAAGCGGCCGGCGCCCTGCAGGCCGACATAGAGACATTATAATGAGCGATATCCTGAACGCAGCCCTGAAAGGAAACGACGGCCTGCTCCGGGCTGCTCAAATCCGCGCGGCTCAGGCCGACGATACGGCAGCCATCGCGAAAAAGGCGGTCAACACAACCCAGATCGAAGCAGCAGCGAAACAGTTCGAATCCGTTTTTATCGCCGAGATGCTGAAACCCATGTTTCAGGAAGTGAATACGCCCGATCCGATGTTCGGCGGCGGCAAGGGCGAGGAAATCTTCAACGGCATGATGGTCGACCAGTATGGCCGCATGCTCGCGGATCGCGGCGGTATCGGTATCGCCGAAAAAGTCCGCAGCGAATTGCTGAGATTGCAGGAGGAACAAGCGAATGACAACGGATAAGGCCACGGCATCGGTGAAGACATCCGATTTTATCCTCTCATCCGACCCGAACCGGGCGATGCAGGAGATGATGGAAACCATCGATGCCCTGCGTGCGATTTACGTGGAGGAAAACAAGGCCCTGTCTGCCGCCGACGCCCGCGCGTTCATGGCCGTGCAGGACAACAAGATTACAGCCGCCCGTAAATATCAGTCCGGCGCATCGCAGCTTCTGGAAAGGCGGGAAGAAATCGGGAAAAAGCTCGACCCCCGCCTGCGTCAGGCTCTGTACAAGAAGCAAAAGGATTTCGACGCCATCAGCCGCGAAAACATCGACAAGCTGGAACGCATGCGCAAGGGCACTGAACGCCTGGGCCGCCGCATTCAGCAGGCCGTATGCGATACCGCGCGGAAAGACACGCATTTCTACAGCGCGCGTGGCAACCTGGAGCCCAGCGACCGCCGTGTTTCCGTTTCACTCAACGAGTCGGCGTAAGGGGAGGATCATGGATACAAGCATTTTCGCGACCCAGACGACCGGCACTTCCGCCATCCTCGGCAGTGGCCAGGCACTCCAGGGCAAGACCGGCGTGTTCGCGGGCGGACCCGGCATGAACTTCATGGACATCATCTTCGCCATGATGCTGTCGCAAGGCGAAATACCTCAGACATCGCCCGCCGATGGCGAAACAACCTCTACGCTGCAAGCCTCCATCCCGGATTATTCCGGCCTGGACCTGTTGCCGGGTGACATGATGGAACTGCCTGCAGACGGACTTCTTCCCGTTCAGGCAACCAATAGCAATCTTCCCATTGACACGACGGCGGTTTCTCCAGAGACGCGGCAGAAACTGCTCGCTTTTCTGCAAAGCCTTATGCAGGCACTTCCCCAGGAAGACAGGATTTCCCTGGAGAGCCTTCAGAAAGGCCTTCTGAAAACTTCGGACACTTCGATGACAGAGAATATTGAGGGTGGCGCCGATCCTGCCCTGATCGTATCCGGGCTGACTCCGGAGGAACTGGCCGCCATCATCCGCAAACTGACCGAAGGGTCGGGCGACGCCAGCGCGGAAGCAGCTATTTCTCCAGCTGTGCAAATCACACCTGCAGAACCGAAGAAAGAATCTGTCTTTCAGCCGCGCATATCGCTTCAGCCTGCCGGAATACAGCCCGGAAAGGCAGATGGCATTTCGGCAGTAACACCTGAGCAGTCCACAGCGACCCCTCTGACCAATAAAGACGAAGCGGACACAGGCTTTGAAAAAGTCCTGAATATGTTCGAAACGGCAAAATATAAAACCAACGAAGCTACGGCGGGCAAGAATACGACAGGCAAACCTGCCATCGCAAACGCCGTCAACAGCGCAGTCATGGCGGCCAGCGACGATAAAGGCGCCATGCTGACCCCTGCATCATGGGAACATATTTATCCTGAAGGTATCAGCCGCCCGGGAGGAGCCGGCGTGACCGGTCCTGCTTCTCTGACAAGCCTGGTCGGACAGGCGCAACAGGCATCCGTCCCCCACCCCGCCGTTCAGCAGATCGTCTCGGTCATAGCGGTCAAGGCTGCGGATGGAGAGTCCAAGGAAATGACTCTGCGCCTTGATCCGCCTGAACTGGGCCGCATCGCGGTCAAAATGGAATTCAGCAAGCAGGACAAGGCCGTGAAAGCCGTCCTGATGGCCGAGCGCCCGGAAACGTTCCTGATGCTCCAGCGCGACGCGCATATCCTGCAGCGTTCGCTGCAGGACGCCGGAATCGACACCGGGAGCAGCGGCCTGTCATTCCAGCTTGCCCAGGATGGAAACCTGGCCGGCCAAAACAATGACGGTCAAGGCGGCGGACAGGCTTACAGCCATGGTACGAGCTTTGCGCAGGACGATGCGGATACCGTCATCGAAACAACCATGAACTGGTCCGTTGATCCGGGGACGGGCGTCATGCATTACGACATTCTGGCATAGGAGACAATTGAGATGACATCCGATGTAACCCTGAACACGGTCGTGAACCAGACGCAGAAGACCGCGAACGCGCAGGCTTCTCTGTCGAAAGATTTCGACCAGTTCCTGACTCTGCTGACGACCCAGCTCCAGAACCAGGATCCCCTGAACCCCATGGACTCCGCGGAATTCACCAACCAGCTGGTCCAGTTCAGCCAGGTGGAACAGGCCATTAACGCCAACCAGAAGCTCGACAGCCTGCTGAGCCTGCAGCTGTCGAACGCGGCGGGAATGGCGCTCGGCTATGTCGGCCTGGACATCAGCTACCTGAGCTCTGAAATGAACTACGACGGAGCGACGCCTATCAAGGTCAGCTACTCGCTGGAATCGACGGCGGCGACGTCCAAAATCAACATCCTCAATGCCGACGGCACCGTCGTCTACTCCGCCGACGGCAGCAAGGACCCAGGCAAGCACGACCTGACGTGGGACGGGAAAATGAGCAACGGCCTGAACGCGCCCGCCGGAACCTACACCGTTCGCATCGACGCGCTCGACAGCGATAACAAAACCATCAAGACGACGTCCGTCGTGACGGGCCGCGTGCGCGGCATCGAGACGCAGAATGGAGTCATCAACCTTCTGGTCGGCGACCGCGCGGTCCCCATGGCCAATGTGATCAACGCTTCGCAACCCGCAACAAATGCTTAACAGAGTTTTTGGACAAGGAGACATGACATGAGCTTATTCGGCGCACTTTTCACCGGCGTTTCGGGGCTTTCGGCCCAGTCGCAATCAACCGCGATGATTTCCAACAACATCGCCAACGTCAACACGGTCGGCTTCAAGCGGTCCGAGGCCGCGTTCTTCAGCCTCGTGACGGCGCAAGGCCGGTCCTCCGCCTACTCCCCCGGCACGGTCGCCGTGGACCGGATCCAGCGCGTCAACCAGCAAGGCCCGATCCAGCAGACGGGTTCCTCCACCGACGCCGCGATTTCCGGCAACGGCTTCTTCGTCGTCAAGCGCGACGCGTCTGACGAACAGGAATTTCTCTATACCCGTTCCGGTTCGTTCAGCGAGGACGCGACCGGCCTGCTTCGCAACACGGCGGGCTTCGCGCTCTATGGCTGGCCGCTGGATGCCGACGGCCTTCTGCCCGCGAACCAGGGCGACCTGACCTCGCTCGTTCCGGCGGACGTTGCCTTCCTGGGCGGTCTGACCCGCCCGACCACATCGGCGGAAATCTCGCTGAACCTGAACGCGAAGGAACCTGACACCGCTCTGGCGGGTGTTCCGGGCACATCCTCGGACTTCTCGCGCGGCCTGACGGTTTACGACTCCCTGGGATCGCCCCAGGTCCTGACCTTCAACTTCACGAAGACCTACGGGCCGCAGGGCACCGCCGCCGGGACACGAACGGGCATGTCGTTAAGCTCCGACCTCGTGGACGATCTCGGCCTGACGCCTGGTCATCAGTTCTCGATCAGCGTCGACGGCGGCGCGGCCACGACGTACACGGTCGTCGCCGGAACGCCCGGCGCGGCGACCGACGTGGCGACCGTCGCCGACATCGTCAACGCGATGAATGCGACCACTGGCGTGCAATCCTATATCGGGAACGCGGGCGAGCTGGTCATCCAGCGCGATGACTTCACCGGCGGCGCGGCGCAGAACATCGCGCTGGCGGAAATCGCCGGCGGGACGGCGCTCTCCACGCTGGGCATCACGGCGGGCACGTTCAGTTCGACCGATTTGAACAACGCCACTTACGACAACGGCGCCCCCGGCGACACGCCCTCGTACAGCGCCGATGAGTTTCCTGCCTTCCAGAGCCTGCCCGGCGATATCGATTACAACAACCGCGGCTGGTGGGCCATCAGAATCGTGCAGCCGGACGGCACGCAGAAAAGCTACGGTCTGGTCAACTTCAACACGGACGGCACGATCAACGCCCAGGCGGACTCGGACGGCAATGTCGACATCAACCTGTCGCAGATCGACTGGGGCAACGGTTCCTCGCCCCAGAACATCGATATCGATATCGAGCGCTTCAGCCAGTTCGCCGGGAACTACAACGTGATCTCGACCGAGCAGAACGGCGCCGAGCTGGGCCTCAGGACCGGCGTGGAGATCACGCGGGACGGCTTCGTCGTCGCGCAGTTCTCGAACGGCGCATCGGCCAACCTTTACAAGCTGCCGCTCGTGACCTTCGCCAACCCGAACGGGCTGACCGAAGTGTCGGGTACGGCCTACAGCAAGAACGACTCCTCGGGCGAGGAAAACCTGCGCGAGGCCGGATCGGGCGGCGCGGGCTTCCTGGAAAGCTCCACGATCGAATCCTCGAACGTGGACCTGGCCGACGAGTTCGCGAAGCTGATCGTCAGCCAGCGGGCCTATTCCGCCAACACCAAGGTCATCACCACGGTCGACCAGATGACGGAAGACCTGCTGCGGCTGCGGTAACGGATACGGTTAGCGGTTCGCCATAAAGCGCGGCGCTTGGAAAGGGCAGAAGTCCGGACAGCGCGGTAGAATACCCCGGCGGCAGAACGCCCCGGTTGCCTGGTTCGCGAACCGCCGCGCGCCGGAAGCGAGGCCCCCGGCCCCTTCCGGCGCGCTTTTTTATCGTCCATTTGTTTTTATAAAAATTAACCGCGAAGGCGCGGAGACGCGAAGATCACAGGTCATGCTTTATGATTCGCGTCTCCGCGCCTTCGCGGTTTAATGATATTGCCTGCGGCGCTTTGCTTGTAAAAAATCTATCCCTGCTCTAACTCCCTCTCCCGCTACGCAGGAGGGGAAGGACATGGTAGCATCGGAGGATCAGAAGGATTCGCGCGACGATGAACACCAGAAACCAGCGAAGGTTCGACGGCAAGGCAGCGTCCGCCGCGCCGAAAGCGGCGGAGGCGGCCTATCACAAAACGCTGGGCATTACGGCCCGCGATTCAGGCAAGCCAGCGGAAGCGCTGGAGCATCTGCAGAAATCGCTTACGCTCGATCCGTCGCAGGCCGATGTGCATTTCATGATCGCCGCGCTGGCCCGCACGCAGCCGGAGCTGGGGATCGATATCGGGAAAATAAACAAGGGCCTGCGCGACAAAAAAAACCTGCTCAATTCCTATCGTGGAATTATCGACATCTTCCGGCAAAATGGCAAGTTCATGGACGCGCGGTTCTGCCAGGAGGAGCTGTGCCGCCTCGCGCCGGACGACGCGCAGGCGCTGATGGATCTGGGCCTGCTGTACAACCTGACCGGCGACCTGGAAAAGGCGGCGCTGACGCTTTCGCAGTCCGTCAACCGCGCGCCGTCGAACAAATACGCCAAGGGCGTCTATTCCACCTCGCTCTATGTGACCGAGTTCACGTCCTTCCATCCGGAGGTCAAGCAAGGCATCACGCGCTGCTTCGAGCGGCAGGACGACGTGAACCTGCTCCGCCTCGGCGCGGTCTGGGTGGGGCTGATGAAGAAAGACCCGGCGTTCGAAGGCTTCTGGCAGGCGCTGGACGCGCCGGATTTCGACGCCTGGGCGGATAAGCTGGACAAGGACACGGGCCGTTTCCTGCGCGATCCTTATTTCATCGGCGGGCTGCGCGTCCTGCTGCTCAACGACCGCGCGGTCGAGACCGTGCTGACGAAGCTGCGCCGTTACATGGCGCTCAATCTCGAAACGCTGAAGCGGAACGGCCGCATCGCCCTGTTCGAAACCTTCCTCTATGCCTTGGCGGAACAATGCTTCTTCAACGAGTATGTTTACGCGGAAGGCGAAGACGAAATCGCTGCCATAAAAAACATCGTCATCCCCCGGCCCTTGTCCGGGGGATCCATAATCGGAGAGACAGACGGCAAGCATCCCGATTATGGATCCCCCGCCTTCGCGGGGGATGACAAAAGAGCGTCGGGGGATGACGGAACGAGGAAAGCGGCCATCGCCCTGCTCGCCTGCTACAGCCCATTGTACCGGGCCATGCCGGATGGCGCGGCCACGCTCCATGCGCTGGCGAAAAAGGACCGAAACTTCGCCCGGCTGGTGAAGACGCAGTTCGACGATCCCGTCGAGGAAGAGCGCCTGAAAGCCACCCTGCCCGCCTTCGGCGCCTTGTCCAACGCCATTTCACAGGCCGTGCGCGGCCAGTATGAGGAGAATCCCTATCCGCGCTGGACCACCCTGATCACCCTGCCCATGCCGAACGACGATCTGCCGTCGCAGGACATGCGGCGCGACGATCCGTGCGATATCCTGATCGCCGGCTGCGGCACGGGGCGGCAGGCGCTCTCCGCCGCGGTGCGCCAGCCGAAGAGCAAGGTCACCGCCATCGATTTGAGCCGCGCCAGCATCGCCTACGGCCTGCGCAAGGCGAAGGAGACGGGGCTCGACCGCCGCATCAACTTCGTCCACGCCGACATCCTGTCCATGAAGGACTGGCCGGAGACGTTCGACATCATCGAATGCACCGGCGTGCTGCACCATATGGAGGATCCGTTCGCGGGCTGGGAAGCCTTGGCAAGCCGCCTGCGCCCCGGCGGCCTGATGAAGATCGGCCTCTACAGCGAATCCGCGCGCCAGCCGATCGTGGAGGCGCGGAATTTCATCGCCGCGCAGGGCTACCCCTCCACGCCGGAGGGCATCCGCGCCTGCCGCCAGGCGATCTTCGCCCTGCCCCCGGAGCATCCGCTGCGCCAGCTGACCCGGACGGGCGATTTCTACAGCACGTCCACCGTGCGCGACCTGATCTTCCATGTGCAGGAACACCGGATGACCCTGCCGCAGATCAAGGGCATGATGGAACGCCTGGGCCTGGAATGCACGAAATTCACCGTCAGCGACCCCGGCATCGGTGCGCTGTATGACGAGCATTTCCCCGGCGACCTGAGGCGCGCGAACATCGACAACTGGGCAAAACTGGAAGAACAGCACCCGTTGATTTTCTTTAATATGTATCAATTCTGGTGCAGGAAAATATGAGTACGAACCGAAAACAACGCCGCACCGAAAAAAGCCTCAACAGACGAAATAAAAACGATTTGCCGCCCGATTTTCAGTTCTTCTTTCAAGAAGGGCTAAAGCATCATCAGGCTGGCCGACTTCCCGAAGCTGAAAAGCTTTACCGCCATGTTCTGGCTTCCTATCCAAAGCATGCCGACAGTCTCAACGCATTGGGTGTCATTGCCTACGAAGCTGGCCATTACGCGACAGGCATCGAACTGATTAGCCAAGCGATCCGCATCAAAAACAACGTCTATTTTTTTTATAACAATCTTGGCAATGCCTATAAAGGAAGTGGGAATATCGGCGAGGCTGTAAGCAATTACCGTCTCGCTCTGCGAATGAACCCGGAATATTATGCGGCCCTGACCAATCTCGGCCTTTGCCTTGTCGAAACGGGCAATATCGAAGAAGCGATCAGTCTGTACCAGAAAGCTATTAACCTTCACCCGGACATCGCAGAGACATGGAACAATTATGGCCTGGCGGAGCAGGAACGCGGCAGACTGGAAGACGCGCTGACATATTACAACCATGCGATCGCGCTGAAGCCGGATTATGCCGAGGCGCATTTCAATAAAGCCCATATCCTTCTTCTGAAAGGTGATTTTGAAAATGGGTGGCAGGAAAATGAATGGCGCTGGAAGATCAAGGGAGTCAGGCCACACGGAATGACGAAGCCGATGTGGGACGGACAGAACCTTTCTGAACGAACCATTCTGCTTCACTGCGAACAGGGGCTGGGCGACAGTATCCAGTTTATCCGTTATGCGCCCTTGGTAAAGGCCAAAGGCGGGTATGTCGCCGTACAATGCCCTGCTCCGCTTATAGATCTGTTCAGGGATATGGAAGGCATCGATACTATCATAAGAGAGGGCGATCCCCTGCCGCCTCATGACTGCCACGCGCCGCTTTTAAGTCTTCCCTTTTTGTTTAAAACCGATATGGAGGCAATTCCCAACAATTCTCCTTATCTTCACGCTCTTTCTGATAAAATCCGCCTGTGGCGGGACAAGCTTGAAAATTGTAAGGGCGTGAAAGTCGGCTTGGTATGGCGCGGCAATCCCACGCATAAAAACGACCGCAACCGTTCAATCGATCCAGCCCTTTTCTCTGGCATTTTCAAGGATTGCCAGACTGAGGTCATCAGTCTGCAAAAAGATGCGCGGCCTGATGAGATAACAGCGATGGATGTAAGGGTAATGGACGCAGGGCCGCAACTCCACGATTTTACGGATACGGCAGCCCTGGTCGCATGCCTTGACCTGATAGTAACCGTGGACACATCTGTTAGCCACCTTGCCGGGGCTCTGGGAAAGCCAACCTGGACGCTTCTCCCGCATATTCCTGATTGGCGCTGGCTCTTAGACCGCACGGACACACCTTGGTATCAGCAGATGAAATTATTTCGCCAGACAGAACCGAAAAACTGGAGCATTATTTTGGAAAATTTGAAACAAAATTTTATGGAATTCAATAAGCCTTTACAATGATTGTATTATTTAAAATATATATTTTTCGGGATAAATCAAAACTGCTGAGACTTTTCAAAGATTTCATGCTATCTTGGTAACAAGTTCTTAAGGGATCGTCCGTTATCCTTTATAAATAAGCCGGAAGGATCCGGCTTTCTAAACATAGGCAACCTAGGAAAGGAAACCTAACCATGACATCCGATGTCGTTCTGTCGGCAGCGTTGCGTTCCAACCTGCTCTCCCTGCAAGGCACACAAAGCCTTATCGATACCACCCAGTTTCGTTTGTCGACCGGCAAGAAGGTCAATTCGGCCCTCGACAACCCGCAATCGTTCTTCGCTTCGCAAGCTTTGACAAACCGCGCAAGCGATCTGACGCGTCTGCTGGACGGCATTGGCCAGTCCATTCAAGTGATTAAAGCTGCCGATAACGGCGTGACTGCTTTGACCTCTTTAGTAAACCAAGCTCAAGCTCTTGCTGAATCTGCTCAATCAGCGGTCACAACTGGTTCCGCTGAAGCTAGCGCAACAGGTACAATTGCCTTGAGCGGGGGAACCCTGCTTAACACCCTCACTGGTTTTGCCGCCTCAGGCGACCAGATTGCCATTACCATCACTGATCCGACTACTGGCGCTCTCACTATCGACGGTACAGTTGCCATAGGTACGGCCAAAGGTGGTTTGATTACGACAGGTACGAACTGGACCGTTAATGATCTCGTTGATGAAATCAATAACATCAACTCTCGCGCAGGTACTGGTGGTAATGCTCCCCTGAGCACGCCCGCAGTCGAAGCTTCTCTCGACAGTTCTGGTCATTTGCAGATCAAATCTCTTACGGGCGGCACGATGCGCGTTCGTTTTATATCTGCAACTGCCGGCGCGACAGCGGCTACTACAGTCGCTACATCCTTGGGCTTTGGCTCTATTGCCAAGACCAACCAAAATGGTGCGACTGCTAACACTACCGATACCGTCGATTTCACGGTTAGGGCTTCAGCTTCGATTACGTCCAATAAACTCTACTCCGCTGTGGGTACGTTGGCTGTGCGTTCGACGCTGGTTACCGACCTTCTCGACTCTGCTGGCGTT
Source organism: Alphaproteobacteria bacterium (assembly GCA_039808845.1). Classification (GTDB taxonomy): domain Bacteria; phylum Pseudomonadota; class Alphaproteobacteria; order Micavibrionales; family Micavibrionaceae; genus JBDHTS01. Next base: position 929 of record JBDHTS010000062.1, on the reverse strand, counting down.
GCTCTGACCACTAACACTCTGGCTGCCGCTGATACTCTTAGAATTAAAGTCGGCGGAAAAACCTCTGGCGACTTGCTTCACTACCAACCTACGGGTGCTGCGGCTTCCTTTACGGCGGCAACAACCACTGTAGGAGCCTTGGTAGATGCTATCAATAATGACTCCACCATAAACACTCTTGTTCGAGCCAGCTTTGATGACAGCACGGGTCAGATATCGATCACCGCACTGGACCCCACGGCGGTTGACGTGCAATTCAGGTTTGGTGGAGCATCGGGCGAAAGCATCTCCACAGCTACAACTGCTTACCCAACTGGTCTTGGCTTTGGCACACAAGCGCTGACCACCGCTGCCCAAACCTTGGCACAGGAAACTGTTCGTTTTGGTGCAGCTGCCGGTGAACTAGCCTCATTAGCCACCCAATACGATAGCATTCGTGAGCAAATCGACGCTTTGGTCACAAATGGCGACACAGGGTATCGTGGCACCAACTTGCTTAATGGTGACGACCTTCTGACAACCTTCAATGAAGATCGCACAAGCTCGTTGACAACAAACGGCCAGACGTTCACTTCATCCTCCTTAGGCATCGATGCCGCAAGCTTCGGAAATGCTGCCAGTATTGAAGGTGCTATCGACGATCTGAATGATGCTCTTGCGGCTCTTCGTGACTTTGGAAGTACACTGGCCTCAGACTTGTCCGTGATCCAGACTCGCCAAACCTTCACGAACAATCTGATCAACACGCTGAAAGCCGGTTCCGACCTGCTGACGGTGGCGGACCAGAACGAGGAAGGCGCGAAGCTGCTGGCCCTGCAGACCAGGCAACAGCTGGGCGTTACCGCCCTCTCCCTGGCGTCGCAGTCGCAACAGTCGATCCTGCGTCTGTTCTAATTTTCCGCCTTCGCCCCGAAAGGGCTGCGGCGGGA
>JBDHTS010000061.1:0-14055 GCA_039808845.1 Alphaproteobacteria bacterium | reverse complement strand
CACAATTGGCTCCTATATATGCGCTGCACAAAGATAAAACCTTTATTTTTCAGGAGAATCCGCATGAAAAAATGGCTTGTGTTACTGGCATTCGTGGTTGTGGCGTTCGGCGCCGGTCAATCCCGCGCTCAGGATGAGGGTTTATACGATCCGGTCGCCCCTGAAGGCTCCGCCTTCGTCCGTCTGATCAATGCCGGAACCGCCGATCAGGCTGCAAAACCTGAAATCCGCGGCAAAGCCTATAATGAAGTCGGCCACAACAAAGCCGGCGCTTACGTGCCTGTAAAAGAAGGCCAGGCGGATATTGCCGTCGGTGCGGCAAAAGCCTCCGAAACCCTGGAAAGCGGCGCATATTACACGGCCGTTCTGAAAGGCGAAACACTGACCGTCCTGAAAGACGAGGCGCTGAAGGACCAGAGCAAGGCGATCATCGGTTTTTACAACCTGACTGGCAAAAAACTCTCCCTGAAAACCGCTGACGGCAAGATCGAAGTCGTTCCCGCCGTCGAACCTGGCAAAGCCGGCTACCGCGAAATCAATCCCCTGGCTGTCCAGCTGGCCGTTTTTGACGGCGACACCAAGACCGCCGACGTCCCGAACGTCGAGCTGAAGCGCAATGCCGCAACAGGCGTGATGGCCAAGGAAGACAAGGACAAGGTCGAAGCCGTCCAGTTCCAGGCCACAACCGACACCACACAGTAATCTTAAGATTCAAGCGACACGGCAGGAACAGGACGGATCATGATCTTCGCTTCACCGATCTTTCTGTTCGTGTTCCTGCCGATCTTCCTTTCGGTCTATTACCTTACCCCTTTCCGCTGGCGTTCAGCCGTCATTCTGGCTGGCAGTTCAGTGTTTTATGCCTGGTGGCGGGTTGATTTCCTTCTCCTCCTCTACTCCATTATCGGTGGCAGCTGGCTGATCGCTCTGGGCATTGAAAAATGGCGGGGCACGCCGAGGGCCATGTGGCTGATGCGCGGCGGCGTCATCGCCAATCTTCTGACCCTCGGCTATTTCAAATACTGGAATTTCGGGGTCAGCAGCTTCCAGGCCATCATGATCAAGGCCGGCGTCAATGTGCCGGAGGAATTCGTCCACGTCCTGCTGCCCATCGGCATTTCGTTTTTCGTTTTCCACGCCATCAGCTATATCGTCGACGTCTGGCGCAAGGATACGCCCGCGACCCGCAATCTCTTTGATTTTGCGTCGTTTATCACCCTTTTCCCGCACCTGATCGCCGGTCCCGTGCTTCGTTACAAGGATCTGGCCTGGCAGTTTACGAATCGCCGCCACGGCTTCGACCTGTTTTCCGAAGGCGCTTACCGGTTCATGCTGGGTTTTGCCAAAAAAGTCCTGATCGCGGATACAGTCGCCCCTCTGGCGGATGCCGCCTTCGCGCTTGAAAACCCCAGCATGGCGGATGCCTGGCTGGGCGTCATCGCCTATGCCGTCCAGCTGTATTTCGACTTCTCCGGTTACAGCGAAATGGCCGTGGGACTGGCTTTGATGATGGGATTCCGGTTCATCGAGAACTTCAATTTCCCCTATATCAGCAAGAGCATCACGGAGTTCTGGCGCCGCTGGCATATCAGCCTGTCCACCTGGCTGCGCGATTATCTTTATATTTCCCTTGGCGGCAACCGGAAGGGCAAGGTCAGGACCTATATCAACCTGTTCCTGACGATGCTGCTGGGCGGGCTGTGGCATGGCGCCAACTGGACGTTCGTGCTCTGGGGCGCGCTGCATGGCGGCCTGCTGGCCATCGAACGCTTTGTCGGTGAAATCAGGGGCAAGGATGCCAAACTGACCCTGCTGACCAGTTCTCTGGCCTCCATATATCTTATCTTCTTCGTGATGATCGGCTGGGTTCTGTTCCGCGCGCCGAATATGGAGACCGCCTTGTCCTTTTACGAAGGCATGGCAGGAATGAACGGTATCGGCATCAGCGATGCCTTTGGCTGGGAAATCAAGGGTATTTACCTCTGTGCCCTGATCGGGGGTGTTGCGCTCATCTTTATGCAGCCCAAGCTTGCCGCAAACTGGCGTGAGCCGGTCGAACTGTCCAAGGGCAGCACGGCCATGAAAACGAATCCCCCCCTGCTCATGCAGATTGTCGCGGCCGGATTTTTCGTGATTGCCATCACAAGGCTTGTCGCAATGAGCTATTCGCCGTTTCTGTACTTCCAGTTTTAATAATACTTTCACTAAACGGCCTTGCCGAAGAATTCATGCAGTAAAAGCGCCGAAATTAAATAGTCATAACAAAAAATTCAATAAAATCAGCAGGTTTGTTGCGTTGCAATATTGTGCTGTGCAGTAACGATTCTTTGCGATTGTTTCTCTTTTGTAACGGACAAACGGCTTTTTTTAGATATCATTTATTCAGGAGCCAGCAACTCAGGCATTGTGTAAAGGGGGCTATTCATGAAAACAGGATCGCCGGATTTTGAAATCTCCATCGACGGCCACGCGCTGATCACTGTCCAGAACGGGCAGATCGACGTCCGGGGCCAGGATATGCCTGCAGACCTTTCCAACATGATGCGGGTCATCGACGTTATCTCCGATGTTGTCAAAACCGCTATGGCCGCGCAACAGGGCGTTGCCCGCGTTTCCGCCGCCACAGCCCGCCAGAAGGTTGAAGGTATGCGCATGGCCGTAGCGTCCCGCGTGGATAACGTATGCTATCTCGCTGCCGGCAGGACGGCGAACTAGAAGTCTTTATAGAAACAGAACGCCTCCCGCCTTCGGGAAAGCCCCGGAGGCGCTTTTTTCAGATCTCAAATAAAAACGAAGGCTTATTGCTGCCCCACGAACGGGATGCCGAAGACGCCCGAAATCAGGCCGGCCAGCGCGATGAAGCACATGATGGCGATCGAGTGCAGCGCGATGGAACTGCCCTTCATCAGCATCTGCTGTTCCGCCGTCAGGCCCCGCGCCAGCTTGGTCTTCTGGCGGGTCCATGACTGCACGTCGAGGCGGAAGAACACGTAGGTTTTGATGCACGACCCCCAGATCTGGTTGTAATAGATCAGGAAGGGGTAATACCAGCTGAGCACCGGGCGCGAGGCCAGCAGCATCAGGCTCATCACCCACCGCGTAAACCCGATCCAGACAAGATAAATGGGCAGGAACGCGAGCGAGTGCTTGATGACCAGCATGATCGCGAAGGTCGGGCCGGCCAGAGACGTCCACATGGAAATCCGCTGATCGAATACGCACCACCAGGTAAACAGGCCAACACGGCGCGGGCCCAGCATCAAGGCGCGGCCGTTCGTGCGCAGCATGTTGCCGAACCAGCGGAACATCAGCTGGGTCGTGGCTTTGAAGAAATTATCCGAAGGCGGATGCTCGACCGTCATGACGATGGTGTCGGGCACATACATCATGTCGTAGCCGGCTTTCAGCACCCAGAACCAGCTGGATTTATCGTCGCCGGTCAGGAACTTGAAATGGCCGAGACGCCAGTGGTCGATGGCGTCCGCCTCGACATGGTTGATGAAATCCGGATGCGTGACGATTTCAACGCGGAACATCGACATCCGGCCCGTCAACGTAAGCACTTTTTTCGACAAGGCCACCGACGACATCAAAATCTGACGCTGGGCGAATCTCAGGTGGTGCCATTCACGGATGATCCGGCTGCCCTTCACATCGCATTCCTCATCGGTCGTCAGGGCGCCGAGCTGCGGCATCATGCGGAAGAACGGCGCGCATTTACGGACCAGCCCTTCTTCGAGGACGGAGTCACCGTCGATCACGGCCACCAGGGAACCGGGTTCGGGCATGTCGCGGGAAATCGCGCGGAACGCCTGGGCCAGGCCGTCGCGCTTGCCGGTGCCGGGAATGCGCACGATTTGCAGCTTCACGCGGTCCGGCGGCGCCAGCTTGCGGAAGACTTCCTTGACCAGGAATTCGTCGGCCAGTTCGACGATGGAAGCAACGATTGTCGTTTTTACGCCGCAGTTGATCCCTTCCTGAATCGCCGCCCGGAACACCTTGGTGGTCGTATCCATGTCGATGCGGAAGCTGGTCACCAGAAGATAGATATGTGGGGGCATCAACTCATCCGTCGCTGCGTCAGCCATGGCGCGTAGCCTGGGGAAAACTTTCTTGCGGTAAATAAAGGAGCGGATGAAGTGGAGAAGGCCCCATGAGTAGCGCCACATGGCAAGGCCGCCGATCACCAGGATGAATTGCTTCGATCCCGGCTGGAACGCCACGGGGGGAAGCATGGACGCCATGAACACCAGGCAGACGGTATAAACGATGAACCCTTTCAGTCCGGGCATGGCCCAGAGCGGAGTTTTACGCTGAATCGCATCCGCCTTGGCGGTCATGGCTGTCGTCATGTCTTCAACTTTCTTACCAGCAGATGCCGGTGTAGTTTTTGCGTCCTTCTCCGGCGCGGTCCTTCAAGCGGACCAGGTCGATGATGGTGACGTTGTCGTTGGCGTTGTTCAGGATCGCGCTGAAATCCTTGCCGTGGTTGCCGACGATGATCACTTCGGATCCGTTCAGTTCGTCGGCCTTGGCGACCAGGTTTTTCGAGATGTGCGGGATGCCTTCGCGAATGTATTTCTGGTTCGCGCCTTCCATGTTCGACGCTTCGTAAACGTGAGGATCGTACACTTTCAGCTCGATGCCGTCTTTCAGCAGAAGGTCGGCCAGAGTCACCAGCGGGCTTTCGCGCAGGTCGTCGGAGTCCGCCTTGAACGCCAGGCCCAGCATCGCGACTTTCTTCTTGCCGCTGTCCTTGACCATTTTATGGGCGCGGCGGACCTGCTCGTCGTTCGCTTCCAGCAGGGCGTCGAAGATCGGCGTTTTCAGGCCCTTCGACTTGCCGCTGGCGCGGATGGCGCGAACGTCTTTCGGCAGGCAGGAGCCGCCGAAGGCGAAGCCAGGAGTCAGGTAGTGCTTGGAGATGTTCAGCTTGGTGTCCAGGAAGAAGATCTGCATGACTTTATGGCTGTCGACGCCGAGTTCCTTCAGGATGTTGCCCAGTTCGTTGGCGAAGCCGACCTTGATGGCGTGCCAGGCATTGTCGGCGTATTTCACGCCTTCGGCCACTTGAACGTCCGTGATGACTTCAGGCGCTTCGATGCCTTTGTACAACTCGGAAACAGCTTTGCCGGTTTTTTCGTCGATCGCGCCGATCACGATTTTCGGCGGGTTGAAGTAGTCGTAGATCGCGGTGGATTCGCGCAGGAATTCCGGGTTGTTGCCGAAGCCGAAATCGACGCCCGCTTTTTTGCCGGAGGCCTTCTCCAGCGCCGGGATGGCGATGTTGTGCGCCGTGCCGGGAACGACGGTCGAGCGCAGGATGACCATGTGGAAGTCCTTTTTCTTTTTCAGGACTTCGCCGATTTCGCGGCAGACGGCTTCCACGTAATCCAGTTTCAGGGATCCGTCGGTGTTGCTGGGCGTGCCGACGCAGATCAGCGACATGTCGCTGCCCATCACGGCTTCCTCGCAGGACAGCGTCGCCTTCAGGCGTCCGGCCTCGACGTTCTTCTTGATCAGTTCCGGCAGGCCCGGCTCGACGATCGGCGAGCGGCCTTCCTGGATGCATTTCACTTTCACCGGATCGGTATCGATGGCGATGACTTCATGGCCGGAATCCGCGATGCAGGCCCCTGCGACCGCACCGACATAACCAAGACCGAAAACACTTATGCGCATTGGACGATAGCTCCTTCTGGACCGTAATTTTAAAGACGCGTTAGGTTGTAGAGTTAAGTTTTACGGAATACAAGAAAATTATTGCTGCATTTGCGAACGGATCAGTGAGTGGCGCTCGCCTCCTTCGCTTCGCTGCTACCGTCCTGTACCGCTGGTTTCGCGGGCTCCCCTATCCTGATGTCCTTGTAGTCCTTCCCGATGTACTTGCCGATCGGACCGGCCAGATCGTAGATATCGCCGCCCAGAGGCTTGTTCCCCAGATACTGTTTTTTCATGTTAATGTTAATAAAGCGCACCATCTCAAAACCGCCTGTTTTGACGATTCCAGCATTGCTTTCGATGTCGATACCGCTGAATGTGCCGGCGGCGCGGGTCGTGACGGGGTCAAGGTCGAAGTCGCGCGACGTCCCTTTCAGGTCATCTTCGTACACTTCGAACGCGTAGCCGTTGTTCATGGCGATGCTTCCGCCATGCGCCATGATATTCCAGCTGTTCCGGATCCGGATCCCGCTGCCATGGTTGTTTTCGATCACGTTGTTATACAGGACGTTGTCCGGGCTTTCGTAGAGCGTGATGCCGTCGCCGTGGTTGTAGACGGACTTGTTGTTGGCGACAACCGTGCGGACGCAATTCCGGTCCAGCATGATTCCCGAACCCTTGTTGTTGCGGGTCTCGTTATTGAATATCCAGCTGTCGTCCACTTCCCGCGAGATAATGATTCCGTGCTTCTTCTTGGAGCCTGAGACCTTGTTGTACGCAATAATCAGATGATGCGAACGGTCGTGCGGGTCGATCCCGTAAATGACATTGTCCCTGTAGGTATTCCGCAGAATGGCGACATGCGCCGCTTCGTATGAATAAAAGCCGAAATACATATTCTCGAACAGGCTGTCGATGATCCAGCCGGTCGGCGGCAGCAGGTCACCGTGCTCGGCTGCAAATTCTTCCTGGATGACGTCGTTGGTGGATACGGTCAGCCCGTAGGATTTCGACAGGGAGTACCCCATGTTTTTAAGGGCGGAACGGACGATATACAGCTCCGTGCCGTCCCACATCGTCAGGAACGGACGGAAAGTGCTGTTCTTGCCGTCCAGCGTGGCTGGCCTGTGTTCCAGGTCGTTCCAGCCGACCAGCGTGGAGTTCATGATGAAGACGTCGCCCGCGCCCGCAATGAATGCCCCCTTCGACTGGGAGAGCAGCAGGGGCTTGTCGAGATCCTTGATCACCAGCGCCGCGCCGGGATACACGGCAATCGGGATGCGGAGCATATAGCCGCCGTCCTTTTCGACGATATAATCCGTTCCAGGCAAGGCATCCTTCAGCATCTGAAGGTTATAGACGCCGGAATAGATATGGATCGCCAGGGGCTCGACCCGCTTCTGGATCGTCTGGAATTCGACCAGGCGCTTGTCGAACGCCCATTTTCTCAAAGGCGGCGCGCCTTCCATCTGCGCAACGGCGACGTTCCCCGCCTTGAGCGCAGGCAGTTTTGCCAGAACCGCCTGTTCGGTATAACCGCTGATGTCGGGAAGAACGGGCGGCGACGGCGCCTTTTCCGCAGTTTCCCTGGATCCGTCCAGAGCGTAGCTGCGCTTGAAGACATGCTTGCTCAGGGCTTCCCTGATCGATTCCAGCACGCCCGGTTCATCGACATCATCGACTTCATGGCTGTCTTTTTCTTTTGAAACGATGGCTTCGCCTTTATCGGCGCCGGCGGGAATCTGGCAGATCTTTGCTTTGACCGTACCGGAAGGCTTTTTCAGGCTGAGCGAAACCTGATCAAGGGGAGCGACCATCACATCGCTGAGTTCGGCGAAGAAAATGCCGCTGTTGATCGGGAAGTTCCGGACAGAGCGTTCCAGCTTCACCGTATCCGTACGTCCATCGGCATGGGTGAACTTGACCTTCACCATGCGCTGCGACTTGTCGCTGATATCGAGAACGACGTAGTATTTATGGGATTTCAGTTTTTTATCGGCCAGCCCCTGGAAGATCACCGGGTCGTTGACCCCTTCAACGGCCACATCGGCGGCTGCCCGCGCATCCTTCGCTTCGCACTGACCGAAGACTGCCGGAACGATTTCCCGAAGAAACGATTGCTGATTGAAGCCGTAATGCGCGCCCATTTCCCAGATCACGACTTTTGGCTTTGCCCGTTTGAAATCGCCGTCGATCAGATAGTTGCCGATGGATCCCTGAAGGCTTCCGCCGGAAATGGCTTCGTTCGCAATGCGTACGCCCAGCAACTGCTCCATGTGCCCTTCAAAATTGGCATAGGACGGTTCCGGATCCGTACTCTGGCTTGTCCCCAGCAAGGCGATCTCAGGTTCCTTGGCCGAACCGAAGAGATCCGAATCGGAAACGCCGCTTTTGCCTTTTTCGGCGGTTTTCGTCACTTTTTCATGAGGCTGGCGGGGAATTTCCGTACCGCAGACCTGCTGGATGAATTCGCCGTAACGATGGCTGCTGAGGACTTCTTCCTTGAGATCGCTCGTTTCAAATCCGGTTTTTTCCAGGCTTTTATAGACCGGAAGCCCTTTAATGGTTTTCGCCACGGCCTCGGCGGTAAACGCGGCGCCCTTGTCGGTCCAATGGTTGTCGCGCTTCAGGAAGAAATTGCTGACGGCATCCACGCCGGTCATATCGGCCATCCGGATGCCGGTTCCCCGCATGTCCTCAATCATGGCCAGATAGTTCTTCGCGGCCGTTTTGGCGTCATAGCTGTTGCTGTAAGGCGGCAGCAGGCTGTCGTGCTCGGTAATGCCCCGGGTCGGCAGCATGGCCACAACCAGGTCGGTTCCGTAATATTTGAACGCATCGTTCAGACGGCGGAAGGAATCTTCCGTGCGGTCTGTCATCAGAAAGCGGAACTTAAGGTCCAGGCGGGACCGGAACAGCCAACCGTCCTTGCCGGCAATCAGCATGGCGTAATCCTCGTTATCCTCGTTCTTGTACGTGTCGACGATTTTGAGGGCGGGACAGAGCGGCACTTCTTTTACATCGCCAACCACATAGCGGTCCCCGTCAGCGGATGTAAACACATGCGTACCTGCCGGAGGAGCGGCCTTGGCGGGGGCAGGAAGGGGAGCGGGAGCTTCGGCTGCGCCGGAAGCGCCTCCGGCCACCATCATTGCCGGGATCAGGACCATTGCCATCAGGCAAGAACGGATCGTATTCGCGCGTCTGTTTTTCACTGGGATTCCATGGAAAAATGCTCAACGGGGGCTGTTTTATACGTAAATAAAAAAAAGTTCAATCAAATTCATGCTGCATTGCAAGAGGTTTTTGACATTATCATAAAAATCCTTTAGATGTCTTGCGTTTTCGTAAAGAACGGCTATATAGACGCCCATGAAGCTATTTTCCGGAATTTTTTTCGCGAATCTGATCGCGCTGTCCTTTGTCGTGACGGCGTTTTTCCTGCCTCCTGCCTTTTCCAAAACCGAGCGTCCCACGGCCCGGCAGGCCATTCATGGCGAATGGGCCGTCAAAATGGAAAAGTCCCTGGGCGAGGTGCTTCCCATCTATGAGCCAAGCCGCGCTGCCTGGGGCCGTGCCGAGTATGCTTTTTTTGGCGAGGGCAGGAAAGGGGTCGTCGTTGGCGCCGACGGCTGGCTGTTTACGGATGAAGAGTTCGCTTGCCCCGCAGGGTTTGGCGCGCATATGAAGGATAACCTGACGTTCATCAGCAACGTCGCCGGGCGGTTTGCGCGGCAGAATACGAAACTGGCCGTCGTTCTGGTCCCGGCAAAGGTCCGCGTCTACGCCGATCATCTTGGCTCCCAGGCCGTTCCCTCGTGTCGTCATAACGTTTATTCCGATACTCTGCATTATCTTCAGGGGCATGGAATCCCCGCCGTGGATCTTTTGCCCGCCATGTCCGCCGAGGCGAAAAACAAGCCCCTTTATCTGAAAACGGATACGCACTGGACGCCCGACGGCGCCAGGCTGGCGGCCTATCAGACCGCGGAAACCGTCAAAGGGATCAGCCGGCTTTCCCTGGATAAAAAGGATTTTACGAACAACAGCGGCGACGCCATGGAGCATGACGGCGATCTGATGCGCTACATTCCGGGCGTCTCCGCCCCCGACATCACGCCGGACAGCATTAAAAAATTCGTGACCATCGCCAAATCGGAAAAGGCGTCGGACGCGGATCTGTTCGGCAACGCAACGCCGACGACCGTTCTCGTCGGCACCAGCTACAGCGCCAACAGCCTCTGGAATTTTGAAGGGTTCCTGAAAGAATCCCTGCAGACCGATCTCCTCAACATGGCGGATGAAGGCCAGGGCCCGTTCACCGTGATGGAGAAGTACCTTAAAAGCCAGTCTTATAAGGATAATCCGCCCGGCCTCGTAATCTGGGAAATTCCGGAACGTTATGTCCCTGCTCCGGCGCACCTTAAAGGCGGCAAGGCCATTCTGTGAACCCAACATATCCAGGAAGATAAAAAGGACCAATCGATGATCCGTAACTTAACGCTGACCGCCGCTACGCTTGTCATCATGCCTCTTGTGGCATACGCGGCGGCTCCCGCAAAACCGGCCGCGAAGACTGCCGCCACTCCCGCAGCGGCAAAAACAGCCCCCGCTACAGCGCCCGATCTTTCCGGCTGCAAGGCTTTGCGTGACCCGAACGCCTATGGCAAAAAATATGACAGCTATAAATATCTGGTCCAGGGTAAGAACGGCTGGCTTTTCCGCAGCGAGGCCGATTTCCGGACGGAATTCAAGCTGAGCAACAAGATCGATATCTTCAAGCAGCTTTCCGCCGAACTGAAAAAACGCGGCACCGATCTCGTCATCGCCTATATCCCTCTGCGCGGCATGACATCCCAGGCCATCCTTCCCGCCAACGACCCTCTGTTGAAAGGGTATAACGTCGCGACGGCGCGCAAGGCCTATGCCGATTACATCATGAATGTTCGCAAAGCCGGCATTCATATCGTCGGCACGCCCGATCTCAAGTCCGGTGAAAAGTATTTCTACAAGGCCGACCAGCACTGGAGCACGACCGGAGCCCGTGAAATGGCCGCGACGGTCGGCGCGTATGTCAAAGCTCTGCCGTCTTTTAAAGGCATCAGGAAAGCGACGTTTGAAACCAAGATCGTTTCGGAAAAACCTTTCGACGGCACATTTAATGAAGCTACCGAAGGTCTGTGCAATACGCGCATGCCCGACGAGCAGGCGATCCAGACCGTCACAAACATGAAGGGCGGCGGCGACAGCCTGTCCCTGTTCGGGAAATCGGCGGCGCCTTCCGTCGTCCTTGTCGGCACAAGCAATTCCAAGAAAGACCAGAACGATGCCAACTTCGAAGGATCGCTGAAAGAAGCGCTGGGAACGGATGTCTATAATGCGGCCATCACGGGCGGCGGCTTGGACGATTCGATCATCGCCTACCTGTCTTCGGAAGAATACAAGAAAAACCCGCCGAAAATCCTGATCTGGGAATTCCCCGGCTATTACAATCTAGAGGGGGATCAGGCGCGCAAGACACTCCGCCAGGTCATTCCCATTCTCTATGGCGAGTGCAAGACTCCCCTCGCCGCCAGCGGCCCTGTCAAGGTGGCTTCCGAACAAGCCGATGTCATGAAAGGGCTTACCGCCAAAAACATCAATTCAGAAAATTCCTATCTCTGGCTTAAGTTCGCGGAACCGGTGAAAAAGAACTTTTCCGTCTCCGTTTCAAACAGCAAGCCGACGAAGCAATCCACGCGGTTCAGCCGTTCGCGCCTGTATCCTTACAGCGGTTCCTATTTCTTCGCGCCGAAGGGGAAAATGGTGATCGATACGGTTTCCGTGAAAGTGCCCAAGGAAATGGTGGGTTTCACGGTCAATACGAAGTTGTGCGCCGTACCTAAAGCATAAAGCACAGATCTAAAGGCCCCTCCCCCTGAGGGGGAGGGAGCTATACTGAGTTAATCCCCCAGCCCATAGAGCAATGTCGCATCTCCGCCGACCCGGCTTTGCCGCATGGGGCGGAATTTTTTAAGGAGTTCACGTCCTTCTCGGCTTGGGAAACGGGCGTTGTAGACTTCCAGCCAGACAAGATTGGCCGGCGTCAGGGTTCGGGTCAGATCCTGCGGCTCCCCTGTTTTCTGAACGAAATACTGGGGATCGTCCGCGCTGCGCAGGATCCTCCGGCCCAGACGGTTCAGGGCCCGATCGTTTTCATTGTAGAGATCGACCCCGTTCGCCAGACCGGCCTCCGCAAGCATAAACAGCGGGGTCGCGGCGTAAACATGATAATTGAATGCCTTGCGCCCCCGGTCCATTTCCAGAGGCAGGGTTCCATCCTTCCGGATGTGCCGTATGCCGTATTCCGCTTTTTCCATGGCCCAGGAAAACATCGGCCGGTCATCCAGCGCCATGGCGGCGGACGCAACCCCCCAGGCCGCCCAGTACAGATGGTTGTTCTGGCGGGAGCGGTCATCCTTGTCGCGGCTGAAATCGCGCTGCACGGCGACGGCGACGTCATGAATCCATTTTTCGACGACACGGCGGTCGTCTTCGTCCAGAGCCGTTTCATCGCGGATTTCCAGCCATGCGGAGGCAATCGTGCCCAGCGTCCATTTCCGGACGAACTCGCCTGTGCGGTTCGTGCTGCCCAGCAGGGCGTCCTGCTCCGCCCATTCCTTCATCCAGGCCAGGACGCATTGAGCCGTATCCGAACGTGGAGGGTCGGAGCGTACGTAGCGGTTGGCCATGCCGGTCAGGCCCATCTCAAAGGTACGGACCGGAGCCAGAGCTTCGTTATAGGCCTCATAGGCGTCGGGATCGATAATGGACGAGTTTTTGGTGAGATTGCCGTAGATCGACTCAAAATGAAGATTCGTCAATGCTTTAGGGGGATTATGGCAGATGAAGCGCTTTTCATCCGGCGCGCCTGCCCTGGCCCGGATTTCCTCGATATTGAAGGGGGCGTTCAGACGCACGCTGCCCATGGCCGTATGCTCCTCAACGCTGCAGGCGGCAATCGTCAGGCCCAGAGCGAGACCTGCTACGGTATTAAGGGTTTTGCGGAGGGTCCGCCTGAAGCAATCCGGGGCTTTCATGGCGCGGATACTAATGCTTTTGCGCTGCAGATTGCCATGAAAAACTTATTTATTTCAGTTCCGGAAAGTTTTATAAGCATACACCCTCACACAATGATAAGTTATGCGCGGCATTATAAAATATTTTTTGTCTTTTATAGGGCTTATTCTGGCTGCCGCAGTCTTTTTTCTGCTGGACAGGTCTTTGCTTTTTTCAAAGCCCGATCCCGTATGGCCTCTGGGATATCGTAACTACATCGTCTCTCACCAGAAACTGTCCCCTGCCAGGATGCCTGATATCAAGCCGATGCCGGACATCAGCGAATTCACGATGGCCAATCTGCTGGCCAGAATTCCGCTTCTGCAGCGGGGATCGACCCGCATTGTTTCCATGGAAGAAAATCCCGGCCTCAGCAAATTCGTCGAAGGCGACGCCAAAGCGCGCATGCAGGATCTTCAGGGCAGGGGATCCCCCGTCGCTTACGAGATACAGGATGGCGTCTACGATCTTCCCGCTCTTCTGGACGGCATGGAGAAACAGGGTGCCATGGAGCGCAACGGGGATATCTATCTGCTGAAGATGCCCCTGCATGTGGGTCCTAAAGCCACGCTGATCATCAGGGGGACGCCCGGCCGTAAGGTGCAGCTTCATATGTCGTCCGCTTCAGGCGCTTTCCTGATCAACAGCGGCCTGATGTTCATCGCGGATGCCGAGGTTTCCGGCTGGAACGACGATGACGATGTCGTCGCTTCGCTGGTCAATAAATATGACTTTCGGCCTTTTATAACGGCCTGGAGCGGATCACATACATATATCGGGCGTTCCGCGTTTTACAGCCTGGGCTATCTGGCGTCCAAGTCTTACGGCCTCAGCTACTCATCCTCGAAAACTTACAAGGAACGGAAGAAAAACATACCGGACCCGACCGGCTGGGTCATCGATTCATGGTTCGAGGATATGTATTATGGGTTTTATTCGTATGAAGCCGTGGATATCCCCATCCTGAGGAATGTGTATGCCAACAACATCATCTACGGCATCGATCCGCACGATCGCTCAAAGCGGCTGATCATCGCCGGGAACGAAGCCTATGGCACACATAAGAAGCACGGCATCATCATTTCGCGCGAGGTGAACGACAGCTGGATCGTCAACAACGTCTCCCACAATAACAACCGTTCAGGATTCATGCTGGACCGGTCCAGCGTACGCAATCTGGTGGCGGACAATATTTCCTATGAGAATGGAGCCGACGGGCTGACCCTGTTCGAGAGCCAGGATAACGTCATCATCAATAACCGGATCTACAAGAACGCCAAAAACGGCATGCGGATC
>JBDHTS010000060.1:0-14206 GCA_039808845.1 Alphaproteobacteria bacterium | reverse complement strand
GTGATCCGTCAACATGCTTCCATAGAAGACGGAGGTGGGCGTCATGCCCGGTTACACAGTTTCAAAGTTACGGCGCCACGAAACTTCGCGACACCGTAACTTCGTAACTTAAAACGGCTCGTCGACCCGGCGGGCCAGGTCTTCGATGTTCTCCGGCGGCCAGCCCTCGACCTGCATGCCGAGATGCAGGCCCATGGAAGTCAGCACTTCCTTGATCTCGTTCAGCGACTTGCGGCCGAAGTTCGGCGTGCGCAGCATGTCGCTTTCGCTCTTCTGCACCAGGTCGCCGATATAAACGATGTTGTCGTTCTTGAGGCAGTTAGCCGAACGAACAGAGAGTTCCAGCTCGTCCACTTTGCGCAGCAGGTTCTTGTTGAACGGCAGCTCTTCCTTCTCTTCCGAAGCGGAAGCCGTTTTCGGCTCCTCGAAATTGATGAAGACCTGCAGCTGATCCTGCAGGATGCGGGCCGCATAGGCCACGGCATCCTCGGGCGTAATCACGCCGTTGGTTTCGATCTGCAGCGTCAGCTTGTCGTAATCCGTGATCTGGCCCACGCGGGTTGGCTCAACGTCATAGGAAACCTTGCGGACGGGCGAGAACACGCTGTCGACTGGAATCAGCCCGACAGGAGCTTCTTCCGGACGGTTCTGCGCGGCAGGACGATAGCCCTTGCCAGTGTTCACGGTCATTTCCATCGACAGCTTGGCGCCTTTGTCCAGCGTGCAGATGACGAGTTCGGGATTCATGATCTCGATGTCCGCGCCGGCCTCGATCATGCCTGCGGTCACTTCGCAAGGGCCTTCAGCGGAAAGGCGCATGCGTTTCGGCCCTTCCACATGCATGCGGACGGCGATCGCCTTGATATTCAGGATGATGTCTGTAACATCCTCGCGCACGCCTTCGATGGAGGAGAATTCATGCAGGACGTTATCGATCTGCACCGACGTCACCGCGGCCCCCTGAAGGGAGGACAGGAGGATGCGGCGCAGGGCATTGCCGAGCGTCAGGCCGAAGCCGCGTTCCAGCGGTTCCGCGACGATCTTGCCCGAAGCACGGGAATCCTTGCCGCGGTCGATGTCCACTTTCGAAGGTTTGATCAGTTCCTGCCAGTTTTTCTGTATCAAGGCTTTGGTCCTTTCACGGTTACGTCATCCGGTTCTTAGCCGGCCTCTGGTTACACACTTAAAACTTGATCCTTAGACCCGACGGCGTTTGCGCGGGCGGCAGCCATTGTGCGGGATCGGCGTCACGTCCTGGATGGACCGGATGGTGAAGCCGATGGACTGCAGCGAGCGCAGAGCGGATTCGCGACCCGAACCGGGGCCCTTCACGAGCACTTCCAGTTCGCGCATGCCGTGCTCCTGTGCCTTACGGCCGGCATCTTCGGCGGCCACCTGGGCGGCATAGGGCGTCGATTTCCGGCTGCCCTTGAAGCCCATCATGCCCGAAGACGACCAGGAAACGGTGTTTCCTTGCGCATCGGTGATGGTGACCATCGTGTTGTTGAAGGTCGAATTCACGTGGGCGACGCCTGCCGTGATATTCTTTCTGACTTTTTTCTTGGCTTTTACAGCCGTTGCGGGTTTTGCCATGATCTATCCCCTTTACTTCTTCGGCGCTTCTTTTTTGCCTGCGACCGGCTTGGCGGGGCCTTTGCGCGTGCGTGCGTTGGTCTGGGTGCGCTGGCCGCGAACCGGCAGACCGGCGCGGTGACGCAGGCCGCGATAGGAGCGCATGTCCATCAGGCGCTTGATGCTGATGGCCGTCTCGCGGCGCAGATCGCCCTCGATGATGATCTTGCCTTCGATTTCCTTCCGGATGGCATTCAGCTCATCTTCGGTCAGATCCTTCATGCGGCGCTGCACGTCGATTTTTAGGGCTTCACAGATTTTAAAGGCCGTCGGGCGGCCGATGCCGTGAATATAGGTAAGGGAGATCGGGACACGCTTGTTGTCCGGAATATTAACCCCAGCGATACGGGCCATGGTCATTCCTTGCTGTTATGGTTTCCAACCGAACCGTCGTTCCAGTTCGTAATCCGCTTCCGCATGCCAAGTGCTTGTAAAGCCAGTATTTTCAAGGCTATAAAACAGGCAATTCTGCAGAAGCTGGCGCACTATATTGCTCGTAAGGCCTTCCGTCAACATAAAAAATAAAGGAAAGGGTTAGGTCCGGAGGT
The DNA here is from genome assembly GCA_039808845.1 of Alphaproteobacteria bacterium. Lineage (GTDB taxonomy): Bacteria > Pseudomonadota > Alphaproteobacteria > Micavibrionales > Micavibrionaceae > JBDHTS01. The sequence continues at coordinate 12,026 of JBDHTS010000060.1, read as the reverse complement.
TTACCCGGTACCCTTCAAAGCGTTACGGATATCCGCCGTCACGTCGTCGATCGGGCGCTGACCATCGATCGGGATGCAGTTCCCTTTTTTCTGGTAATAGGGCAGAAGGGCGGCGGCGTAGTCGCGATAGAGCGCAAGGCGGGTTTTCAGGGCCTGGTACGTGTCGTCGGCGCGGCCTTCCTGCTTAGCGCGCTTGTTCACGCGTTTCAGGATCTCCTCGTCGTCGACCTTCAGTTCAAGCACCAGATCGATTTTACGGCCGCGTTCGGCCAGCATCCTGTCCAAGGCCTCGGCCTGCGCGATCGTGCGGGGAAAGCCGTCAAAGATAACGCCTTTGGCGCAGACAGGCGAATCGACCTGGTTGGCGATCAGCTCGATCACGATGTCGTCCGACACAAGCTGTCCCTTGTCCATCAGGGCCGAGACCCGGCGGCCCAGGGCGGAGCCGGAAGCGCGTTCCGCCCGCAGCATGTCGCCGGTGGAAAGTTGTTTGAGCCCGTATTCGTCTTCGATGATTTTGGCCTGAGTGCCCTTGCCCGCGCCGGGCGGACCGAAGAAAACGATGTACATCTTAGCGGCGCCCCCTCAGCTTCGCTTTTTTGATCAGACCTTCATACTGATGCGCGATCAGATGGGAATGCACCTGCGCGATCGTGTCCATCGTAACCGAAACGACGATCAGAAGCGAGGTGCCGCCGAAATAAAATGGCATGCTGTATTTGGAAATCAGAAGCTCCGGAAGCATGCAGATCAGCACGAGATAAAGCGCGCCGATGGCCGTAATGCGGGTCAGGACATAATCCAGATAATCGGCAGTCGTCGCGCCAGGGCGGATGCCGGGAATGAAGCCCCCGTAACGGCGGAGATGGTCGGCATTTTCCTGCGGATTGAACACGACGGCGGTATAGAAAAACGCGAAGAAAACGATCAGCGCGGCATACATGAGCATATAGGCCGGCGAGCCATGATGCAGATATTGCTGGACCGCCGCCGCGAAATCGCCCCCCGAGTTTCCGCTGAAACTGACTAGGGTCAGGGGCAAAAGCAGAAGGGACGACGCAAAGATGGGGGGGATGACGCCGGACGTGTTCAGCTTCAGGGGAATAAAATTCTGATCCCCCATGAACATGCGGTTGCCCACCTGGCGTTTCGGATATTGAACCACCACGCGGCGCTGGGCGCGCTCCATGAAGACGATGAACGCCATGACGGCGACGACCATGACGGCCATACCGACGATAACGAGAGGGTTAAACTGCCCCTGGCGCCCCAGTTCCAGCACGCTGGCAATGGCCCGGGGAAGGTTGGCGACGATACCCGCGAAAATGATCAGGGATGTGCCATTGCCTATGCCGCGCTGGGTGATCTGTTCCCCCAGCCACATCAGGAAGACCGTGCCGCCCACAATCGTGATAACCGTCGAGATTCTGAAGTAAAGGCCGGGATTCAGGACCGCCGAGCCGCCCGGACCATGAAGCCCCTCCAGACCGACGGCCAGGCCGTAAGCCTGGACAACCGCCAGCAGGACCGTCAGGTAACGGGTATACTGGTTGATGCGGGTACGCCCGGCTTCGCCTTCCTTCTTCATAGCCTCAAGCCGGGGAGACAGGGCCGTCGCCAGCTGCATGATGATGGAGGCGGAGATGTAGGGCATGATGTTCAGGGCGAAAATCGTCATGCGCTGTAGCGCGCCGCCCGAGAACATGTTGAACATATCGAGAATGCCGCCGCCTTTCTGGCTGAAAATCTGCGACCAGGCAACCGGGTCGATGCCGGGAATGGGAATATAAGTGCCGAGGCGGTAGACCAATAAAGCGCCGAGCACAAAGAGAATGCGCTTTTTCAGCTCTGTGGCTTTCGACAGGGCTCCCCAATTGGCATTTTTGGCCAGTTGTTCAACAGCGGATGGCATGGACGTACGATACTCCTGTGAATGGACGGCAGCAGCCGTTTATAGGCGATAGGCCCGGTTTCTTCAATAGCAGATGATTTTATCAATAAAGCCCACCTCAAAGGAGGCGGGCTTTTTTAGGCCATCATGGTGCCGGATGGTTATTCTTCCGCGCCGGCTTTGCTGTTGCGGCTTTTCGACCCTTTGCGGCCTGCGCGCGCGGCAGTCGCCAGTTTGTTGACTTTCGCCGGAATGATCGACACTTTGCCGCCCGATTTTTCAACCGCTTCGACCGCGCCTTTGGTCGCGCCCGTCACCGTCAGATCCAGCTTCGCCTTTAGCGTGCCGCTGTTAACAAGCTTGATGCCATCCCTTTTACGGCGGATCACGCCAGCCTTGACCAATGCGTCTTCATCAAGCGCGCCCTTGCCATCCAGTTTTTTGGAATCGATGGCGGCCTGCAAACGGCCCAAGGTAACTTCGACCAGATCCCTGGCAAAGATATTTTTGAAACCGCGCTTCGGCAAGCGGCGGTGCAGGGGCATCTGGCCACCTTCAAAGCCCTTGACAGACACGCCTGTCCGGGCCTTCTGGCCCTTGACGCCACGGCCCGAGGTCTTGCCTTTGCCGGAACCGATACCGCGTCCGACGCGCATCCGGTTTTTGGTCGAGCCTTCATTCGGCTGCAGTTCATTCAGTTTCATCGCTTCGCTCCAAATTCTTTACAAGTTGCGCATCGCAACCGCGGATTAGGCAGCATCCTCGATTTTAACGAGATGCTTTACTTTATTGATCATGCCGCGCACAGCAGGCGTATCTTCCAGCGTGCGCGTGCGATGCAGCTTGTTCAGGCCCAGGCCGATCAGCGTCTGGCGCTGGTCGGGCGTGCGTCCGATCGGGGAACCGGTCTGCGTTACGGTTACGGTCTTGCCCGATTTGGCGGCCTGTTTCGTTTCTTTCTTGGGCGCGGCGGCCTTCTTGGCGGCGGGCGTTTTTTTCTGTGTCTCGGCCATCGGTCTTATTCCTCTTCAGTTTCCGCGGTCGCGGCTTTTTCAGCGTTGCTGCGGGCGGCTTCGCGGTTGGCGACGATATCGCCCACCTTCTTGGAGCGGCGGGCCGCGACCTGGCGCGGGCTCTGCATCTGTTTCAGCGCGTCGAAGGTCGCGTTGACCATCGAGTGCGGGTTGTTGGAACCGATCGCCTTGGCGACCACGTCCTGAATGCCCAAAGCTTCGAACACGGCGCGGAGAGGGCCGCCGGCGATAATGCCCGTGCCCTGGGGGGCGGAACGAAGGTAGACCCGCCCGGCGCCGCAACGGCCAAACGTATCATGGTGCAGGGTGCGCGCTTCACGCAGGGGAACACGGATCATGGCGCGCTTGGCGGCTTCCGTCGCCTTGCGGACGGCTTCCGGCACTTCCCGGGCCTTGCCCGTGCCGAAACCGACGCGGCCACGGCCATCGCCCACGACCATTAGCGCGGCGAAACCGAACCGGCGCCCGCCTTTCACCACCTTGGCGACGCGGTTGATGCCGACCAGCTTTTCGACCAGATCGTTTTCCGGATCGCGTTCACGGGGTTCGCGCTTCTCGCGTTTCTGTCCTTGACCTTCACGTGCCATGATCTTTTGTATCCTCTCCTAAACCTTAAAATTCCAGGCCGCCTTCGCGGGCGCCCTCGGCAACGGCCTTCACGCGGCCATGGTAAAGATAACTTCCGCGGTCGAACTGAACCTTGCTGACCCCGGCTTTTTTCGCCCGGGCGGCCACCAGCTTGCCGACTTCCGCCGCGGCGTTCCGGTCTGAGCCTTTTTTCAGCTTCAACTCCTTGTCCATGGAAGACGCGGCGGCGAGCGTCACGCCTTTCAGGTCATCGATGACCTGAACGTAAATCTGCTTGTCCGTCCGGTGGACGCTGAGGCGCGGGCGCGACTCGATCAGAGCGGCGCGGGCCGAATTGACGCTGCGCAGCTTGTTGCGCGTCCGATGCAGGCGGCGGTCTTCCGCATTGTATTTCCTGGCCATGATCCTGAACCTTTCGCTTTCTTATTTCTTCTTGCCTTCTTTACGCAGGACGAATTGTCCTTCGTAACGCACACCCTTGCCTTTGTAGGGCTCTGGCGGACGGAACGCCTTGATGTTGGCGGCGACCTGCCCGACTTCGTCCTTGCGGTTGCCGCTGATCGAAATCTTGGTCTGCTTGTCGACCGTCACGGTAATGCCCTTCGGCACCGGGTAGCGGACTTCATGCGAGAAGCCGAGCGACAGGACGAGATCCTGGCCCTGCATGTTCGCGCGGTAACCGACCCCCTGGATCTCCAGATTTTTCGAATAGCCCTTGTCCACGCCTTCGACCATGTTTTTCAGGTTCGTGCGCATGGTGGGCCACAGCTGGCGCGCCGTGCGCTCGTTGGAACGCGCGTTCAGGCGCAGCTGTTTCACGCCGCCTTCGCCATCCTCCAGCGCCACCGACACCAGGTCGTGGACGCGGTAGGACAATTCGCCTTTCGGACCTTTCGCCTTGACGGTCTGGCCCGATACGTCGATGGTAACGCCCTTGGGCACGACCACCGGATTTTTACCAATACGAGACATCGCCTTATCCTCTTTCCATTCGCCGGCTTAGTAGACCTGGCACAGAACTTCGCCGCCGATATTCGCCGCGCGCGCGTCGTTATCCGACATCACGCCCTTCGGCGTCGACAGGATGGTGACGCCCAGCCCGTTGTAGAAGCGGGGGATTTCCATCATTTTCTTGTAAATGCGGCGGCCCGGCTTCGAAATGCGGTTCAGTTCACGGATGACCGGCTGGCCTTCGTCGTATTTCAGCTCGATGCTGTGCTGCGTGTGGCCGCGATCATCCTGCTGCTCGGCATAGCCGCGGATGTAGCCTTCGTTCTTCAGAACGTCGAGCACGCGGGCCTGCAGCTTGGAGGCCGGGCATTGAATAATCTTGTGTCCGGCGTTCTGACCGTTGCGGATGCGGGTCAGCATATCGCCGAGGGGATCACTCATGGACATTGCGATATCCTCCTTCTCTTATCTTACCAGCTGGATTTCGTTACGCCCGGCAGTTCGCCGCGCGATGCCAGCTCGCGCAGTTTGTTCCGGGACAGGTTGAACTTGCGGAAGTAACCGCGGCTGCGGCCCGTCAGGGCGCAACGGTTACGAACGCGTGTTTTTGCCGAGTTGCGCGGCGTCTCCGCCAGCGTCAGCATCGCCTGGAAACGCTCTTCCGGCGGAAGATCGCGGTTCTTGACGATCGCTTTCAGGCGGGCGCGGCGTCCGGCGAATTTCTTCACCATGCGCTCACGCTTCTTGTTGCGCTCGGTCGAACTGGTTTTGGCCATCGTTACGGTCCTTTCTCAATTCCGGAAGGGCATTTCGAAGCCCTTCAGCAGTTCTTTCGCTTCCTCGTCGGTTTTGGCCGAGGTGCAGATCACGATATCCATGCCCTGGCTCTTGTCGACTTTATCAAAGTCGATTTCAGGGAAAATGATATGTTCCTTAACGCCCATGGCGTAGTTGCCGCGGCCGTCGAAGCTTTTCCCGTTGACGCCGCGGAAGTCGCGGACGCGGGGCAGGGCGATCGTCACCAGGCGGTCCAGGAATTCATACATGCGTTCGCGGCGCAGGGTGACTTTCACGCCGATGGCCATATCCTCGCGCACCTTGAAGGAGGCGTTGGATTGGCGGGCGCGGGTCACGACCGGCTTCTGGCCGGCGATGCGGGCCATGTCCTTCACGGCGGCGTCGATGAAGGCCCGGTTGCCCGTGGCCTCGCCCACGCCCATATTCAGCACGATCTTTTCCAGGCGCGGCGTCTGCATGGCGTTTTTATAGCCATACTTTTTCAGCAGCGCCGGCTTGATCTCTTTTTCGTAGCGTTCCTGGAAACGCGGTTTTGTGTTCGCAGCAGCCATGATCGTCTTCCTTATTCAACCGTCTCGCCGGATTTCCGGGCGACGCGGACTTTCTTACCGTCTTTCAAAACCTTGTGGCCCACGCGACTGCCCGCGCCCGTTTTCGGGTCGGCCAAGGCCACGTTGGAAACGTGTATCGCGCGCTCGCTTTTCACCAGGCCGCCCTGCGGGTTTTGCTGGCTTGGCTTGATATGCTTCGTCGCGACGTTCACACCCTGCACGATCACGCGGCGTTCTTCCGGCATGACCTGCAGAACTTCACCCTTCGCGCCCTTGTTGCGGCCCGTCAGGATCACGACTGTGTCGCCTTTCTTGATCTTCAGTTTCGCGTTAGCCATCACAGCACCTCCGCCGCCAGCGAAATGATTTTCATGTAGCCCTTGCCACGCAGCTCGCGGGTCACGGGGCCAAAAATACGCGTGCCGATCGGTTCGCCCTGTTTGTTGATCAGGACGACGGCATTGGTGTCGAAGCGGATGGCTTCGCCGTTGGCGCGCTTCAGCGGGAATTTGGTGCGCACGATCACGGCCTGCTGCACAGTGCCTTTCTGCACCTTGCCGCGCGGAATGGCGTCCTTCACCGAAACGACGATTCTGTCGCCGACGCTGGCCGTGCGGCGATGGGACCCGCCCAGCACCTTGATGCATTCAACACGGCGCGCGCCGCTGTTGTCCGCCACTTCCATTTCCGTTTGCATCTGTATCATGATCGTCTGCCTTTAAATCGTTATCACGTCCTACTTCTTGGTTTTTTTAGCGGCCGCCTTTTTGGCCGCCGTTTTCTTCGCAGCAGCTTGTTCTTTCGGAGCGGCCGCGGCCTCACGGACTTCGCCGGATGCGGTACTGATCACGCGCCAGGTTTTGCGCTTGGAAATCGGCCGGCATTCCTCGATCAGGACGCGGTCGCCGGTCTTATACGCGTTTTGCTCGTCATGCGCAGCATATTTGTCGCTCTTGCGGACGAATTTTTTATAGACCGGGTGCATAAAACGGCGCTCGACCAGAACCGTGACGGTCTTGTCCATCTTGTCGCTGACGATATTTCCTTCAAGTACGCGGCGTGGCATTTAACGTTCTCCTATATCCTCAAGCGGCCTTTTTGCCGGTTTTTTTCGTGGCGGCAGCCTTTTTCTTCGGCGCGGCCTTTGATCCTGCGGCGTTTTTCGCGCCGCCCATGGCGGTTTTCACGCGAGCGACTTGGCGGCGGACTTCGCGGATCTGCGCCGTGTTCGACAGCTGGCCCTGGCTTTTCTGAAAACGCAGATTCATCTGCTGCTTCTTCAGGTCCATTAGATCCTTTTGCAGTTCGTCCGGCGTCTTGCCGTCCAGTGTCTCTTTTTTCTTCTTCTTGTCCGCCATGGCGGTCTCCTTAATCTTTTCCGTTACTCGCCGATACGACCGACAAACTTGGTTTTGATGGGCAGCTTGGCCGCGGCCAGTTCCATCGCCTCGCGGGCGATCTGCTGGCTGACGCCGTCCACCTCGAACAGGATGCGGCCCGGCTTCACGCGCGCGGCCCACCATTCCGGGGCGCCTTTACCGGAACCCATCCGCACTTCCAGCGGCTTCTTCGAAACCGGCACATCGGGAAAGATGCGGATCCAGACGTGGCCCTGGCGTTTCATGTGACGCGTGATCGCGCGGCGGGCCGCCTCGATCTGACGCGCGGTCAGGCGTTCCGGCTCCAGCGCCTTCAGGCCGTAATCGCCGAAGGCCAGGGTCGCGCCGCTGGTCGCAACGCCATGGATGCGGCCTTTATGCTGCTTGCGGTATTTGGTCTTCTTCGGTTGCAACATGACGTGTTTCCTTATCCTTTATTAAGTGCGCGGCGCGCTGGTTCCGCCCTCGGCGGAACGCTTGTCGCGGGCCATCGGGTCGTGTTCCATGATATCGCCCTTATAGATCCAGACCTTCACGCCGATAATGCCGAACGTTGTCAAAGCCTCGGCGAAACCGTAATCCAGGTCGGCGCGCAGGGTGTGCAGCGGCACGCGGCCCTCGCGGTACCACTCCGTCCGGGCGATGTCGGCGCCGCCCAGGCGGCCCGCCACGTTGATCCGGATGCCCTGGCCGCCCAGGCGCTGCGCCGACTGCACGGCGCGCTTCATGGCGCGGCGGAACGACACGCGGCGCTCCAGCTGCTGGCAGACGCCTTCGGCGACCAGCTGCGCATCGATTTCCGGCTTGCGGATCTCAACGATGTTCAGGGACACTTCCGAACCGGCGCGGGACGACAGGTCCTTGCGCAGTTTCTCGATATCTGCCCCTTTTTTGCCGATGATGACGCCGGGGCGGGCGGTGTGCACGGTGACTTTCGTATTCTGCGCGGCGCGCTCGATCACCACCTTGCTGATGCCGGCGGCTTTCAGGCGGTCCTTGATGTATTCGCGCAGCTTCAGGTCGGCGACCAGGCGCTTCGCGTAATCGCGGTCCGAGAACCAGCGGCTGTCCCAGGTGCGGTTGATGCCGACGCGCAGACCGATTGGATTGACCTTGTGACCCATATTCTTAAGCTCCTTCGCGTTCGCGGACAACCACCGTCAGGCGGCTGAAAAATTTCTCGACGGGGGCGGACCGACCGCGGCCGCGCGCATGGAAGCGGCGCATCTTGACGGCCTTGCCGACGGTCGCTTCCGAAACGTAGAGACGATCGACGTCCAGACCGTGGTTGTTTTCCGCGTTAGAAACGGCGGACTGCAGGACCTTCTTCACGTCCTGCGCCACGCGGCGCGGGCAGAAGTCAAGGTCGGTCAGGGCCTTGCCGGCCTGCTTGCCGCGGATCATCTGGGCGACGAGGTTCAGCTTGCGCGGGCTGATGCGAATGTACTTCGCATAGGCGCGGGCCTCGTTGTCCTGTTTACGTGCCGGATTGGATGACTGTCCCATATTAAGCCGCCTTTGCTACTTTCTTGTCGCCGCCGTGGCCCTTGAAATTGCGGGTCGGGGCGAATTCTCCAAGCTTGTGTCCGATCATCTGGTCGGTCACGAGCACCGGAATGAATTTCTGGCCGTTGTGGACGCCAAAAGTGAGGCCCACCATGTTCGGCAGGATCGTCGAGCGCCGCGACCAGGTCTTGATCACTTCTTTCCTGCCGCTCGTGCGCACCGCCTCGACCTTCTTCAGAAGGTGACGGTCGATGAACGGGCCTTTCCAGACTGAACGTGCCATATTCTTTGCTCCTGATTACTTCTTCCTGCGGCGGACGATGTATTTGTCCGTCGTCTTGTTCTTGCGGGTCTTGTAGCCTTTGGTCGGCACGCCGGAGAAGGAAACCGGGTGGCGACCGCCGGAGGTGCGGCCCTCGCCGCCGCCCAGCGGGTGATCGACCGGGTTCATGGCGACGCCGCGGACATGCGGCTTCTTGCCGAGCCAGCGGTTACGACCGGCCTTGCCTTTACTGGTGTTGAAATGATCGGGGTTTGACACGGCACCCACCGTCGCCATGCAGTCCTGACGGACGATGCGCAGTTCGCCGGACGCCAGCTTGATCTGGGCATAGCCCTGATCGCGGCCGACCAGCTGGGCGTAGGTGCCGGCGGAACGGCACATCTGGCCGCCCTTGCCGGGTTTCATCTCGATGTTGTGAATGATCGTTCCCACCGGCATGTTTTTCAGCAGCATCGCGTTGCCGGGCTTCACATCGGTTTTCTCGCCGGAAACCACCATATCACCGGCTTTCAGGCGCTGCGGCGCGAGGATGTAAGCCAGTTCGCCGTCCTTGTACTTGACGAGGGCGATATAGGCCGTGCGGTTCGGATCGTATTCCAGGCGCTCGACGGTTCCGGCCATATCGAATTTACGACGCTTCCAGTCGATGACGCGGTAGCGGCGCTTGTGGCCGCCGCCGCGGAAACGCACGGTGACACGGCCCATGTTATTCCGCCCGCCGGAGGAATGCTTGCCTTCGGTCAGGGACGATTCAGGCGCGCCCTTCCACAGACCGCTGCGATCGCTCATGATCAGCTGGCGGGTGCCGGGTGTGACAGGATTTGATTTTTTCAGTGCCATCGCTTGAGGCCTTTCCTACCTTAAATTCCGGTGCCGACGTCGAGATTCTGGCCTTCTTCCAGAGACACGACCGCTTTTTTGGTATCGCTTTTGAAGCCTTTGTAGCCTTTGAAGCGCTTCGTCTTGCCTTTTTGCACCAAAGTGTTCACGCCCTTGACCTTCACGCTGAACAGAGCCTCGACCGCCGCCTTGATCTGGGGTTTGGTCGCGGTCAGGGGAACCTTGAAGGTCACCTGGCCATGTTCGGAACCCATGGTGGATTTTTCCGTCACGACAGGGGATTTCACGATGTCGTACATCCACTCGGCGGCTTCGGTTTTTTTCGTTTTCGTTGCCATGATGATCCTCTTAACCTTTCAGCCGCTCGGTCAGGTCGCTTACAGCGTCCTTCGTCAGCACCAGCGTGTCGCGGCGCAGGATGTCGTACACATTCGCGCCTTGCGCAGGCAGCACGTCGATGCGGGGCAGGTTGCGCGTGGCGAGGGCGAAATTGACCTCGATTTCCTTGCCGCCGACGATCAGGGCCGATTCCAGGCCGAGGCCGGCCAGTTGCGCCGCCATGTCCTTGGTTTTCGGCGTCGAAGCGGTCGCGCTGTCCAGCACGATCAGCTTGCCGTCGCGTTTCTTGGCCGACAGCGCCATGCGCAGGGCCAACTTGCGCAGTTTCTTCGGCAGCTCGGTCGCGTGAGAGCGAACAACGGGGCCGTGAATAATGGCGCCGCCGACGAATTGCGGGGAGCGCAGGGAGCCCTGACGCGCGTTACCGGTGCCTTTCTGCTTGAACGGTTTTTTACCGGTGCCGGAGACTTCGGCGATGTCCTTGGTCTTGTGCGTTCCGGCGCGGCGCTTATTCAGCTGGTAATGCACCATGCGATGCAGGATGTCCTCGCGCACCTCGACGCCGAACACGGCATCGTCGAGTTCGATATCACCAGCGGCTTTATTGCTCAGATTCTTTACAGCGGCTTTCATTGCTGTTCACCTTCTTTTTGTTCGGAAGCCCCGGCGGCTTCTTCAGCTTTCGCGCTTCCGGTTTCTGCTTTCTGGTTGCGCAGACCGGCAGGCTTCGGCGCGTCCTTGGGAAGTTCGCGCTTGACCGCGTCGTACACCAGAACCCAGCCGCCGTTGGCGCCGGGGACGTTGCCCTGGACCAGCAGCAGGTTGTCCTGTTCGTCGATCGCGACGACTTTCAGGTTCTGGGTCGTCACGGTCTCATCGCCGTAATGACCCGCCATTTTCTTGCCCTTGAAGACTTTGCCGGGATCCTGGCGCTGGCCGGTTGAACCGTGTGAGCGGTGAGAGACGGACACGCCGTGTGTCGCGCGCAGACCGCCGAAATTCCAGCGTTTCAGAACGCCCGTGAAACCGCGGCCTTTCGTTGTGCCGGTGACATCCACGAACTGGCCGGGGATGAAATGGCTGGCGGCCAGCTCGGCGCCGACTTCCAGCACGTTTTCCGGCGCGACGCGGAATTCGGCGACTTCCTTCTTCGGCTCGACCTTTGCTTTCGCGTAATGGCCGCGCATCGCCTTGCCGACATTCTTCGCCTTCGCGATGCCCGCGCCCAGCTGGACGGCGACATAACCGTCTTTTTCCTGGCTGCGGATGGCCACGACCTGGCATCCGTCGACTTTCAGCACGGTCACGGGAACATGGCGGCCTTCGCTATCGAAATAGCGGGTCATTCCTTCCTTGCGCGCGATCAGACCGGTTCTCATAGCTTTATCCTCTTGTCAGTTCCTTAGGCGGCTTCGCCGATTTTAATCTCGACGTCCACGCCTGCGGCCAAGTCCAGTTTCATCAGGGCGTCAACCGTCTGCGGGGTCGGCTCGACGATGTCGAGCAGGCGCAGATGGGTGCGCATTTCAAAAGCTTCCTGGCTTTTCTTGTCGATATGCGGCGAACGGTTCACCGTAAAGCGCTTGGTTTTGGTCGGCATCGGGACCGGACCGCGAACGCCCGCGCCCGTGCGTTTCGCTGTCGCGACAATCTCGCGCGTCGACTGATCCAGAATCCGGTGGTCGAACGCCTTGAGGCGGATGCGTATCGTTTGCGTGTCCATGGTCCTTCAACCCTTCATAATCACTTCAAAATCTTAGCGACGACACCTGCGCCGACGGTTCTTCCGCCTTCGCGGATGGCGAAGCGGAGGCCTTCGTTCATGGCGATCGGGGCGATCAGCTTCACGGTGACTTTCGCGTTGTC
>JBDHTS010000059.1:0-14273 GCA_039808845.1 Alphaproteobacteria bacterium | reverse complement strand
TGGTTGCGGGAGGGGGAGGGGGAATTTAAATCATCGCCATGCCGCCGTTGACATGGATCGTCTGTCCGGTGACATAGGCCGCTTCCTCGCTCGCCAGATAGACGGCGGCGGCGGCGACGTCGTCCGCGCCGCCCATGCGGCCCATCGGGATGGTCGCGTTGATCTTCGCCTTCTGGTCGTCGGTCAGGACGTCCGTCATCGCCGTCGCGATGAAGCCCGGCGCGATGCAGTTCACCGTGATGTTGCGGCTGGCGATTTCCGCCGCCATCGCCTTGGTCCACCCGGCCATGCCGGCCTTGGAGGCGCAGTAATTCGCCTGACCCGGATTGCCGGTCGTGCCGACAACGGAGGAGATGTTGACGATGCGTCCCCAGCGGTTCTTCATCATGCCCCGCTGCACCGCCTGCGCCAGGCGGAACGGCGCGGTCAGGTTGACGGCCAGCACTTCGTCCCATTCCTCCGGCTTCATCCGCATGGACAGATTGTCCTTCGTGAGCCCCGCGTTGTTGATCAGGATATCGATGCTGGACATGGCCTCCTGCGCCGCCTTGATCAGGCTTTCGATCCCTTCGGCTCTGGAAAGGTCTGCGGGAAGGACATGAACGCGACCGCCGAGCTTCGTGGCCAGCGCGTTCAGCTTTTCCTCATTGCGGCCCGACAGGCCGACGACGGCGCCTTGCGCGTGCAGCGCCGCTGCGATCGCCTCGCCGATGCCGCCCGTGGCGCCGGTGACGAGGGCCTTTTTACCTGAAAGATCGAACATGATTTGCCTTCCTTTTATCCGGAACCTTTTAAACCACGAATGGACACGAATAAACACAAATGATTTCTTAACCGCGAATGGACACGAATAGCCGCGCGCAGCGCAGGAGATTTTTTACCGCGAAGGCGCGAAGAAGCGAAGATAAAGTGCATAATCTTCGCTTCTTCGCGCCTTCGCGGTTCATCTCTAAATGCCTGCGGCGCTGTTCCTATTCGCGTTTATTCGCGTCCATTCGCGGTCGGAAACGGCTGCAGATCCACCTGCTCCATCAGGCCCGGATCGATTGCCGCGCCCAGAAACCGCTCCGCCACGGCGGCGAAACGCTCGACGCTGTCGGTCAGGTAGAACCGGGCCGTTCCGGTTCCCGATCCCGCCGATCCATAGGATGTCTGCACGAAAGACGCGGCGGCTTCGCCCGTGTCCACAAGGCGGACGTCCGGCCCCACCGTCTTTGCTATCATGTCCCGCAGCAGCGGAAAATGCGTGCAGCCGAGAATGATCGTATCCGGCCTGTCCGCGCCTGAAAACATGGGCCCGATATAGCGGCGCAGCGTTTCCTCCGCCACCGCGCCCTCCGTCCAGCCTTCCTCGGCCAGCGCGACCAGAAGCTGCGCGGGCACGTTCGTCACGCGAAGATCCGGACGCCGCGCCTTCAGCGCGGTTTCATAGGCACCGCCGTGCACCGTCGATTGCGTGGCCATGACCAGAACATGACCGTTTCGTGTGGCGTTCAGTGCCGCCTCGACGCCCGGCGCGATCATGCCGATGACGGGAATGTCGCCAGCCAGCGCGGCCACCGCCTCCGTCGCATGGGCCGAGGCCGTGTTGCAGGCGATGACGACCATCCTGACATTTTGCTGCAGCAGAAACCGCGTCAGCGACAGCGCATAGGTTTTAACCGTCTCCGCGCTTTTGGTGCCGTAAGGCACGCGCGCTGTGTCGCCCAGGTAAATGAAATCCTGCCCCGGCAGAGCCTTTTGCAGCGCCTTCAGCACCGTCAGTCCGCCTACGCCGGAGTCAAAGACACCGATGGGGCGGGAATCGGAAGCGAAGGATCTAAAATTCATTGTTTCCATTCATGTTTTTTAACCGCAGAGGCGCAGAGTTAAAAAGCGCGGTAGGCAATAATAGTGCTACCGCGAAGGCGCGAAGAAGTGAAGATAAAGTGCATAATCTTCGCTTCTTCGCGCCTTCGCGGTAACCCTTTTTTTGCATCACGAAAGATTTTTCATCAGTTCTTCAACCTGTGCCGGGGCGCCAACGGAGGAGGCTGGGACCTCCGGCTCGATCCGTTTGATCAGCCCGGCCAGAACCTTGCCTGAACCCAGTTCGAACGCCTCCGTTACGCCCAGCGTTTTCATCGTCTGCACCGACTCGCGCCAGCGGACGCGGCCCGTGACCTGCTCGACCAGCAGGCGGCGGATGGAGGCCGGATCCTGCACGGGCTGCGCCGTCACATTGGCGATGACCGGCAGGACGGGCGGGCGGATCGTGGCCGCATCCAGCGCGTCCTTCATAACCCGCGCGGCGGGCTCCATCAGGCGGCAATGAAACGGCGCGCTGACCGGCAGCTCGATGGCCCGCTTCGCGCCTTTTTCCGTCGCCAGTGCGATTGCCGCCGCCACGGCCCCTTTATGCCCTGAGATGACCACCTGCCCCGGCGCGTTGTCGTTCGCCGCCTCGCAGATTTCCTTCCCCGACACTTCCGCCGCGATCGCCAGGACGGCCTCGAAATCCAGCCCCAGAATGGCCGCCATGGCCCCCTGCCCCACCGGCACCGCCGCCTGCATCGACCGGCCCCGCAGTTTCAGGAGCCGCGCCGCATCGGCCAGGTCCAGCGCGCCCGCCGCCGTCAGAGCCGAATATTCCCCCAGCGAATGGCCCGCGACATAAGCGGCCTTGGCGGCCAGTTCGATATTCCCGGCCTGTTTCAGGACATTCACCACGGCCATCGAAACCGCCATCAGCGCGGGCTGGGTGTTCTCCGTCAGGTTCAGGTCGCTTTCCGGCCCCTCGAACATCAGCCGGGCCAGATTTTGGTCCAGCGCGTCGTCCACCTCTTCGAATGTCCGCCGCGCCTCCGGAAAGGCTTCAGCCAGATCGCGGCCCATGCCGACGGCCTGGGATCCCTGTCCGGGAAAGACGAATGCGCGGGTCATGGGAATCTCCTTGGATAATGTCACGCTGTTTACCCGGTTTTCTGCAAAAAAATCAAGCGGGACGCTTTAATTTGTAATGCGGCGCAATTTGTGGTATGCTCCTTGCAATTCTCGAATGTTTGGCAGCTTCGGCTTTGGCCAAGGGCATTTGCTCTTGTCCTGCGCTTTGCGCCGCTTCGGGTTAACGAATGGGATTTTTGAGATATTCAGGAGATCTTCGCATGGGCTGTTCCTTTAATGGTGAACGCATCAAAATGCACCTTAAAATCACCAAAACCCGCCTTTCCATGCTGCTCAGCGAAAACCGTGAAGAACAGGCCGTTACCCCGCTGACGCGCAGCGCCCTGCAAAACCCCGACGTCAGCCGTTATGAGCTGGAGCGTCTGCTGCGGAAAAGCGAACAGCAGACCGATAATAACGGATGGAACCGCTTTTTTGCCGCGACTCAGGGCAATTGCGCCAATTCCAACGCCGCCACTTAAAAAGCACCCCGTAAATTTTCCCACATATTTCTTGATTTGGCTCCGGAAATCCGTATAGTGCGGGCTTCTTGAAAGTACCTCGCTGGCTTTAGCCAGCTTTGTTTCGGGCGCTGCCGGGATGGTCCTGGCCGAGGCCGACGGAAACAAATCCGGGAGGAGCAAACGATGCCGATCTACGAAACCGTGTTCATCGCACGGCAGGAACTGGGCCCGGCCCAGGTCGAGGAGCTGACAAACGGCTTCACGAAAATTCTTGAGGACAACGATGGAAAAGTCCTCAAAACCGAAAGCTGGGGCCTTCGCACCCTGGCCTACCGCATCCGCAAGAACCGCAAGGGCCATTACGTCCTGATCGAAAGCGACGCCCCGGCGGCGGCGCTGATCGAGATGGAGCGCAACATCCGCCTGAACGAGGATATCCTGCGCTTCATGAGCGTCCGGCTGGAGGAGCCTTCCAAGGCCCAGTCCAAGATCCTGGACAAGAACCGTGACGATGACGAGCGCGGCGAATTCCGCGACCGCGGCGACAGAGGCGATCGCGGGGATCGTGGCGATCGCGCCGAACGCGGCGAAAGACACAGCAAGAGAGAGGAAGCGGCCTAATGAGCGCGACAGATACACCCACGGTCAAGCGCCCGTTTTTCAAGCGCAAGAAGACCTGCCCGTTCAGCGGCCCGAATGCCCCTGCCATCGACTGGAAGGACGTCCGCATGCTCGGCCGTTACATTTCCGAGCGCGGCAAGATCGTGCCGAGCCGCATTACGGCGGTCTGCACCACCAAACAACGTGAACTGTCCCAGGCGATCAAGCGCGCCCGCTATATGGCGCTCCTGCCCTACCTGCGCCAGGACAACGACAACGCACGGTAAGGAGAAGCTGTCATGGCCAGTGCAATGGAAGTCATTCTGCTGGAGCGCGTCGGCAAGCTCGGCAACATGGGCGACAAGGTCCGTGTGAAGCCCGGCTACGCCCGCAACTACCTGCTGCCGCAGGGCAAGGCGCTCCGCACCACCGAAAAGAACCTCGCTTATTTCGAAAGCCAGAAGGCCGCGCTCGAAAAACTGAACGTTGAGCGCCGGACCGAGGCCCAGAAGCAGGCGAAGAAACTGGACGGCCTGAAAGTCGTCGTCATCCGCCACGCGGCGGAGGGCGGCCAGCTTTACGGTTCCGTCTCCACCCGCGACATCGCCGACGCCGTCACGGCGCAGAGCAAGCAGACGGTCGGCCGCGGCCAGGTCTCGCTGAATTCCGCGCTGAAAAGCATCGGCCTGTTCCCCGTCATGGTCGCGCTGCACCCTGAGGTCAGCGTCGAGATTACGGTGAACATCGCCCGTTCGGAAGACGAGGCCGCCACCCAGGCGAAAACCGGCAAGGCCCTGATCGCCGAGGCGAAAGGCGCCGAAGCGCAGGAAGCCAGCGACAACCGCGGCCAGTTCCTTGAGGACAGCGCCCTGGAGTCGGAGCGCGAGGCCGCGGAAGCCGAAGCGCAGGAAGCCGGCGAAGACGCCGAGAAAGCCGCCCGCAAGGCCGCCAGGCCGAAAAAGGCCAAGGCGAAAAAGGAAGACGACGCGGAAGAAGCGGAATAACCAGTTTATTGTTCATGAAAGCCCGGCATGCTTGCCGGGCTTTTTTAATGCCGTCCCCGTTATTCTGAACGTCATCCCCGCGCAGGCGGGGATCCAGGGGTGCGAAGTGCATGCTTTCTTAGTAAAGCGCTTGTGGCTCTGGATCCCCGCCTGCGCGGGGATGACGACCAAGACTATTCCTCGCCGGGAATCTTGCTGTCTCCCACTGCTTGTTTTCCTTTTGGCCCTCTCCATGTTATACTCTGGCCAGCCTGCCGGGGACCGGAGCCTCATGACCCACGCTTCGAAAATCGCTTTTTTATTGTTTATGCTTTTCCTGATGGCCTGCCCTGCGGCGGCGCGGGCGCAGATGGAACGCTACATGCTCGATAAGCCGCACACGCAGGTCATTTTTTCGGTGAGCCATCTTGGGTTCAGCCATTCCTACGGCAAATTCACCGACTATGACGGGATGTTCACGCTGAACCATGGCAATCTGGCCGGGTCTTCCGTGGATGTCTCCGTCAAAACGGACAGCCTCGATATGGGCGACGCGGCATGGAACAAAGCCGTCAAAGGGTCCGATTTCTTCGACGTCATCCATTATCCGGTCATGCGTTTTAAAAGCACGGGCATCGAAACGACCGGCCCCCGGACCGCGAAAGTGACCGGCGACCTGACGCTCAGAGGCGTGACAAAACCCGCCACTTTTGACGTGACGCTGAACAAGACGGGCCGCCATCCCTTCATGGAGGCCTATGTCGCCGGGCTGTCCGCCGATGGCGTGATCGACCGGTCCGATTTCGGCATGGGCTCGGGCATTCCCTTCGTCGGCGACGAGGTGCGGATCCATCTTGAAATCGAGGGCCATCGCATCGCCCAGCCGGGGCAGGAGATCTACAATCCATGAGTCTGAAAAGCACGCCGGACCGCTTCGGCGCGGTGCCGAAGTTTTTCCACTGGACGGTCGCTTTGTTGGTGATCGGTCTGCTCTGCGTCGGCCTGATCATGACCAGCCTGCCGATCAGCCCGACCGTTTTTAAACTGTTCTTCCTGCACAAATCCTTCGGAATTGTGGTGCTGGCGCTGATGGCGCTGCGCCTGACATGGAGGGTCTACAATCCCCCACCCCATTCCCTGCCCAGCCACGCGCCGTGGGAAAAGGCGCTGGCGAAGTTCAGTCACTGGTTCCTTTACGCTGCGCTGTTCGCCATGCCGCTTTCCGGCTGGATGATGTCTTCCGCCAAGAACTTCCACGTCAGCGTCTTCAACTGGTTCACCCTGCCCGATCTCGTCGGCCCCTCCCCAGCTTTGGCAGAGGCGCTGGCGCAGTTTCACAGTCTTCTGGCCTGGGGCATCATCGGCGTTCTGGCCCTGCATGTTGCCGGTGCGCTGAAACACCATATATTCGACAAGGATGAAACCCTGCTGCGCATGCTGCCCTTCGGGCGCGTGACCGGCGAAACCGGAGAATAACTTATGAAGATGCTTCTGCTGGCCGTATTGACGGCTTTCGTGCTGCCCGCCGCCGCCCTGGCACAGGAGGCCGCGCCCGTCTTGCCGCAATGGACGATCGTGCCGGACCAGAGCAGCCTGACTTTCGAGGCGACGCAGCAGGGCGCGCCCTTCACCGGCACGTTCGGCGACATCTCCGGCGCCATCGCCTTCGATCCCGCGAAGCCGGAGGCCGGCAATGGCACGGTCAGGATCGGCATGGACAGCGCCAGCACGCAAAGCCCGGACCGCGACCGTTATATCAAGGACGATTCCTGGTTCGCCGTCGGAAAATATCCCGCGTCCACCTACACTATCGAATCGTTCCAGAAAAACGCCGACAATCAATATGTGGCCAAGGGACGCCTGACGATCCGCGACGTCAGCATGCCCCTGAACCTGCCCTTTACGTTGAAAATCGACCCTCCGGGCACCGCCCATGTGGAAGGCGAGACAAAACTGAACCGCCTCGATTTCGGCATCGGCCAGGGCGAATGGAAAGACACTTCGATGATCGGCAACGCCGTAACCGTAAAGGTCAAGGTGACGGCGACGAGGGCGGATTAACCGGAAGCGTGAACGATGGCGCAAAGGTCAGAAGGTCCTTGATATTCTTCTCCTGATCATTCTCCAGGCTGTAAAACTGCAGGGCTGCATCTCCATAGGCCAGCAATTGATTGTCGTCCGTGATGATCCGGCCCGATCGGCTGTATTTTTCCAATTCCTGGCTTTTCAGCATGACGGCTTTTTGCGTTTGTTCCCGCGTCAAGTCCCGGCCTTTTCCAGGGCGCGCATAACCTGGCCATAAACCGGCCAGATCGATATCGGGATTTTTTGATCCGAGCAGGATACCGGTTTCCGAAACCGGATCCAGCCAAAGAATGCTATTGGGAAAAATGCTTTGAAATGTCTTGGCGATGGCCCGGCTGTAATAAGGATTGACGAGATGGAACGGCAGCCATTGCGCAATCATCCCATCGGCGCTCATCTTCGATCGTGCGGTCCTGTAAAAATCCTGGGAATAAAGAGCATTGACCCCCGCAAATGTCGGCGGCATGGGCTCAAGCGTAATGACGTCATAGATTTTGTTTGTCCGGCGTATGTAGGCATGCCCGTCCATGATTGTCGTATGGACGCGCGGATCTGCCAGAACGTTTTGATTATCCGCAAAGTAATGCGCCAGCTTCAGTACTTGAGGATTGACGTCGACGATATCCAGTCTCTCCGGGTTTTCATTCCGCACGGCATTGGCCGTCTGTCCGGTTCCAAAGCAGATGACCAGAGCGTTTCTAGGGTCGGGATGCGCCAGCATGGGCAGATGTCCCATCCATGGCATATAATGAACTGACGCGCGATTTTGCTCTGGCCGTTCATAGGCCGCCACAAACCCGTCGATGATCAACGCCGACTTGTTTCCGGTATATTGCACGGCCGTAATCGTGGCGTTTGGCCCCTCATAGGATTTCAGGACCTTTAGCGGATTGTTCTCGTCATGGAGCGGCGCAAGCTTGTCGTTATAGATAAGGACCAGCCACCCAAGGGCACGGGTCCTGCCCACTCCGGATTCGAAAACCGCCGCTATGATCAACGCAACCAATCCGGCTGCGGCAAGCCTGCGATACTGGTTGCGCGGCGCGCTGATTAATCCGGCTGCAAGAACAATAATTCCACCAATCCATGCCGTTCTGGCAAACCCGATCAACGGAAGAAAAATCCACGCCGAGGATAGAGCACCCGCAATTGATGCCAGGGCATTGAGCGCATAAAACCTGCCCCATCGTCCCGTGGATTGCTGGCTGTCGAGAAGCCAGGGCAGGGCGACGCCCAAAAGAAGCATGGGGATCCCCACGACAGTCAGCGTATGGACAAACCACCTCGCCTCCAGAAGGAAAGGTGATTCAACCATCGTCGGCGTGAACATATCGAAACGTTCGACCAATGGGGTCGCCAGCAAAATCAGGATGCCGGAAACCGCAAGCACTGCGCCTAGAGGAAGATTCAGTTTTTTCAACAAGGGAACCAGGCGCGCGCCAAGGCCCAGACCGATCAGTACGGCAGACAGCATGATGGCAAAAGCGCTTGTCGTGCTCCGGAAAGCCGCGGTCAAAGACCTGAACCATGCAACTTCCAGAAGAAACGTTGAGAAACCAGTTGCAAAAATGATTGCGCAGATTTTTATCAGGCTGAACTCGTCCGCGGATTCTATCTTGTGAAGATCCTGATTTCGTATGTCTTCCTGTTCAGGAATTTTAAACAGAAATGTCGCCAGTCCGGCAGTGATATTCAAGGACGCAATCAACCATGCGGCATGCGTCAGCCCAAGGCTGGGAATGAGTATGAATGCGGCACACAAAGCGCCTATGGCCGCTCCAAGCGTGTTAAGGCCATATAGAACTGCGATAGATGTCCGGAACTGCCGCGCCACCAATCCAAAGACAGGCAGAGTGGCCCCCATGCACAAAGTCGGTATGCATAAGGCAATGACGATACCGGCTATATGCACCAGCGTGGCGGCCTCGGGTATTTCGGAATACGCGTAGGTATCAAGCTTTTCGATGAATTGGAACAAGGGCGTCAGGCACAGCCCTGCGATGCCGATCCCTATTTCAATGATCCCGTACAGGCGGATGGGCCGCCTTAAAGACTTGTCTGCCAAAACATGGCCCGCGATCAGCGCCCCGGCGCACATCCCGCCCATTGTCGTCGCCAGAATAAGGGCTGTTCCCCAGGCTGAAATCCCCAAGGCCAGAGTTGCCTTGACTTGCCAGATAACTTCCCAGGAAAGGGCCGCCATGCCGGATAATAAAACCAGTAAATAAACAGCATTGCGGCTATGAAAGAAGGTATTCATAAAACTCAATATCTTTCTTGGGCAAAAATCCATCTTCTCCCCGTTTACTGCAGAGTTACCCTTAAAAAGGGAAGATTCAAAGGAATTTTTTTATTTAGACGCCTGCAACAACGAATTCATTGGCAGGCCAGACATTCCTCATACTTGCTCTCCGCCCCGGCTGAAACAGTGGCGGCTTGCTGCACCGGTTCCGCGTCCTTGGCGCGCTGCCAGCTGGCGGCGCTTTCCGCCCGCTGGATGGATTTGGAGCGGCAGTAATAAAGGGATTTCACGCCCTTTTTCCACGCGTCCCAATGGATGCGGTGCAGATCCGCCTTGTGCACGTTGGCAGGCAGAAAAACGTTCAGGGACTGCGCCTGGCAGATGAAGGGCGTGCGGTCTGCGGCATGCTCGATCAGCCAGCGCTGGTCGATCTCGAATGCGGTCTTGAACACGTCCTTCTCGTCCTGGCTGAGGCAGTCGAGATGCTGCACCGATCCCTCGTTGGTGATGATGGAGGACCAGGTGTCTTCGTTGTCCCGGCCCTTTTCCGCCAGAACTTTCTTGAGATAAGGGTTCCGCACGGGGAAGGATCCGGACAGGGTCTTGTGCGTATAGGCGTTGGCCGCGTTCGGCTCGATGCCGGGCGACGCGCCGCCGGTGATGATGGAGATCGACGCCGTCGGCGCGATCGCCATCTTGTTGGAAAAACGCTCCATGATGCCGTAATCGGCGGCATCCGGGCAGGCCCCGCGTTCATGGGCCAGCTTCACGCTCGCCTCGTCGGCCTGGCGCTTGATGTGCTGGAACATGCGGCGGTTCCAGACCTTCGCCATCGCGCCCTCGATCGGGATCATTTTCGACTGCAGGAAGGAATGGAAGCCCATGACGCCGAGGCCGACAGAGCGTTCGCGCATCGCCGAATACTTGGCGCGCTTCATGCTGTCCGGCGCCTTCCCGATGAAATCGGTCAGGACGTTGTCGAGAAACCGCATGACGTCCTCGATGAAGGTCGGGTGGTCCTGCCATTCCTCGAATTTTTCCAGGTTGAGCGAAGACAGGCAGCATACAGCGGTGCGATCGTTGCCGAGATGGTCGCGCCCCGTGGGCAGCGTAATCTCGGAGCAGAGATTGGACATCTTGACGGACAGGCCCGCCATCTTGTGATGGTCCGGGATCGAGTCGTTCACGTGGTCGATATAAATGATGTAGGGCTCGCCCGTTTCGATCCGCGCGGTCAGGAGGCGGATCCACAAATCGCGCGCGTTGACGCGGTCGACCACATGGCCGTCCTTGGGCGATTTCAGCGCCCATTCCTCGTTCTTCTCCACCGCCTCCATGAAACGGTTCGGCACCAGGACGCCGTGATGCAGGTTCAGCGCCTTGCGGTTCGGGTCGCCGCCGGTCGGGCGGCGCAGCTCGATGAACTCCTCGATCTCCGGGTGCCAGATCGGCAGGTAGATCGCGGCGGAGCCGCGGCGCAAGGATCCCTGGGAAATGGCGAGGGTCAGGCTATCCATCACCCGGATGAACGGGATGATGCCCGACGTCTTGCCGTTGCGGCCAACCTTTTCCCCGATGGAGCGGACATTGCCCCAGTAGGAGCCGATGCCGCCGCCGAGCGATGCCAGCCAGACATTCTCGTTCCACAATTCGACGATGTTTTCGAGGCTGTCGCCCGATTCGTTGAGGAAGCAGGAAATGGGAAGGCCGCGGTTGGTGCCGCCGTTGGACAGGACGGGAGTCGCCGGCATGAACCACAGTTTGGAGATATAATCGTAAATGCGCTGCGCATGGTCGGAATTGTCGCTGTACCAGATGGCCACGCGCGCGAACAGGTCCTGGAACCCCTCGTCGGGCAGCAGATAGCGGTCCTGCAGCGTCGCCTTGCCGAATTCGGTCAGACTCGCGTCGCGGGTCCGGTCGATATGAACCCGGTGGCCGCGTTCCGTCTGCGCAACATCAAACATCGCCTATACTCCCCCTTTGCAGGTCAGGCCTGGTGGATAAACTAAAACGTTGAAAAAGCTTGGGAAGGGCCGCGCCAAGAAGGAACACAACCCGTAGTGCTCAAATCTCAAGGATGATACTACATCTCGTAAAAGAGGCCAAGAAAAAATGTTTTTTTCATGGCAGGGCGGGGATAAGTTCCGGAAGGCTTTGTATTCCGGCATCTTGCGTTCCTTTCTGCTGACGGCGTTCCGGAATTCTGAATTTACGTATGGTCTTCCTCGTCCTGTTTTTCATCTAAGCGCGATTCTCAAAACGGGTGCAAGGGGCTTCCCTCGCGAATCGGCGAACTATTCAGAGGCTTGAAGTGATATGGACTTATCATTCTGATAAACCATGAATATTTGCGAATTTCTTCTCTGAGATACGGAATCTATAACGCTTTAAAAGCCCGCCATTATCCCGGCTCGAATCATTTAACGCTGTTCAGTGTTCCGCATTTGTATTATGGGATTGTCGGCAACATTCTGAATGAAGGCAGGCTTTTGCAATGATGGTGCGCAGACGCAGGACGAAAATCGTCGCAACGCTGGGACCAGCCTCGAACGACGAGGCCATGATCCGCAAACTTTTCGAGGCGGGCGTCGATGTGTTCCGCCTGAACTTCAGCCACGGCGCGCATGAAGACCACAAGGCGCGGCTCGATTCGATCCGCCGGATCGAACAGGAATTCGGCCGCCCCATCGGGGTGATCGCCGATCTGCAGGGTCCCAAGCTGCGCGTCGGCAAATTCGCGGAAGGATCGATCGCTCTTAAACAGGGCATGGAAATCCGCTTCGACCTCGACACGGCGCCCGGCGACGAAAAACGCGTCAACCTGCCCCATCCGGAAGTGATCGAGGCTCTCGGCATTAATGACGAGATCCTGCTGGACGATGGCAAGGTCCGGATGCGCGTGCTGTCCAAGGGCGCGGACCATCTGCAGATGCGGGTGGAAGCCGGCAGCAAGCTGTCGAACAACAAAGGCTTCAACGTTCCCGGAGTCGTCCTGCCCATCGCAGCGCTGACCGGCAAGGACCGCCGCGATCTCGATGCGGCCCTCGCCATGGGCGTGGACTGGATCGCGCAGTCCTTCGTGCAAAAGCCGGAGGATGTGGCGGAGGCGCAGAACCTGATTCAGGGCCGCGCCGGGCTGATCATCAAGCTGGAAAAACCCTCCGCGCTCGAACATCTGGAAGAAATGGTCAAACTCGCCGACGCCGTCATGCTGGCGCGCGGCGATCTGGGCGTCGAGATTCCGGCGGAGGACGTACCGTCGGTCCAGAAGCGCGTGGTGCGCCATGTGCGCTTCGCTGGCAAGCCGATCATCGTCGCCACACAGATGCTGGAATCGATGATCGACAACCCGCGCCCGACCCGCGCCGAGGCGTCTGACGTCGCCACCGCCGTTTACGACGGCACGGACGCCGTGATGCTGTCCGCCGAAACGGCGGCGGGGCAGTATCCCGAGGAAGCCGTCTCGATCATGGACCGGATCTGCCGCCGTGTCGAAAGCGACGAAACCTATCGCCGCATCATCGAGAGCGATCCGCCCTGCAGCGACGAAACGCCGCCCGACTCCATCACGATCGCCGCCTGCCAGGTGGCCCAGTCCGTCCATGCCGCCTGTATCGTCAACTTCACCAGTTCCGGCTCGACCACCCTGCGCACGGCGCGCCAGCGTCCTGCGATGCCGACTCTGTGCCTGTCCCATTCGCAGGCGACGGCGCGGCGGCTGGCGCTTTCTTATGGCGTCAACCCTGTGTTCACGGAAGACGTCACGTCGTTCGGCGAAGCGGTCCAGACCGCCAGCCGCCTGGCGCTCAAACACGGCCTTGCGGTGCAGGGACAGCGTTTCGTGGTGACGGCGGGCGTCCCCTTCGGAACGCCGGGCTCGACGAACTCGCTGCGCGTCGCTGTTGTGGAATAACTAATCAGCCAATCAGCTAAACAGCCAATTTTTAGCGCGCCGAAGCCAGAACCGTAGCACCAGGCGCGGTATGGATCCACCAGGCCATGCGGTTGATGGTGAAGATCGGGCGGTAACGGCCTTCGAGGCTTTCAGCTGTCCGCACTTCGGAGGACTGGTTGTCCAGAACCAGCGCCGCCGAATCGCTGTAGACGATCAGCAGCGCATGCGGCATGTTTTTCTGTTCGTCATGCACGATGGCGATGCGCATCCGGTCTTCCGGGACGCCCAGGGCGCGCAGGGATGCGTATTTGGCGATTGCGAAATCCTCGCAGTCGCCGCCGCGCTGGAAGAATTCGACGGGCGTCTCCCAATAATCGCTTTTGCCCCAGTTACGGTCGTCCACGATATAATCCTGGCGGTTGACCACTTCGTTCACGCCGCGCGCCATCTGTTCGATGCCCTGTCCCGCGAAGGGGCGCAGGCGCGCCTGCCATTCCTTCACGACGCGTTGCCCCTCTGGGTTTTTCAGCGCCGACTCGAAACGGTCGAACATATCTGTCCATTTGATGAACGCGCTCAAATTGCCGGACCGGCGCTCCGCCGATCCGAACAAGGCGGGATAGGCCCGCACGGGAGAGAACGCCGTTCCGGCAGCCTGCGCCAGGCTGATCTGGGACGGCACGTCGCGGATGGATCCGGCGCGCGCCGATTTGATGCCGAAGGATGAAAAAGCGAGAAAGAGCGTGAAAGTCCCGGCCATGCAGCGCAACGTCCATTGCTGGGCCAGAACGCGATACAGATCCTGGCGCGACACCATGCGGTCGCTGATCAGGACACGTCCGAGATGATCGCCGGTCGTGCGCTGGCGGGCAAGGGCGAGGCGCAGCTCGCCGGAGGTGAGCAGCCCGCTCATCACCATCAGTTCGCCCAGACGGTTTTTCTGCAGGAGGATCTTGAAGGTTGAAAAAAAGCCCTTTTTGCGTTTCATAGGCGCCCCGACCGGATCAAACTACCCGGCCCCAGACCGGATTTCGTGACTTTAAATATTTGTCACCCCCATTAAACCTGACAAAGATTAG
>JBDHTS010000058.1:0-14686 GCA_039808845.1 Alphaproteobacteria bacterium | reverse complement strand
TCCCTGCTCTGCGCAGGAGGAGGATAATTCAGGGTCGTGACAGAACGCCCTAGCGTCCCGGCCGGGGCAAAAGGCCGGCAAGACATTCTCTCACGGCGCGGATCGCGCGCACGGTCCGGGGCGTTTCGACGGGCGGCATATCCATGGCGGCATAGGCGAAGGAATGGCGAAGCCTCTCCGGGCTTTCCAGCAACACCACCCTCTGGAAATCCGCATACGGGCCGTCCCCGTTGCCGCGCCGGGAATAGACCACCGACCGCGCGCCGGAGAGGCTCGCTCCGGTGATATCTTCTATGCGAAAGGGATGGACTTCTTCATCCGCCCATACGGCCTCGATCAATGCGCGGTAGGGCCTCCGCTCCCCGGAGATATTGAGGCGCCGCCCGATGACGACCGTACGCCCGTCGGGCCGGGTTCCCCTGACTTCGGTCATGAAACCGCGTTTTACCGGCATAGGAATCCCCTGGAATTTATCGTTTAGAATTTAAAACGGCCCCCGCCGGCGGCGCAAGGTTTTTGAAATCCTGGTAGTGCCTCACTTTGAATATGTTAATCGCTCTTTTTTGATCTCATAAATTTCGATCATCCGCACCAAGTCTTCCATGCTCCACAAGGTTTGGGAAACACCAGCCGCCATTGCGGGGGACATTTTCAGGCTCTTGTGAATCCGAACGAAGTTGTACCATACGAAATACAGGGAAAGCGCATGGCAATGGTTTTCAAGCTTCTTGCTGAAAGCATTCGTCAAGCGTGTAAAGCGGCGCATGGACATACGCATTGTCAGATTTGACCGCTCAACAAAGCTTGTCGATACGTGTTTTTCATCCGGCTTCCCCGTGACCGGCTCTTTGCGGCAGCCTACGCACTCAGCAGGGCTGTAGCGTTTCTGGCCTTCGCTCGTTTCGCCGTAAATCTTTACCAACTGTGCGTAATCGACATCGGTATTAGCATCGCGGCCACCAACCAGCCAAGAGACAATCAGTTTGCTATCGGCATCAAGCGCCGTCCATGTCCATACATCGCCAGCTTCGCCGCGTTTTACATTCGGGACGTTCTTCTGCTTCGAGTAGCAGAACGACCAGATTTCATCGCATTGGATGCGTTCGGATTGAACGTTAACGACGTTTTCCATGTGGTAAGCCGTGCAAGCCCCACCAGCATCGGCCAGAAGTTTACCGACCGTGTTAATGGAAACTCCGACCACGCGGGAAATCGACCGCATGGATGATCCCTCGCAGAGCATGGCTAAAATCTGAATACGTTTTTCAATAGGAAGCTTGTTCATACCCAATTATATACATTGGGTAATTTTCGTTAGCAAGCATTAGTTTCAGTTTGTTTCAAGTCTTGCAACAAAGCAGATACCGCGCCTTCTATAGCCTCGCCTGTATCAGTAATTACGCCTGATGCAATTAGGCGTCTTATTCCGCAAACTGTTTGTTCTGACATTCTGAATACAGCAGCTGCGCCTGACTGATCATCCACTGCGCTATAAAAATTCTCTTGAAGTTCTGACTTATTTGCACATTGGCACTGCGATATGTATTTTTCTGCCCTTTGTACAAGCTTAGTATAGTCGCAGATGCCTAAGTTTGTGGGGCGAATTTGATAGCTGTTATACTGCGAAGGCTGGATATTGTGCATTGGGTCCAGCAGTAGAATGTTAAAAACGTGTCGATCCTCTCCCCAAAAGCCAACGATCCTTCCTAACGCCTTGGATACGTGAAAAACAAAAAACGGATACTGATCCGGATCATCTAAATAAACGCGCGGTACCCAATCAAAATCGGACCGTGCAAGAGGGACATTCCTGCCATTCCAATCGACCGGATGAAAACGGTACGTTTCCTGCTTGACTGTATCTCTTTCGAACTCGTCAATGTACTCGTTTGAAAGGGCATTCAAGCGTTCAAAAATAGCTGCGCACCATCCTCCATCTTTATCGCCAACACCAAAAAGGTCTCTCTGGCACCAAAATCGGAAAGAAAAAGTAAAGCGTCGTTTCTCCGGTACGTTTTTGACAATTGGACGCGGGGCGCGCGTAGGTACGCTAGCTAAAACCGGTTTAGGCGGTTTGGGCATGTTCTAAACGAGCCGAGTAATATTGCCGCATATCGGACTCACTAATTTCGACTTCGCATCTTTCTGCCGGACCATAGCCCCTTCGCGCGTTAATCCACGGATCTTCTTGATGGGTCATCTCTTCCAGTTGGTCACCGGAAAAATCCGCGTAAGTCTCCAAAATAGAGTCAATTGTCGCTCTATCAGCGTCGGTTATTACGGTCGGATCAAAGGTCGAGCGCATGTCAGCACGATCGACTGACGAATAAAGTGTTTTAGTATCTTTGAACCGATCATACACTTGACGGCTCACTGGACCGTGAACCCAAGCTTGAAATTTTTCATCAAACAATCGACCCCGGCCAAAGGCCAGGTTCCAAGCTTGAAGATAATATAATAGTTTGTGAAGCTTTAGAAAGTTGAGGAACACTCCACCGTCACGAAGCTTTATAATCAAATAATCACATACGTCATGAATATTCTGCATTATCTCCAGCGTTCTTTCGCCGCTCTCCTAGCGATTTCAGAACGCTCCTCCTTAGTTAATGCGTTTGCCCTTCCTTGAGCTCCCGCCTTGCCGCTGCGCACTTTCCCTGAGGGCTTCTTTAAAGTTTCTTCTGTCTCACCTGTAGCAAGGCGCGCGACCGCCACCGCACAACCGATAACATCGGCTGGTCTGCTCTGCCCTTGCGGTCCCTTTGGCACTCAATCACCTCAAAAGTTATACACAGGTCGGCGCACATTACATAAGATATTGTCATACATTGTATCACAATATTTGTGACACAAATATGTTTTTTTCTTGCAAAATCCAGTTGTTTTCTTTATGTTTCGCCGCCCAAAAAAATGGGAAGTTTTTGATACATTTCTCGGGGGATCTGTCCCAATTTCACATTTTGTAAACAATGTGTCAAATTATATTGACAGACCCTTGTGACACATTCTGTGGATGACTTCTCAAATGGAGAAATTAGCTTTCCCATATTCAAACTGAGACACTACCGAAATCCTTTTAGCGGAACACCCTCCCCCCTCTCCTGCGGAACGGGAGGGGGAGATGATTCAGGGGATAAGGGCGGAACGCGATTATGCAGGGCGATTGGCGTGCAGGAGCCCGCGCGCGATCATGAGAACCGAATGCGCCCCGTCCAGGGGCGCCATTGCCCGGAAACTCCGCGCATCCCAGATAGCGGGATAGGCCTCAGGGAGACGATCCGGCTGCCCCATCACTTTGATGCCGTCGGAAGGGATAGCCAGATTTTGCATTTTTCATGAAGCAGGCTTTTACCGCGGCTTAAAGCCTTCAGCCAGATCGTGGAACACTTCCGGCAGGAAGCATTGTTCGGGCATCGTGACAGGAACATCCCCGAATCCGGCTTTCTCGAAGGCCTTCCGCAGGCTGATGGCGGTATCGGTCACCGCGACTTCCTGTTGGCGGAAAAACCCAAACCAGGACGAGCCCTCTTCCCGCAACACCGCAACGGCCCTAGCGCCATCCAGCCTTTTGTGCCCGGACACGTCTTTGATATATAGCGGCGTCCTGCTCCATATCTCTGGATAATCCCTGACGAAACCCTCGCGCTCCGGCAGATTTTTCTCCCAATCCGGATCGTTCGCGGGGCACATGCCGGCCAAAGGCGCGGCTCCATGGTTGAAAATCATGCTGGCCTTATGGGCATACACGACGTGGAAAGCGGGGTGGATCAGGGCATGGGCCATGGCAAAAACCTCCAAAGAATATGGCAATCCACTTAAGCCCTTCCGCCCCCCGCGTCAAACATTTTTACGGGGCTTCGGCAAGCCTGAATGAACGTCTGATGAAAACAGCCATGACACAGCTTCTGCAGTTAAATTATTTTGAAATATTTGAAATAATGGCACCCCTTAAGACTTTTTCCAAAAACGTCAGATTTTCCCGTTCTTCGATCGGGACAAATTGTTACAGAAACTTTCAAGAGATAATTCTTGTCACGCCGCCATATTTTACCATATTGTTCCGCCATGACGGCAAAGCATACCATAGGCGGCCTGGTTTTAAGTACGATGTTCGGCATGGCCGCAGCGGCGCAGGCTGCGGACACTTCAGTCCCGCTCGACCAGAAGGATCTTGTTCCTCTCGCAGGGTTTGACGAGGCCTATGCGCACCAGGCTGTCAGTTTGCCTTATGTTCTGAAGACAGGATACATGCCTCTGGAGATGGACATCGTCCCCGGGGATCAATACCACATCGATTGGTCGCGTCACGATGCTCTTGTCGCAGCGATTGAAAATGCCGCCGATGCTGCGATCGCACAGTATCGGATCGAAACGCTGAAGCCGGACTATGCGGAGCTTAAGAAAAGCAGCTGGACCCGGGAAACCAAGCAAAGGCAGGAGTCCCTGCTGGCCGAAATTGTTGCGCAGATCGTGGACTCTGTTCCCGGGCTGGGCGATTACCGGACGGTCAAAAGAGACGAAAGCGGAAATGTGACGGGCGAGATCCGCGATATAACACTTTTGAACGACCTCGTGGCGGATATCGAAGCCGGCACGCAAAATCTTCGCTTCGATTGCGGCATCCAGTCTGCAATCGAAGGCGTGATCGTCCAGAAGGCGGAAAGACGCTTGCTTCCTCTCCAAGCTCCCGCCGGAGATTTCAAGAAAGCGGGAAATTATTTCCTGATCCCGGCCAATCTATGGGTCCGGGGCGAGAATACCACGCAACATGTATTTGTCCTGACGCCCGCAGGAGGCGTTATCGAAGCGACCGCCGATCCCTCGCAAGGCGGCGTGACATATGTGATCCCCGAAAACGGCGCCACTTTGGAACAGGTTGTACGCGGCCGGCCCGTTATCATGGACGACATGGCGACGGTCTACGACCCGGCCTATGGCACGTCTGATTACCTTGCTGACCAGATGCAGCGGCTGATGTCCGCCGTCTGGGCGGGAACGGAAAACGGGCAGACCGTGCATACGGCGCATGACATCGAAAACTTTTCAAAAGAACCGGGCATCCGTGTCCTGAACGCGGAATCGGAAGGATTCATGCTTTTAAGGCAGGAAGCAGATGAGGGCATGAACACGCTCGTGCTGTACCAGCTTCAGAATAAAGGGACGCCGCTTGAGGGCTTTGTCATGGTTGCCGACGCGTTGAGCCCTGACGGCACGGCCCTTCCCGAAATCGAATATTTCGATGCGATTACGGAAGAAACCTATATCGCGCGGTACGCCGCCGCGCCCGGCGATCCTGGCCCGTCCCTTTTCAGGACTGCGGGCGGGCTTCTCCTTCCTGTCCCGCTGACGCCCGCCCCGGCTTTTCCCAGGCCCGGCCCCCAGCCATAAACGCGCCCTCAATTCTCTTGTTTTGCTAAGCCCCGCCCGCTATGGTCTGTCCTTGATTTCCTTATAAAAACGGACCCGACGATGCACGCCTACCGCACCCATACCTGCGCCGCCCTCCGCAAATCGGATGAAGGCAAGACCGTCAAACTCTCCGGCTGGATCCACCGGAAGCGCGACCATGGCGGCGTGCTGTTCATCGATTTGCGCGACACGCACGGCCTGACGCAATGCGTGGTGGACCAGGACTCTCCCCTGCTGGCCGAGATCGAGAAATGGCGGCCCGAATCCGTGATCACCGTCGAGGGCCGCGTCAAACCCCGCCATGCCGGGACCGAGAACGCGAAAATGGCGACCGGCGATATCGAGGTCTATATCGACAAGGCCACATTGCAATCCGCCGCCGACGTGCTGCCGCTCCAGGTGGCGGAGCCGGACGGCGCGGGCGAGGACGTGCGCCTGAAATACCGTTTCCTCGATTTGCGGCGCGAGGGGATGCATTCCCGCGTCCGCCTGCGCAACAACGTCATATCCTCCATGCGCCGCCGCATGTGGGACAAGGGCTTCCAGGAATTCAACACGCCGATCATGACGGCGTCGAGCCCCGAGGGCGCGCGCGACTACCTCGTCCCCTCCCGCCTCCACCCCGGCAAGTTCTACGCCCTGCCCCAGGCGCCGCAGCAGTTCAAGCAGTTGCTGATGGTCGCGGGCTTCGACCGCTACTTCCAGATCGCCCCGTGCTTCCGCGATGAAGACGGCCGCGCCGACCGCCTGGCCGAGTTCTATCAGCTGGACGTGGAGATGAGCTTCGTGACGCAGGAGGAAATCTTCGCCACCATG
Source organism: Alphaproteobacteria bacterium (assembly GCA_039808845.1). Classification (GTDB taxonomy): domain Bacteria; phylum Pseudomonadota; class Alphaproteobacteria; order Micavibrionales; family Micavibrionaceae; genus JBDHTS01. Next base: position 8,464 of record JBDHTS010000058.1, on the reverse strand, counting down.
TCGCCCGTCGTCGGCGGCATCTTCGAGGAATTCAACGCCTGGACCGGCACGCAGCACCGCGTCGAATGGCTCCCGAACATGAGCTGGCACGAGGCGATGCTGACATACGGCTCCGACAAGCCCGATCTGCGCAATCCGCTCGTCATTTGCGACGTGACGGAGGTGTTCAAACGCGACGACGTAGAATTTAAGGCTTTTAAAAATATTATTGCTTCCGGTGGCGTTGTCCGTGCGATTCGTTGCCCAAAGGTCGCAGAGCAGCCACGTTCGTTTTTCGATAAATTGAACGCTTGGGCTCAGGGTGAAGGGGCACCTGGGCTCGGATATATCAAATGGGATCCATTGCCCAATGTATCTAAAGGAGAAACTATTCCATCAGGATCTGATTCAAATCCTGGTGGCCCAATAGCCAAGTTTTTGTCGGATGAAGCTTTAAGTGAACTCCGCAAGATTGCAGATATAAAATCCGGCGACGCCGTCTTCTTCGTCTGCGACAAGGAAGAAAAGGCCGCGAAATTCGCAGGCCGCGCCCGCGACAAAATCTGCGACGACCTGCCGGAGGGCCACGCATCCGCGCGCGAAAAAGGCGTCTACAAACTGTTCTGGGTCGTCGACTTCCCGATGTATGAAATGGATGAAAAGACCGGCAAGGTCGATTTCTCCCACAACCCGTTCTCGATGCCGCAGGGCGGGCTCGACGCGTTGAACGGCCCCGACCCGCTCGCGATCCGCGCCATGCAGTACGACTGCGTCTGCAACGGTTATGAGCTCTGCTCCGGCGGCATCCGCAACCACAGGCCGGAGATCATGGAGCGCGCCTTCGCCCTCGCCGGCTACGACAAGGCGGTGCTGGAGAAAAAATTCGGCGGCATGCTGAACGCCTTCCGCTTCGGCGCCCCGCCCCACGGCGGCTGCGCCTTCGGCATCGACCGCATCGTGATGCTCCTGGCGAACGAACCCAATTTGCGCGAAGTCTACGCCTTTGTCATGAACGGCGCGTATGAAGACCCGATGATGGGCGCGCCGTCCGAGCCGAGCGAGCAGCAGCTGAAGGATCTGCATTTGAAGACGGTGATGCCGGTGAAAATGCAGGATGAGAAGAAGCGGGCTTGATGCCGGAGTCCGGTCTGCCATCCTTCAACAATTACCTCGTCTTCGCCGACGAGGCGGGCGACCATCTTCTCCGCCCGCACTACCCTGAATTTCCGCTGTTCGTCCTCGCCTTCTGCATTGTCGAACGCACCCATTACGCGGACTTCATCGTTCCGCAACTGCTGCGCCTCAAGCTGAAATATTTCCAAGACCCGCACGTCATTTTCCACGAGCGTGAAATCCGCAAGGCGGAGGATAAATTCGCCTTCCTCACCGACCGCACGATAAGGGAAACGTTTTTCGCCGACCTGAACGCCTTCATGACGGAGGCGCAGTTCACGGTCATCGCCAGCGTCATCCACAAGCAGCGCCTGCAGGACCGGTATCCGGAACCGCGGAATCCCTACCGCATAGGCGCGCAGTTCTGTCTGGAGCGCCTTGCCTATTTCCTCAACAAGCGCGGCGAAAAACGGCCCGTGACGGTCGCCTTCGAGGCACGGGGCAGGAACGAGGATGAAGACCTGGAGCTGACCTGCCTGCGCTTGATGCAGGCCCCCGCCCTGGCGGGCCGCTTCCACATTAAAATCCTGCCCAAAATATCGAACTGCTGCGGCCTGCAGCTGGCCGACCTGATCGCCCGCCCCATCGGCAGATACGTTCTCGATCCCGGCCAGCCCAACCGGGCCTTTGACATCATCCGGCAGAAAATGGACAAATCCGGCGATAAAATAGACGGTTACGGCCTGAAAGTTTTCCCTTGAAAAAGCGAAAGGCCCCCGTTCTCACAGGAGCCATACGCCGGCCGGGTTCCCCAGCCCATATAAACATAATATATTCTCCCATAGAAAAAGTCAATACCGCCCGTTCCCGTTGAACCACCTGAACAGAAGCCGTATAAGTTAATGAACGGCGCGTATGAGGACCCGATGATGGGCGCGCCGAGCGAGCCGAGCGAACAGCAGCTGAAGGATCTGCATTTGAAGGTGGTGATGCCGGTGAAGGTTCAGGATGAGAAGAAGAGGGCTTAAGTAAAATTTAATGATAGAAAAAATTACACACATTAGAAATCCTCTCACGATTATTGCTATGTTTGCAGCAATATCAGAGATTAGCGGCGTGTTGGTGCTGCCTTCTTTAGAAACTGATAATCAACAATATTTTCTTTGGTTTTTAATGCTTTTTCCTAGTATTTTAGTTTTGCTATTTTTTGCAATACTTAATTGGAATCATAAAGTTTTATACGCACCTTCGGACTTTAATGATGAGAACAATTTTTTTAAATCAATTACAAAAAATACCAACAACGTTGATGACAAAATTAAAAAGCTTTCAGAAGAGGCCGCAGAAATAAAGTCTGCAGAATCATCTTACAACTTGCCTAAAAATCAACAAACAGAAAATGAACCCAATTCAATTGATTTAAATTTTAAAAATTTTGAGTTGTTAGAAGAATTAGCATTCTCCAAAATATTAGAAGAATTTCCGGGAAATTATTTTAGAGGTATGTCGTTCGGTAGTGGCTCTTCGCGTTATTTATTTGATGCTATTATTGAAAGACCCGAAAACGAGATCTTGCTAGTAGAGATGAAAATTGTAATCAATTCAAATCATTTACAACCTTTAGGAAAAGCTATTGAACGCATGATAGCGGCACTATCCGAACCTATACCAACTCAAGCTCTTGAGTACAAAAGAGCCATTATAATAGGAGTTATTACGAAAGAAAATTCACAAGATTCTGTTACAATTAAAAACTTTATTGATAAAAAATTTGACGGATTTGAGGAAAAAGTTTTATTACGCATTTTTAGCATTCAAGAATTACAAACAGTTGCATTTAAGACTTTAAAAAAATAAAAAGTATTATATGTTTTGTTAAAAACAGCTTAGAACACTATGGTTCCATAGAAGTCGTCCTAATCGGCTGAAAGCAATCAGCATATGCTGGCTATTTCACTCGTTGCTTAGCGTCGACATGCAACATATAATTAAATATCGATAAAAACTTGGTCGCATAAGGGACATATCATGGAAGTGACAATCCGTCGCAATCGTGATTTCAGATCCGCTATGGCGCACATTCTGGATAACCAAATTTGGCTGAATGTTCCTCGCTTCGACGAACAACAGGTGAAAAATCTGGGCGCTCTTTGGGATGAAGACAAAAAATCCTATTGGATAGAAAAGAGCTTTGACCTTCAGAAATTTTATAAGTGGCTTCCTCGCATGTATAAGCCGGGACTCAAGCCGCCGCATCTGACATGCGAAACGGTCCCCAGCACAAGCTGGTATCAAAATCTGCGGGCTTTTCTGCCAAAACACCAATGGGACCGTTTGCGCAAGCAAACCTATGCCGACGCCGGATATTGCTGCCAGGTTTGTGGTGATAAGGGCGATAAATGGCCTGTTGAATGCAATGAACAGTGGGCCTATGAGAAAAGCGCAAGTTCCTTATCCGGCACCCAGAAGCTGCTGCGCTTAACCGCATTATGCCCTGCATGCCACTCCGTAAAGCATATGGGAAAGGCAAACCTCGAAGGAAGGGTGGACATTGCCTTTCAACAGCTTAAATTCGTGAACAGCTGGACGGATGAGGAATGCGAAAAGCATATTGAGGACGCATGGGAGACATGGGACGAAAGAAGCGAAACCATTTGGATATTCGATCTTTCCGTGTTGAAAAAATATGGAATAGATACCGTTACAGTGGATGCTAAAAAATTTGAAAGATTGCCCAATATTTCAGGGGTGTCTGTCAAAATAATTAATATTCATGCTCTATTCAATTATGCATCCTGCGATGATCTTTAAGCTGGGATATTTAAAACAGAGCCATCATAATAAGGAGCCACCATGACAACGCATCCCCATATCTTCCTGAGTCTTGCCGTCAAGGACGTCAAAAAATCTGTCGCGTTCTTTACGGCGCTTGGCTATGGCTTCAACCCGCAATTCGCCGGCGACCATTCCGCCTGCGTTGTTTTCGGCGATACGATTTCCGTCATGCTGACCACTCATGACCAGTTCGCGAAGCTGTCGCCCCTGCCCGTGGCCGATCCGTTCAAGACAAAGGAAATCCTGATCAGCCTGGCCTGTTCCTCGCGCGCGCAAGTCGACGATCTGGTCCAAAAGGCCGTCGCCGCCGGCGGCACGATTTTCGAGGACGCAACGGACCATGGCTTCATGTACGACCACAGCTTCATCGACCCGGACGGCCACGGCTGGGGCCTTTTCTGGATGAACCCGGACCACGGGCAGAAATAGGCAGTATCCTTGCTTGATAAGCTAAACCCGCACATCCTCCAACCCAATCACCACTCTTTTCCCCACCACGCGCGCGGCCTTCTGGATCGTCTCCAGCAGGACGCTGTCGTTCTCCGGGTCCAGGAAGCGGTCGACCTGGCTGCGGCTGGTCATCATGCGCCGCGCCATTTCGGCCTTGCTGATTTTTGCGTCCTTCATCGCCTGTTCCAGCTGCCAGGCGATCACGCGTTTCACCGCGTGGCTTTCGGCCTCCTCATAAATCCCGTCGTCTTTCAGGAAATCGTCGAAGAACGACCCGATATGCTTGTTTTTCTTTTTCATCGCTCGATCTCCTTCTTGCGTTTTAGGGCGAGGATCATTTCTGCCTCCGGCGTTTTCTGGGTCTTCTTGACGAAACCGTGCAGTAGCACCATCTGCCCGTCATGGATGCAGAACAGCACGCGGGCGATGCCGTTCCGGATCGTGCTGCGCACTTCCCACAACCCCTTGCCCATCGCACGGCAGGTGGGCATCCCGACCGGCCAGCCGAATTCCACCGTGGCGATATCCGTGCCGACCGTCTTGCGGTCTTCGGCGGACAGGGCTTTCAGCCAGTCCCGGACCGGCTCCGCCCCGCCGGACGTGCAATAAAAAACGGCGGGAATCTTCTTAAGGCCGGACATGGGCGTACCTTATAAAGTACTGTACCGTATAAGGTACATTCTGTCAACATTCCTAGTTATAGCGCAGTCGTTCAAGACGCGGTAGGGCACTATAAATTGACGCCCTTCCTTTCGCTCAGCTATCGTTTGTTATGAAAGATATATCTAACCCTCTTTACCTGCACCGCCGCGGAACCACCATGACAACCCACACCCATATCTTCCTGAGCCTTGCCGTCAAGGACGTCCAAAAATCCGTCGCGTTCTTTACGGCGCTTGGCTATGGCTTCAACCCGCAATTCGCCAGCGACCGTTCCGCCTGCGTTGTTTTCGGCGATACGGTTTCCGTCATGCTGACCACCCATGACCAGTTCGCGAAGCTGTCGCCCCTGCCCGTGGCCGATCCGTTCAAGACAAAGGAAATCCTGATCAGCCTGGCCTGTTCCTCGCGCGCGCAAGTCGACGATCTGGTCCAAAAGGCCGTCGCCGCCGGCGGCACGATTTTCGAGGACGCCACGGACCATGGCTTCATGTACGACCACAGCTTCATCGACCCGGACGGCCACGGCTGGGGCCTTTTCTGGATGAACCCGGATCACGGGCAAAAATAGGCGGCTGTCTTGGTTTATCAGGACGCCACGCCCGGCCTGGCCCTGTCTATGAAATTGTTTTCCATGCTCATCCCGCCCGGCTATGATCACGCATGGCTTTACAACCTGATCCCCTGATCGGCCCTCATGAAGGCCGCGAACTGGCCCTTATGCTGGAAGGCCGGAAAAAACTGGCCGTGTTCCATGAATGGGCGGACCGGATCGACTCCCTGCCGGAAGAGGTCATTCCCGAAAAAGCCTTCGCGCCGCATGTGGCCGCGGGCCGGATCGTCCGCCGCGCCGAGGATATCCTGTACGGCGACGGCCGGACGATCCGTTACGTCTGTTTTGCCCTGCCCGGCGAGGTCTGGCGCATCGACGCTTTCCTGTTCATGCGCCGGGATGCCGCCCTCCACCCCCGCTTATACGGCGATGCAGGCGATATCGTGACCGGGCGGCTTCTGGGATACAGCGCGGAAGAAATCGGCGCGTTTCTTGAAAATCGAAAAAGGCGCGCTTCCGGACGCTAGCCTTTCACCCGGCAATCCGGACAGCGATTATCGCCTGGACCGCCTGATCCGCCGTGCGGCGCACCACATTCAGGGCAACGATACGTAGGCGCGTTGCCCGGCTCGTCTTCACCGAGTTCGCCATCATAAAATCGGCTTAGGGCAACCGCCGTCTTGTCCCCTGGACGAATAACACCGGTGACTGGCAGGCCCTGCATTTTCTGAAAATCCTGTATGCCCTCGAACATCTTTCGATCGGCATAGGAGGTCAATCCATAGGAAGGAACAGCATAAAGCCCAAGCTGGGATAAAGTATGTTTGACGCGGAAGATATCATTGCCATTGGTGCGGTAGTCCGTACCGACTGTTTTCTTGATCATGTTTCGCTCCAATAAAAAAAGCGCCCGGAAAAATCCGGACGCTTTGCCTGTATTATGAGATTTTATTTATATAGGAAAATAAACCTGAAATCAAGCTTTAATTTATCCGCATATTGTTACTGTAAAATAGCAAGATATAACGTGCTCATGCTATTCTGCCCCATGCCCACCTCACCCACCATTCATATCCGCACCGCCGCGGAGTCCGACCTGCCCGCGCTGGCGGCGGCGCATCGCGCGTCGATCCTGGAGATCGCGCCGGAATTTTACGCGCCGGAGATCATCGCCTATTGGGGCCGGGAGCGTCCGCTGGAGCCGTACCGGGAGGCGATGCGGGATAAGGGCGAGACCTATTTCATCGCGGAAGGTGCTGAACAGCCCGGCCATGTCCTCGGCTTTTCCTCCCACCGCTTTCGCGACGACCGGCATAACCTCGAAGGGTTCTACGTGCGCGGCACCGCCGCCCGGCGCGGCATCGGCACGCGCCTGCTGACCGCCGTCGAGGATTTTGCGCGGGCGCGAGGCGCCACCGAACTGCATGTCGAGGGCGCCCTTTCCGCCGAGGCGTTCTACCGCGCCCGCGGCTTCGCCGAACGCGCCCGCCTCACCCACGCCATGGGCCCCGTCACCCTTGACGGGTTTCATATGGTGAAGGCGCTTTAGAACCGCACTATCCAAATTCTTAATTTATTGACATATTAAATCAAAAAAGCTTAAATTCGGCCGCAGGAGAATTTCATGAGCGATTTTGAATGGGACTATAAAAAAACCGTGGATTTTTCGCGGATCTACGTCACCATGGGCGGCCGCAAATACCCTGTCACCCCAAGCACTATCCGGTTGATCGCGCCGCATGGGAAGAGCGGGTCGCGCATTGAAGCAACGGTAAAAGGCCGCAAAGCCGAATACAAAGTTGAGGAAACGCCTGAACAAATCCGTGCCATGGCGGAAGGCACGCCCTCCGAAGCCATGAAGGAACGATCTGTTTACCTGTATGAAGCGGCCAGGAAAAGCGAATTCAAGGATGAGCGTAAGGCGTTAGGCCTGAAGGCGCAGCTACCGTCCGTACCGGCAGACGCCCGTTACCTCGAACAGTCGATTGGCGCGCTGGAAGGCAAAATCCGGGAGATTGATAACGCCATTGGCAAGCTGGATATCAGCGCCAGTGCTGAACAGCAATTGCTAGAAACCTCCTGCCGCCTGAGGAGAATGTTTGCTGATGCGGAAGGCAAGCGCAGAAATCTGCTTGCTGCCAGAGAAGATACAACAAGAAAAATCGCGGCAATCGAACAGCTGCGGAACGACAGTCAACCCGATAAAATCCGTGAATACGCGGAGGCCAGGACAAGGGCTGACATTGAAAACGCTACCGTGTCCCGCGCTGCCGATCCGTCAGCGCCCATATTTAAGGAAACGATGATTACCCCGAATTTCCTGCAGCGTGCCTTTGGACAAAGGACTGAAGAACGCGGTTATACGCTTGATGAAGAAGCCATGCAGGAGCGGGAAAGGCAACGGCAGGAGCAAGAGCAGGCGCAAAGAGAACGGGAAAGAGAAGAAGGAACTCTGCGAAGCACTTTCGGAATCGTCCATGACGGTGCCAGGACTGTAGAAGAACCTGTTCGGGATGCTGACGCCCAGCAACATGCTGAAAGAGGGAACGGCTGGACGCGTAAGAACAATCAGGAACATCCGGCGCCCAGTCCTCACCGATCAAGAGGCCGCAGCAGATAGATCTGAGTTATACTCGGACACATCATCTGTCCCTTTACTCTTGATTAGCCCTCCCTAAAAATTGTCATACCGCAGCGCCAGCGGAGGGATCTGTCAAAATCCCCACTCGTGCACGGGAACGGACCGGCGCGGATCTCCGCTTCGCTGCGGAATAACAAAAGAGAAGAAGAGCAATAAAATCTCCCAGTTTCCCTTTGTCTGTCTCCGGCGTTCATTTTTATTCCCTCTTCGCGTTATTAAAACACCAAGCGCAC
>JBDHTS010000057.1:0-14769 GCA_039808845.1 Alphaproteobacteria bacterium | reverse complement strand
GCGCGAAAATGCCGGGACGTATCGGCGATGCGCCGCTAATCGGCAGCGGCACCTATGCTGACAATGCCGGATGCGCCGTTTCCTGCACCGGCCATGGCGAATTGTTCATCCGCGCCAACATCGCAGCCTACACATCCTTCATAGCGGAAAAAGACAAGTGCCCGGCTCAAGAGGCTGCTCATAAGGCGATCTGGAGGCTGGCCGAACGACTGAACGGCACCGGCGGTTTGATCGTTGTCGATAACGCAGGCAATGTCGGCTGCGCGCAGTCGAGCCCTTACATGCGCTATGGCTTCATCGAGAATGGCGGTGAAAGCCATGCGGCCATTACATCGCCGCATATCATATCGGCCCGGTAATTATTGGGCGTAAAGCCTGACGGGTTCGTATGCCGACACACCAGATTGCGACAGGCCGTCAAGAAGCGGACCAAAGCGCTCGATCAGCTTTGATTGCGACTGCAGGGTCGATCCCATCATCACCTGTCCCTGCAGCATCTCGGCCAGCTTGACGATCGGGTTTTCAGGTTTGGGCAGGACATCGACCGTCAGATGAAACCGGTCCGGCTGGCCGAGTTCTGTCGCGACATCCGTCAATGCCATATCGAGACCGCCCAGTTTATCGACGAGTCCTTTCGCCTTGCCCTGATTACCGCTCCAGACACGTCCCTGCGCCACCTGATCGGCCTGAGCAAACGTCATTTTCCGGCCTTCAGCGACACGCTCGACGAACCCTTTATAGATATTGTCGAACATTACGTTCATCCGGGCGCGTTCACTGTCCGTATAGGCCTCGTTAAACGACTGCAGGCCCGAATTTTTGCCGATGGTGACAGCATCCCAGTTGACGCCGACCTTCTTCCACAACTCCTGCAGGACGAACTTGCCGCCCGCTACGCCGATCGACCCGGTCAGCGTCAAGGGCAAGGCATAGATCCGGTCCGCCGAAGTTGAGATCCAGTATCCGCCAGACGCCGCCGCGCCGCCCATCGAAACATATACTTTCTTCTTCCGGTCCCGCGCATAGACCACGGCGCGGCGGATCGTTTCCGAAGCCGTGGGTGAACCGCCGGGGCTGTTCACCCGCAGAACAATGGCCTTGATCGCCTCGTCGCGCGCAGCCTCGCGGATTTCCGCGGCCAGATCGCTGGCCGCGATGCGGTTCCCGCCGCCATAGGCTACGGCGGAGCGTTCGCTTCCTGAAGAGATCTCACCAACCGCGTAGATCAGCGCCACATGAGGATATTTCGATAATGATGCGTCCGCGTCCTGCTCCTTCCGCGCCGCCGTTGCATAACGCGACAGATTAAAGAACGGGAGCTTGTCCTCGGCATCCTTGTCCCCGACCAGTTTCTGGCGAATGCCTTCCAGCAACTCATCACGATAACCGACCTTATCCACCAGGCTCATGCGCTTCGCCTCGGAGTCGGTCAATGCGCCCAGATCAATGGCGGCACGAATATCGGCAGGCGTTTTTTTACGGCCGGCAGCAATGCCATTCAAGATGGTGCCACCGATATCGCCGAGAAGGGAAACCGTCGACTCCTGTGTCGCTTGCGACATACCCTTTAATTCAAGGCTTTCGAACAGGTTTTTGTATTTGCCCCGTGCCATGAAGTCCGGCGCAACGCCAACTTTATCCATCAGTTCGCGCGCGTAAGGAATTTCAGCCTTGATGCCGGGGATGGACAGCATGCCCATTGGCTGAATCCATATCTGTCCGAATGCAGAAGCCAGATAATAGGCTCCGAGGCCTTCGGCAAATTCCTCCCCATAAATCGCCGCGAACTTACCGCTTTTCCGGAAGCGAAGGATAGCGTTCCGCAATTCCTCCAGCTGCGCCATGTCGGAAAAGCCGCTGTCCCATTCGGCCACCAGGCCCTTAACTCTATTGTCTTTCGCCGCCAGATCCAGCGCATCGACGATATCCCGCATGGGAACTTCATCGTCGCCGAACGCGAAGTGGTTTTTGCGGTACTCCGTGAACCCACCGTCCAGCTTCAAATAAAGCACCATTTGTTTCGGCAGGCTGACCGCCCCGCTTTCCTTGCGAACGGCGGCAATTGCGCCAATCAAAGCGAAGATCAGCACCAGCGCGCCGACGGTCGTGCATGTCCGCCGCAGGGCAACCGCCAGAAAATGGCGGATGGGATGGCGGCGCGGCGGCGGAGGCGCGGCATCCGGCAGCCGGGGTTTTGAAAAGAGCGAGGTCTTGCCGTAGCGGCGCGGCGTATAGCTCATGTCAGGGCTCCTGCGCGCACTCTAGCGCATAAATCCGCGAAATACATCGTCCTTATAAGCATTGCGCCTTATGCCGCAGCCAGTGATCGGCCAGAACGCAGGCCAGCATCGCCTCCGCCACCGGCACGGCGCGGATGCCGACGCAGGGGTCATGGCGGCCCTTGGTCATGATGTCCGTTTCCCGCCCGTGAACGTCGATGGTCGGCACAGGGGTCAGGATGGAGCTGGTCGGCTTGATGGCCAGGCGGACGACGATGTCCTGCCCCGTCGAAATCCCGCCGAGAATGCCGCCCGCGTGGTTGGATTGAAAGACCGGCTGGCCGTCCGGTCCGGTGCGGATAGGGTCGGCATTTTCCTCCCCGCCCAGCGCAGCGCTGGCGAAGCCGTCACCGATCTCCACGCCCTTGCAGGCGTTGATCGACATCATGGCCTTGGCAAGATCCGCGTCCAGCCGGTCCCAGACCGGCGCGCCCAGCCCCGCAGGAACGCCGCTGGCGACCACTTCAATCACCGCACCCGCGCTCGACCCCGCCTTGCGCTTTTCATCGAGGAAAGCCGCCCAGCTTTCAACGATGGTAGCGTCCGTCGTGAAAAAGGGATTTTGATCGACCTGCGCCCAGTCCCAGTTGGCACGATCGATTGCATGCGGACCGATCTGCACGACGGCACCCCTTATGAGAACACCTCTTTTATCGTCATCCCCGCACAGGCGGGGATCCAGAGCCGTTTGCTCACAATCCAGCCCCTGCCCCCCTGGGGCCCCGCCTGCGCGGGGGTGACGGGCAGTGAGTTCGTGGTTCAGAACCTTCCGCGCGATGGCTCCGGCGGCAACGCGGCTCGCCGTTTCCCGCGCGCTGGAGCGCCCGCCGCCGCGATAGTCGCGAATGCCGTATTTGGCCTGATAGGTGAAATCGGCATGGCCGGGGCGGAATTTATCCTTGATATCCCCATAATCCTTGGACCGCGCATCCTCGTTCCGGATCATCAGGCTGATCGGCGTGCCGGTCGTCATGCCCTCGAACACGCCGGATAGAATTTCAACGGTGTCTGGTTCTTTCCGCTGGGTCGTGAAACGGGACTGACCCGGCTTCCGCTTATCCAGCCAGGGCTGGATATCCGCCTCGCTCAAAGGGATGCGCGGCGGCACACCGTCGACCACGCAGCCGATGGCCGGACCGTGGCTTTCCCCCCAGCTCTGATACTGAAACAATGTCCCGAAACGGTTTCCGCTCATGTTTTTTCAATCAGAGGATTCCACAACCGATGAAAGCCGATTGGCTTGAAGTGCTTCGTATTCACGGTTGCAAATTCCTCTACTCCAAGAAATTTAAGAACCAGGCCAAGCCTGATATCGATGATCTGCCTGAATCCCAGCGTGTCCTTTTTTGCCATTTCCCAAAGATTTTTACGAATGGCAGGATCGTACTCGATATACTGCCATCCATTGTTTTTAAGCAAATCCGAACATAGGGCGACAGCAGCCGCGGCGGAAAGCGGTTTTTGAAAGACGGCAGGATTCCGCAAGGCCATATACAGCTCGATCAGAACCAGTTCACAAATGGCAAACTGGCCGTTTCCAAGATGCTCTTCCAGAAATGCCCGCGCGGCGGCATTATGCGGCGAACGCGCATCAAAAGCATGAATGAAGATGTTGGTGTCAGCGGAAATCATTCTTCCTGAAAGCCGCCATGAGGATTGCGGAATTCCTGATTGTATCTAAGGTTTTCAAGATCCGCTTCCGGCAGAAGGCCCAGATCGAAAGGGCCCGGCAGCTTCCACGCATCCCGCGGCGCCCGCTCTTGGGGGAAACGCTTTAGATAGTTTTCACCCGCCCTGCGAATAACTTCCGCAAGCGACATTTCATGATCGTCGGCCAACCGCTTCAGATTCTTATATAAAACATCGGGAAGTTGAATTTGAGTCCTGATCATACATCAATTTTACATCACCATAAAAATGAAGTCAATCAAACCGGTGCGGCAACCGCGCGATCAGGCCGCTTCGGTTGCCTTCTTCGGCGCAATGCTTTGCAGGAGTTCCGCCGTTTCCGCCGCGCTGTCCACCTGGACCATGCCGACGGTGTGGTAGCCGCTGTCGACATGCAGGACTTCGCCTGTGACGCCGGAACCGAGATCGGAGAGCAGGAACAGGCCGGAGCGGCCCACATCCTCGATCGTCACGTTGCGGCGCAGGGGGGAGTTCAGCTCGTTCCATTTCAGGATATAGCGGAAGTCGCCGATGCCGCTGGCCGCCAAAGTCTTGATCGGCCCGGCGGAGATGGCGTTGACGCGGATGTTGTTGGGACCGAGGTCGGTCGCGAGATAACGCACCGAAGCCTCCAGCCCCGCCTTCGCGACGCCCATCACATTGTAATGCGGCATCACCCGTTCCGCGCCGTAATAAGTCAGCGTGACCAGCGAGCCGCCGTTTTTCATCAGAGGCGCGGCGCGCTGGGCGACCGCCGTAAAGGAATAAACGGAGATATCCATGGTGCGCTTGAAGTTTTCGCGCGTGGTGTTGAGGTAGAGGCCGTCCAGTTCGTTCTTGTCGGAAAAGGCGATGGCATGGACAACGAAATCGAGGCCGCCCCATTCCTTCTCAACCGTCGCGAAGGTGGCGTCGAGGCCCGCGTCGTCCGTCACATCGCACGGCACCACGATTTTGGAGCCGACGCCAGAGGCCAGAGGCCGGACACGTTTTTCCAGCGCCTCGCCCTGATAGGTAAAGGCCAGCTCGGCGCCATGCGTAGCGCAGGCCTGCGCGATCCCCCAGGCGATAGAGCGGTCGTTGGCGACCCCCATGATAAGGCCGCGCTTTCCGGCCATAATGGCATTCGTTTGCGTCATGAAAGACCCATGCAAAACTTAATATAAGAAAAAGATAATTTCCCAAGCATCCTACACAATTCAACCCAGCCGTCCAACCCTTTAGAGCGTTTTGTCATTATCCTGAGTCATATCCCCCTCCTGCGCAGCGGGAGGGGAAGGGTCTTTCCGCTGAATTGCAGAACGCTCTTAGACGGGTCCTTTTGAGGAAAAATTAACCCCTGAATGATAGAGTTTGCGAGGGAAAAACCGGGAAAGCGCCAATTTTCGATGACATCCCAGCTGGAAACCGTCACGGAAGCCTGCCGACAGATCGCCCGCCATGTGCGGGAGCATTATCGCAACCTGCACATCCATTATATCGTCCACCGCAGCGGCCAGCGCAAGGAAGCCCTGGCCATGGCGGCGCAGGAGATCATCGTCCACCCTGCCGCGGAAACCGCCCTTCACATGCTGCAAAAAGTACGCCGGTCGGAAGAATCCGCCGTCATCGGGACGGCCATCGCCAGGAAGCCCCTCTTTCTGGGCCTGGCCAGCCAGGACAGCATCCTCTCGCTCTGCACGATCAATCTGGAGCAGTTCGAGAATCTGAAGGATGTGCGCCGCTATGCCTGGCATCTTGCCTGGCATGCCATCGACGCCGTCCTATATTACCATCATCCGGATAACAGGGCGGCACAGCTGTCCGATGTCATCGTCCGCCGCCGCAACGCGCTGGAAATGGCCGGCGCGAATTTGCGCGCCGATACATTCAGCGCCATCGTGTCCGCGCTGGGCGGCGATTCTCAAGCATCGAGCGCACTGGCAAAGATGCGCGGGCTCAGCGCGCTCCGCACGCGCTCTCTTCATAATCCGGAGTTTTACCCTTATATCCTGGCAAAGGAGGCGACCGACTTCGCCATCCGGGACTTGCTGAAGAGATCCCCTTCCAGGCGCCGCTTCATACCGCTTGCGATGAAAAACACAGCCAATATCGGCCTGATGATCGACAACGACATGCTTCGCCAGTGGCTGTCGTTCAGCGAACCGGCACAGGATATGGCCTGGCGCGGCTTTCCCCCGGAAGACGTTCTTGGCGCCGCCGTCAATACAAGCGAAAATACATCCGTCCGCGCCATGGGGTATCTGTTGTCCGAAATCACCGGCATTCAACCCCGTGCCGCAGGCCAGGGAGACGGCAGCGGCTACAGCCCCTATGCCGACGATAAGTTCAATGCCGAACTGCATGAGAAAGCCATCAGCTCCATTTTCGAGGACCTCATCGGCCAGGGTATCCGCCAGGGCAGCGCCGACCCCTTCATTTTCGCGGCCAACCAGCAGAATGAATCCCTGACGGAAGGGCAGATCCTCGGCTGGTGCGCCTCGGCGCTTCAGGCGGCCGGGCGGGCTTTCGCGCGTGGACTGGAATACGGGCATGAGGCGGAAGATATCGCGCGGCGGGAATTTCACGGCGAGCGCACGGCGGTTTCATGGGGCAGTCTGCGCAAGCTGGGCAGAAGCATCGTCAACGAATACCGTCACGGCCATATGGTCACGCTCAGCCGGGTCGAACAGCTCTGCGCCGACGACAAGGCCCTGTCCTCCATCCGGAAGGCGGTGGCGGGCACCATGCGCGACCCGAATTACCAGCGCAAGCTCAATGCCGCCATGGACATCAACGCTGAACTGCGCCCGCAACCCAGGCAGGAAAAGACTCCGCGTAACGCGCCGTCAACCCCGGTCCCCGCAAACGTCCCGTCCCCTGGAGGCGGGCGCATCCAGGGCGCGAAGCAAACTGTACCGGTCTCCGATTCAGCTTCGGAAACCCAGGAAGAAAAAAACTGACCTTTCCCAACCGTTCTGCATTGGAATATCAGCCTAAAAAAACGGCCGCAATACTTTCGGCGGTGAGTTTCGCGTCCCTGTATTGCTTCTCGCATGTGTCCTGATCCTGGAAGAGGTCGGGCAGATGCAATGTGCGAACCCTGCATCCATGCAGCAGATTTTCATTGTTCAGGAAAGAAAGAACGATACTGCCGAACCCGCCGGAACTGCCTTCCTCCAGCGTGACAAGCTGTTTGTGTCCGGATGCCAGCCTTCTTACGAGACCGGTATCCAGGGGCTTGGCGAACCGCGCATCCGCCACGGTTACGGAGATTCCTCTCTGCCCCAGGATTTCGGCAGCTTTCAGGGCCTCAGCCAACCTCGCGCCATAAGAAAGAATGGCGACATCCGATCCTTCGCGAACAACGCGCCCTTTCCCGATCTCAAGAACAGATCCGCGTTCAGGCAATGCGGCGCCCGTCCCTTCGCCTCTCGGATAACGGAATGCGCAGGGACCTTCATCATAGGCGACGGCCGTAGCGACCATGTTCATCAACTCGGCTTCATCCGCCGCCGCCATCAGCATCATGTTGGGAAGGCAAGCGAGATAAGCGATATCGAACGCGCCGGCATGGGTACAGCCGTCCGCGCCGACCAGGCCCGCGCGATCAAGCGCGAAACGCACCGGCAGATTCTGGATACATACATCGTGCACGACCTGATCGTAGGCGCGCTGCAAAAAGGTCGAATAAATGGCGCAGAATGGCTTGTAACCTTCCGTAGCCAGGCCGGCGGCGAAAGTGACCGCATGTTGCTCCGCAATTCCGACATCGAACATTCTTTCAGGGAATTCGTAACCGAACAGATCCATGCCCGTCCCGGAGGCCATGGCGGCGGTAATTCCGATAATCCTGTCATCCGCTTTCGCCTCGGCGATCAACGCGCGGGAAAAGATTTTTGTATACGCTGGCAAAACGCTTTTCGGTTTGAATTGTTCGCCGGTCACCACGTCGAATTTGACGACGCCATGCATTTTGTCGGCGGATGTCTCCGCGGGAGCGTATCCCTTTCCCTTCCTCGTAATGGCATGGATGAAGATGGGACCGTCATGCGCGCTGTCGCGCACGTTTCGCAGAACGGGCAATAGATGATCGAGATTATGCCCGTCCACCGGACCAATATAGTAAAACCCCATTTCCTCAAACAGTGTGCCACCACCCAGCGCCGCGCGCGCCGTTTCCTCGGCCCGCTTCGCCGCCTTGCGCAACGGCGGCGGCAGGGCTTCCGCAAACTTTTTAGCGATGTCCCGCGCGCCGATATAGGGTTTCGATGAGACAAGATTGGTCAGGTAATGGCTCATCGCGCCGACGGGCGGGCTGATCGACATGCGGTTGTCGTTCAGCATGACGATCAGGCGGCTTTTCATCACTCCGGCGTTATTCATGGCTTCATAGGCCATGCCGGCGCTCATCGCCCCGTCACCGATCACGGCGATGACGTTATTTTCTTTTCCGGCCAGATCACGCGCCACGGCCATGCCCAGCGCGGCGGAAATGGACGTTGAGGAATGGGCGGCGCCAAACGGGTCGTATTCAGACTCCGTGCGCTTCGTGAAGCCGGACAATCCTCCGCCCTGACGCAGGGTGCGGATCCGGTCCCGGCGCCCGGTCAGGATTTTATGCGGGTAGCATTGATGCCCCACATCCCAGACCAGACGGTCGTCCGGCGTGTCGAAAACGGCATGAAGCGCAACGGTCAGTTCGACCACGCCCAGACTGGCCCCCAAATGCCCGCCGGTATGCGACACGGCAGCGATTGTTTCCGCACGCAATTCGTCCGCAAGCGCCTTAAGTTCTTCATCCGTCATGGATTTCAGGCTTGCAGGACTATCGGCCCGGTCCAGCAGGGTCGGCCTTGCGGAGGCCGGTTTATGCGCCTTGGCGGTTTTCATGATCGAAAGGTTCTATCATTGATCGGCTCCACAGGCCAGAATTACGATGTCTTTTCCGCATCCGGTTCGTCCAGGGGAGTCACGACGATCTTGTCGATCCGGGCATCGTCCATATCGGCCACTTCAAAACGATGCCTGAACAGGTCGAAATAGTCGCCCTCTTCCGGCGATTTTCCCAGATGCTGCAGCATGAAGCCGGCCATGGTGTCGAAGCTGGCATCGGTCTTGATCTCTTCCAGCCCTATATTTATATGCACTTCGTCGATCGGTGTCAGGCCGTCCACGAACCAAGAGCCGTCCTGCCTCTTCGAGATCATCGAATGTTCAGGCTTGTCGTAATTGGACGGCAGCATGCCGACAATCGCTTCCAGGAGATCGGCGGTCGTCACGATCCCTTCGGCACTGCCGTATTCGTTCACGACCAGGACCATATGCACCATGCTTTTTTTAAACAGATCAAAAGCCGTCAGGCAGGTTGCGTTTTCAGGCAGTGTCTGAACAGATTTGACGTAGTCTGATACTTTCAGGCCACCGCTCAGAGCTCCGTCCAGCATCTCCTTGGCCTGGACGACGCCGATCACTTTATCCGGATTTCCCTCTATCACGGGATAGCGGGAATGCCCGGCTTCGTGCACCTTTGTCCTGACGATCTCCAGCGGATCGTTGATATCGATGAACACGACGCTGGACCGGTGGGTCATGATCGATTTCACATCCCGGTCCCCCAGACGGATGACGCGCTGAAGCATGTCATGCTCGGCTTTTTCAATGACGCCGGTTTCGGCGCCTTCACTCAGGACCGCCTTGACCTCCGCCTCGGTCATACGTTCTCCATCCAGCGTTTCACCGCCGAGTATTTTGCCGATCACGCTTGCCGAAGCCTCCAGCATCCAGACCACGGGCGTACAAATGCGGGCAAGAAACGCCATCGGGCGCGCCACGAACATGGCCAATTTTTCAGGGCGCTTCAGCGCGAACTGCTTCGGTACCAGTTCGCCAATGACGACGGACAGAAACGTAATCGCCGTCACCACCAGCGTCACCGCCACAGCATCGGCATGATGGCCGATAAAGGGGATGTCCTTGAAAAAGGGTTCGAGCCGGCTTGCAATTCTCGCGCCGCCGAATGCGCCGGCCAGAATACCCACCAGCGTAATGCCGACCTGAACCGTCGAGAGAAAACGTCCTGAATCCTCGGCCAATGCCAAGGCAGCCATGGCGCGCCGGTCCCCTTTTTTTGCCAGCTGCTTCAACATCGGCTTGCTGGAGGACACGATCGCCATCTCGGACAGCGAAAAAAAGCCGTTCAGCAAAAGCAGGATAAAAATGATGAAGACTTCGGTCGCCATGCGACTGCCTGATTGTTGGAACGCCTATTGATCCGTTGCGACGCTGAGAACCCTGGTATGTTTTTTCAACGTGCGCAGGACGATAAAAATTCCTGTAATCACGATGAATTCCACAAACCAGAACCAGTCGTCGGTCATCCAGGAATAAAGTTCTTCCTTCTGGATGATGATATCCGTGATGAAGTTATTGAGGAAAAACACGGTTCCCACCGCCATTAGGCCGTTATATTCCCCGCGCAGGACTTTCCTGAACGAGAAAGGCTTGTCCGGCTTGCGCCACAGCCTAGGATTGGGAACGAAAATAGGCGTTCTTTTTGCCCAATCCGTATAGACCGGACCGAATTTCTCGGTCAAAAACCGTTCTTCCGCAGCAATGACCCGTTCGATATAAATCCAGTAAGCCAGGCCGCCGATCAGGACAAACCACCATACCTTGATGGACAGTAGGATGCCCAGCAGGGCAATGGCATTGCCAAGATACAGAGGGTTTTTAACGATCGAATACATGCCGCTGGTGTTCAGGGTTTCAGCCCTCTGGCCATGCGTGTTGCGCCCCGATGTTCCCGGCGGCACGAAGCCGATGGTCACCCAGCGCACAGCCAGCCCCGCGAGAGATACCAGGAAGCTGATGAAAAACACCACGTCCTCGACGTCGTCGCCGAAGGCATGCTGGATCGCGGAACTTTTGGCGACGGCCGCCAGAGCGGGGAAAATCAGAATGACGGGAACGAAACTGCGCCACCGGAACAGAAAACCGCCCTGCCTGACCAGACTGTCCTGGATGCTCATGAAACAACCTTTAAAACGCGGGAGGGACGGAAATACGGCACGTTCATCTATTTTCTTCTGGTCATGACGTAATCGGCCAGATCCTTCAGCGTATCCGCACGGACGCCGAAAATGCCCAGATGACGCTTGGCCTGCCCGATCAGCATTTCCGCCCTGGCGCGCGCCTGCTCCTTGCCCATGGTGGAAACGAAGGTCGATTTGGCCGCCCGCTCGTCCTTACCGGCCTCTTTGCCCATTTCGATGACATTGCCTTCGACGTCGAGAATATCGTCCGTCACCTGGAAAGCCAAGCCCAGATCATAGGCATAATTGGCGAGAGCCTTGCGGTGCGGTTCATCGGACTTTCCAAGGATCGCGCCCATTTCACAGGCGGCGGCCATCAGGCGGCCCGTCTTCATGCGTTGCAGGCGGCTGACGGTACCGAGATCGAATTCCTGTTTTTCGCCCAGGAGATCCAGCATCTGGCCGCCGACGAGACCCTGGGGCCCCGAAGCCTGCGCGAGGCAGGAGACAAGCTCGCAACGCACACGCGGGTCCTCATGCGTGGCTGGGTCGCTCAAAACATCGAAAGCCAACGCGATAAGCGCATCACCGGCAAGGATGGCCGTCGCTTCATCAAACTGTTTATGCGTGGAAGGTTTGCCGCGGCGCATATCAGCATCATCCATCGCGGGCAAATCATCATGCACAAGGGAATAGCTGTGAATGAATTCCAGTGCGGCGGCAGCGCGGCGCGCACGCGCGGGATCGACATTGAACAGCCGGGCGGATTGGATCAGCAGCAAGGGCCGCAGCCGCTTGCCGCCCGTCAGCACGCCGTAGCGCATCGCTTCAAAGAGCCTGTCTTCCGGCAAGTCCGTTTCAGGCAGCAGACGCGCCATCGTCTTGTTCACCGCATCGACGGCTTCATTCATTTTGTCCTGCAGGCCGGAACTGGCCTCGCGTGGTGATGGGGCCATGAATGATTACTCCTGGAATGGGGAGGCAGATACGCTGCCATCATGATGAACGGTGATTTTTTCGATTTTAGCCTGCGCCTCCCGCAGCTTGCGCTCACAATGCGCCTTCAGCGCCATTCCGCGTTCATACCGGGCGATAGCATCCTCAAGCGGCGCATTGCCAGTCTCCAGATCCCTGACGATGCTTTCCAGCTCGGCCAGGGCCTGCTCAAAACTCAATGAATCAGCGGGTTTGGTCATCTCAACTGTGGATACCATTATATCAGAGCGGAGGGCAGTGTATGTCAGACGGCAGAATTCCTCAAGGAGAACCTCGCTATGCGCCCTGCCGCACCGCACAATGATATGCAAAATCATAGGAGCTGGCTTCAATCGTTTGCAAAGCCGGATGAGCCTCTCGCGCGTTATAATATAAGAAGAAGCGAATATCTTGAGTGGAGGACGGTATGGATAAACAACAGCAATCCGGTACACATCTGAAAAACGCTGATTTCCTGGCTTGGCGCGTCAGCAATTATCAGAAAACCCAGCGCGAGAATGCGATCAAGAACATTTTCTATACCCGCGAACGCGATCGGCTGATCACGCATCACTAATATGGATCGCACGATCGACTAAAGGGCTAACCGTCATTCCTGCAGGAATGACGGTTTATTTTTGCTCTGAAGTTTTCATCTGGGAATCGATACAGAGATTTTTATCCGGAGGGGGAGGCGGCATATCGGCGGCCTTTCCTTTATGTCGCGCCCGAACGTCGATATAGCGCACCCTGTCTCCCATCAGGAAGATATCGAGGATGCAAGTCTCCGACACATACTGCCAGTGCGCCGACGGCCCTTCCACCCTGCGTAAATCCGGTTCACCAAAAGTTGTCAGCAGGGTAGCGCTTTCCATCCCCGCCACACGTTCGGATAAAGAAGGCAGATGATCGCCCTTCCCCTTCGGATACAGGATCGCCACCATGGCCATGACAGCCACGACCCAGGCAAGACTGCGGCGGAGGGGACTGACCTCCTCCGCCGCAGGGATATTTCGACGATCAGACATAATCAACAAACAATCCCGGCGTTATAGAGCCGGAATACGCTGCCGGTTTACTCGGCAGCCGTTGCCTGACCGGAGAATGGCAGTTCAGCGCCGCCAAGGCTCGGGCCTTTGGACGGAATTTTGCCCTTGGTATCTTTACGCTCGACTTTTTTACCGGCGTTCAAAGGGGACATCTTCCCGTCGATGGTCGCACCGGCTTCGACAGCCAGTTCTTTATAGGAAATAGAACCGGTGATGGAACCGCTGGCTTTTAAGGACAGGCGGCCATGAACCGTGATGTCGCCTTCAAAGCGCCCGGCGATGACGCATTCGTCGATTTCAACGGTGCCGTAGAACACGCCGCTTTCAGCAATATCTAGAATGCTGGCGCCTTTCAGGGCAGCTTCAACGGTTCCCTCAACGATCAGCGTATCGCACGACTCAATCTCGCCCGACATGGTGATACCTTCTCCGACAACCAGCCTGCGGCTGCTGCTGCGGGCCGCATCAGAGGAACCGCCGGCACCATATTGGGAATAATTGCCAGGCGTATAGCCTGCGCCCGGAACGCGCAGAGACTGCGGCCCCGTGGCGCCCGGACGCTGGAAACCGGACGTGCCGGGGATATCGAGCGGGCGGTTATAGCTTTCGTTAGCGGTTTCGCCGGATTTATCTGCGGGGCTGCTCATGGGTCGGGTTTCCTTTTCGGTGGCTTGTTCTGTTTTCGATGAAGACTGGGAAGGACGCGCGCCCTGGCCCAGCGATGATTGGAAAGTCACGGACTGGGTCTGGCCGCCATGACCAAAACCCTGTTCTGCTTTTTCGGCGTTCTGGGCGCCCTGCCCTTGCGGCACCGGAGGTGTACTTGGATCGTCGGATTTAG
This sequence comes from Alphaproteobacteria bacterium, assembly GCA_039808845.1. GTDB lineage: Bacteria > Pseudomonadota > Alphaproteobacteria > Micavibrionales > Micavibrionaceae > JBDHTS01. Next base: position 944 of record JBDHTS010000057.1, on the reverse strand, counting down.
GACGGTGGAACATGCTTCAATTCCTTCCTTGAGTGTCTTCCGTGATACGACCCTGCGCGCCCTTCCGGTGCATCCGTAACACGTTCGTTTGCCTGCGGCTATTTCTGGACACTATCAGCACTCTTCAGAGGCCGCAAGGGGAGAAAGGCAGAATACAGCGGAATTTTTGTGATGATTTTAAGGCGCAACGAAAGCAATGATTTTAGATACGATACATATCGAAATTTTCAAAAATTATGTTTTTTAAAAGTTCTGTTATCGCGCTGCTTCATGAAAATGATTGTAAATCACCGTCGCCACAGCTTCCGAAATTCCCTCCACTCTCTGCAGGTCCTTGATGCCGGCACGGGCAATCTCCCGTGCCGAACCGAAGTGATGGAGAAGCGCCTTTTTACGGCGCGGACCGATCCCGGGCACTTCGTCCAGCGGCGAGCGGGTCAGATCCTTCGAGCGGCGCGTGCGATGCGCGCCGATGGCGAAACGATGGGCTTCATCGCGCAACCGCTGAAGATAGTGCAGGACAGGATCGTCAACCGGCATCTGGAAGGGGGGCATACCCGACTGGAAGAATTTTTCCCGTCCCGCGTTCCGGTCCGGCCCCTTGGCAATAGAGACAAGATTGACGTCGTTTTCCAGCCCCAATTCCTTCAATACCTCAAGCGACGCGTTCAGCTGGCCGAGCCCGCCGTCGATCATCACAAGGTCCGGCCAGTCCGGGGTGCCGGGCCCGCGCTCTTCCTTGATGGCGCGCCCGAAACGGCGCCTCAGCACCTCACGCATCATGCCGTAATCGTCAGCGGCCTCGGCGTCCCTTATATTGAATTTGCGGTAGGCGCTTTTGCGGAATCCTTCCGGCCCGGCGACGATCATCGCGCCGACCATGTTCGTTCCCGAGACGTGGCTGTTATCATAAACCTCTATGCGCTCCGGCGGATGCTCCAGGC
>JBDHTS010000056.1:0-15704 GCA_039808845.1 Alphaproteobacteria bacterium | reverse complement strand
TAAAAACGCATTGACCATGAAACGTATGAAACTCTTGATACCTGCAGGAAAAGCCGGTTTTCTTGCTTTCCTTGATATTATATAGGTTTTGCGGGCCGGGAAAAAACAGAAAAAGGCATAGCCCGGGAAAAGACTTCTCGCGGCAGTCTCAGGCCGCCGTCCTGATGTCATCAATCCGCCGGTAAAAATCGACCCATTGCCTGGGAAGACGGCTGCCGAACGGGCCGTCCTTCGAACGCCAGTAGGCGAGGATTTGCGGGAACTGGTTGAATTCGAGATCCGCCTCCTTGATGATGCGCCGGTCCAGAGGGAAAAGCCTTAGCCCTTCGAGCTTGTCCGTGCGCGCGTCATAAGCCCCGTCGCTTATATAATCTTTCAGCACGGAGGCGAGGACGAAAGGATCGTCCGTCCCCAGCCGGATACGCGCGTCCTCCCTCCGCCGCGTCAGGACGTCGAACGCCCGGCGCGCGGCTTCCGCCACGGGCCCCTGGCTGATGCGGGCGACATAGATCGCACGGGCGACATGATGCAGATCGGCCTGGGAAATCTCAGGAAGCCATATGAGGGTGGCGGATCGCATGGCGGCCACATCCTGCATATTGAAACACTGATGGCAAAAAATACAGGCGGTCGCCAGATTTTCCGGGCGGGCATCCCCGACCATGCCATTCATGAACAGGACGTCCTGATATTTAAGCGCCCGGAAACCGCAGCACCGGCATGTGTTTCCATCGCGATCAAAGATTTTCTGCCGAAGTTCCGGTGATAAAAAACCGGCGTTTTTTTCTTTTGCAAAAACGGAATTTCCCGCAAAGCGGGAAATTCCCAGATTTATTTTTAAGAGATCCATACAACCCGTCTTACTGGGTGGCACCCTGAACTTTTAAGAGGCCTTGGATGGCTTGCTGGTCACCATCGCCCACTGTGTTGAACATGGCTTCGTAGATGATCGGCAGCGCGAACAGGCCGCCGCCAGCAGCCAGACGGATCGCGCCGTCTTTCAGAGGCGTGTTGTTCGGGTTCTCGACGTGATCCTTGATTTTAAGAACGCCCAGAACGCCGATGACGATGCCCAGCATATAGGATAGGCCGGTCAGAAGCCCGGGCAGCGTTTCAATGGAACCAATAACGTTCGAACCAATGTTGCTGAACGTGTTAGCGGCATGAGCCTGCGACGATGTCAGCATCGCGCCGGCGGCAAAGCCCGCACCCATCCTCAACATTGTGTTTTTTACAGCTTTCTTCATGTTTTCAGTCCTCCTCGACTGTTGTTTAGAACATAGTGAAGTTTACACCATAACCGGCCAATCCCAAAGTATTTTGTACGGCATTCAGGAAAGGCCCAAGATTCACCGCCAGCGCGCCGCCGATCAGATGGGTGACCCCGGCCATCATGGAGGCCTGGTTGTCCCCTTCGGCGACAGAACGGACGATGAATATCCCTCTTAAAAAGCTCACGAGCCCGATGACGATCACGAAGCGCAAGACGGCGCTGATCACCGCATGGATGTGCCCCAGTTCGTCCGGTCCAAGGCCCACCGTATAGTTCAGCGTGGCGTAGTTGGCCCCCATGGGGATCGTAAACATGCTGCCCGTGAACGCCGTGACCATGGGGCTGAACGAAATCAGCGCGCCGGCCGCAAGAAAGGTCATGAGCGTGCCGACGCCACCCGGACCTCGGACTCCCTCCTGCGCACTGCGCATCAGACGGGTAATGCCGATAATGACCAGGATGATTCCGGCGACATAACCGAACCAGTTCATAAGACTTTGCGCCGGTCCGAGAATATTGGCCGTAAAGGCCACCATCATTGTATCAAGGCCATTGCCTACGGCGCCCCCATCGTTAAAAGCACCGCCTGTATGAGGAACGGCCAGAGAAGCCATAGTGACATAAAGGGCATTCAGAACTGTCGGCATTGCAAATAGAGCGCCCCCGACAATGATGCGGGCAAAGCCTTCCCAAGCGCTGACATTGTTAGGATTGAGCACATGATCCTTGAGCTTCGTCATGCCCCACACAATCACGACAAGGCCCAGAAGATAGGAAAACCCCGCCAAAAACGTGGGGAACGCAACCGTATGGAAAATGATCTGACATAAAGTGGAACCAAGAGAAAAGGGGTTGGTCACAACAAGCACGGGGCAAAAACTAGTATAATTAAGGGGATCTTCACTGGAAGCCACAAAACCCAGATAAATAATGCCTTGATAAACAGTATCCAGCAGACTGGCACCATCGCCATTGATCGTTCTGTAAGCCGCGACAACGATCGTAGGGATTGCAAAGAGCGCGCCTGCATAAAGCAGCCTGACGACGCCTTCTTTCAAAGTCGTTTGTTCAGGGTTCAGGACATGGTCTTTGAGTTTCAAGACACCGGTCACGCCCACCACCAGGCCGCAAAGATATCCCAAGCCCGTAATCAGCCCTGGCGTTTCTTCAAAGGAGTCGATGATATTGCCAAGGATCTGGTTAATATCCTGGAGGGGAACAGCGGTCGCCAGCCCGGCAAGGAAGTCGAAAAGGCTGTTAAAGCCCTCGCCCATGGCCTCCTGGTCGTCATCGACATTATTGCCCGCCGTGATGGCGTAATACATGGCCTCGTAACAGATCGGCAACGCGAACAGGGCACCGCCGGTCAGCAGGCGGATCATGGGTTCCCGCAAAGGCGTGGAGCGCGGATCCTCGACATGCTGCTTGAGCTTGACGACGCCCATCACGCCCAGGACAAGACCGATCATATAGCAAAGCCCGGAAATCAACCCGGGAAGGTTTTCGACAGACCCTATGATATTGTCGGATAGCTCGTTGAAATCGACGGCATATGCCGGCGCAGCCGCCAGGACAAGGGCAAATGCCAGACTGTATATAAGACTATACATCATGCGCATGCGCGTTTTCGCCATCCTCATGCCCGCAGGTTTTTATCCGTTTTATTGCGATGCCCGCTTGTTAAGGGATATTTAAACATATCTTCCCATCAAAAGCAAAAAATTGCTGACTTCCTTAAATATAGCACAAAAAAAGTTAAATTTTTATGTAATTATATCCTGCGGGCACCCGCTTTGGTTATCCGGAAACGAAAAAAAGAGCCGCAAAAATCGCGGCTCTTTTTCGCAATTCACGAGAACTATTGGGAAATTCGCCCTTCCGTTCCTTCAATAACCCAGCGACCGTTTTCCGTGTCGACAGATCTGACCCGGCCTATTCCCGCGACCGAATCGCCCACGCGAACGCTGATCATGTCATCCTGACCGGAGCGGGAGATATATGCCTGCCCCGGCTGGGCAGATTTCAAAATCCAGCGAACTGCCGTCTTCTCAACATTGCCCCCCGCAGGCTTTGTCCGGACCACAGGCGCGGGTTCCACAGCAGGGGCGGAAGTTTCCGGCACAGAATCAGAATCGGCTTTTTGAGGTTCGGGAAGCGGAACGGCGGGAATGGACATCCTGCTTTCAAGTGCGTCCAGCCGCTCCCTGATACCGGCCAGATCCGATGACTGTCCGGATTGCATTTCAGGAACGGCTTCCAGGCGCGTCTCGACAGCCGCCATCCGCCCCTCCAAAGCGCCCGTCTTTGCTATCAGCTCGTCAAGTTTCGCGGAAATTTCGGCTGGCGCCTGAGCGTACTCCGCGGCAGGCGGGGCCTTCATAAAGGAAGCTGCCGCCGTACCTTGCTCAGAGGCGGTGGCCGGGTTTTGCGGCGATGCATCTGCCGTATCGGCCTGCACCTGAGGCGCCGGCAGGGGGGTCAGTTCCGCATTCGCGGCGGAGTCGGCCCCGGAAGCGGCGTCCTGTTGCGGCTGGTCTTGCGTTTCCGTGTCCGACGAAGCGAGGCTCTCCATCATTTTCGGGTCATTCAGAAATCCGCCTTCCTCCGGCGAAGACTGCCCTGCGGGCACTTGCTGCGCAGCGGTCTGTTCTGCGGGCGCGGGGGAGGGTTCCACATTTGCTGCCGCAACCTGCGGAGGCGCTGAGATTTTTGACCCGGTCGATGACGATTTCCAGTACAGAACGCCGAGGCCGGCGGCAACGGCTCCCGCGATAACGATGACATTGAACAAAGATGACTTTTTCTTTGCAGGCGCCTCTGCCGACGGATTCTCGGACGGCTCGAAAGAATCCCAGTCTTCATCGGATTCCTCCGCAAGCAGGTTTTCTTCCTCATTCGCATCGAGGGAATCGGTCAGGCTTTCATCGAAATCCTGTTCATTCTCATCTTTCATGGACGATGTTTCACGCTGCATTTCATGCTCCTCAACAAAAAATATAAGATGTTCGTTTTCTGGCTGGACGTTTACCGTTGCGCCTGCTTACCGGAATCCTTGACGACAGATTCCAGAAACAGGATGCCGATAGGGGTCCCGGCAGCGACCACGACCAGGGGGCTTGTCTGGTCTGCCTCCCTGTCAAGGATGCTGCCCAGCTTGTCAGCGGCCTTCTCAACGCCTTTGTAGATTTCCTCTTCCGTGTCGAGATCCTTTTTCTCCTCGATAACCGTATCTCCATTGACTGTGACATTCGTGCTGCCGCTATCCGCAATGGCCGACCCCATGCCTTCGATGAAGGCCGCCGCCGCAGGCAGTATGACCCTTTTGAAGTACCGGTGATCCACGTCCGTGACCAGGCTGGGAGTCGCTGTTTTCGGATCAAGCGCCAGGCCATCGACCGGATAACTGACGCCATCAACGATCACGTTGTTGAATGTCAGCACAAGATATTCATCCTCGGCTTCAAACGTCCCAAGGATACGGCTTCCGGCCAGAGGACCGCTGGCGATTTGGGCCAGGACCGGACCGGGCGTATCGCTGTTCGCCTCGATCAGAAGCTGGGCGTATTCGATCGTCCCCGCAGGAATCAGGATATTTTCGGAGGGGTTTTCACTTTTCCCGCCATTGTCATCCTGGCCATCGGAACCATCCTCGCCGCCGTTGTCTTCTGAGGCGGCATCCTTTGCTTCCTTGGCCTTTTGCTTGGCCTCATCGGCTTCTTCTTTCTCAACCCGCTTTTTTTCATCAAAATAAGATTTCGCGTCAGTGACCTGTTTCGTCTGAGGCGACTTCGGAGCCACGTTTTTCAGTATGGAATCCATTTGTTTTGACATGGCGTCTGCCAGAGACTTGACGGCTTCAGCGTTAGGATCCGCATTTTCTTTGGGAGCCGCCTGTTTTTTTGCCGCTTCCCTTTTGGTTCGCTCTTCCTGGATACGCCGCCAGCGCGCAAGCGGATCCTCGCTCGCAGCTTCGCTTTCGGTAAGGGCTACGGGATCTTTTGGCGTAGAAATCGGAACGGGCATGGCACTGCCGCCTTCACGCTGCGCTTTTTCCACAGCCTCTTCATTAGTCTGTTCAACAGCTTCCTTATAGATTTTGGAGACTTCATTCGTTCCGGGAGCCTCTTTAACATCGGAACCTGAACCGACGATCGAAGTCGGCGCTTTTTCGCTCTTGCCGCCGAAGAGAACCAGACCACCCAGAATAAGGACAAGACCAGCCGCAACCGCGCCAACCTTGACCATAGGGTTTGTCCGCACCATGTCTCCCAGGGTATTTCCGCCGCGAGACTCAAAATCGTCGAAATCGGCGCTGTTGTTGTCGAAATCGCCCGGCATATCGTTGTTCCGGTTTTCCAGATTCAAGTCGTTCTGGTTTTTTGGATCGTCGGTCATTGAATCTGATCCTTTTCACTAAGGCGCGCCTTCAAGATCTGGCCATTATCCGAGAGCAGCAGGACAGGGGCATTGCCAAGCTGATAGACATTCATGCCGTCCCCCGAAGAAACGGAACCCGACCAGGCGGGCGACAGAAGCGTCAAGGGCGTTCTGACATAAATATTCTTTTCCATCCTGAAGGCTGTTGTCCTGCCATCCGTGCCATCAACCTCCAGACGCCGGGCGCCGTCAGGAGGAACACCATCCAGAATAGAGCTTAGTGTCGAATTGCCGGCGGCGGCCATTTGGGCCGTTGCGCCTTCAATTACAGGAGGCTTGGCGCCGGGCCCTTGCATGGCGATCTTTGCATCGAAACGATATTGGACGACATCCCGATGCGTTTTGATCATGAACGTCACCGGCGTGGTCAATCCGACCAGGCGAACCGACATATTGCCGTAAGCGAATTCCGACATGGGCGTTATGCGCATGACCGACCCGCCAGCCTCCGGCTGAACAATTTCAAAATTGCCCGCCCAGCTGATATCCTGAATAGGCCAGGGCGCGCCCGTAAGATCCAGGATGCTGACCGTGCTGACATGGCCCGTTGCCACCTTTATCTCCGGCGGCTTGACTCCGGGGTCAAGAGACACTGTTTGCACGACGACCTGGGGATCCGGATAAGGATAAATCGGCACTTCCACGGATTGCTGGGTTTTATCGTAAGTCTCCAGCAGGGTCCTGATCTCGTCAGGCTTTAATGGCATAAGCCCCGTCAGGGCCGCCGTGTAGGAGCGGTTTCTGATTTCCGATTCGACTTGTTCCGGAGATTTGACCGGAGCCGCCGCCTCTGCAAAAGGATCCTCGCCAGACTGGCCTTCCTGGGATTCAAGCTGAAGCCCCGGAGACCGGGCATTAACCCCATCCTCGGAAGGCAATGCCGTGTCGGCGCCGACATCCGCATCCTCCCGGCTTTCCGCCCTTGCCTCATCAGAGATCATCTGGGATGATTCCGTCGAAGTATTCCGGATGCCGGCGGCAGGGCCGTTAATGGAAGCCCCCGGCCCCTCCTGAGCATGCCCCGGAGAAACAAAGGAAAAAAACACGCCGGCCATCAGCAAAGCATTTAAACGCAAGCGCGGCAAACCTGTCGCACCCTCGCGAATTCCCATAAAAATTCTCAAATATCGCGCTCCCTTATTTATCTATCGCGGCACCGCTATCCATTGTTCTATCCCTACTCCATTGGGATTTTCAAGTCTTGGAACGCGAACGACGATCAAAGTCACCAGCAGATTATCCGAACGGCTGCGGGATCCGGCCTGATAGGTCAGGATCATCGGCACCTGGACTTCCCACTGATAACGCCCCTGGACGATCCCCTCCGATTTTAGGATCGGGGCGCCAGAAGGCGCCGCCGTCACGACCTGTTGATTGGTTTCCACCATTTCAATGATCCGCGAACGCTGCAGCGCCTGCGTAAAGCTTTCCCAGCCACGGCGGGTGAAATTGCGCGAGGCTTCCTGCAGGCGGCGGCGATAGTCGTTAAACCCGAATGTCATGACTTCCGTCGCCGACTGGGCCACCCACGACATCAGGGCGGGGGTGCTCAGATTGGGTTCGCTCAGAGCCGTCATAGGAACCAGACGGCCATCCTCCGTCGTCGCGAAATAGCGGTTTTCGGGCTGATTCACGTAAATGACAAAGAACATGGCACAGATCAGCGCCAGAATGATCATGCTCTGGAAAACGGCCAGCTTTAAAACCGAACGGTACCCGTCGCGATAGAACTCGTTGCGAATGACGACGGCGCCCAGATTTCCTATATTCTCCTGCCCCGGACGCGGAGCGCTCTCGACGTCCCTGCGGGAAGCCTGGACAGCCCGCGCTTCCTTGAAACTGCGTGGCGCCGCTTTGCTCCCGGACGGCGAAGGCGGCTTGTTCCCGGACGGTGTATTGGCCATGTCCCCAGCTTTTAATATGTTAATGCGAATCGTCTTCCCATTTTATTGACGTCCCGCTCAGGAAGCAATAACAAACGGCGAACGGCTCTTAAAGGCTTTCGCAAGCCGATGTTTATCTTTTCTGTAGTTTGATGCCGCTGTATGCTAGACTTGTAAAGACAATCATGCGCTAAAGCATGCGGGGTTCGGAACGGTCATGCAAAAAAGGGCACAGCCATTACGGGCGGCTTTGCGTATAGCCATATGCGCTTGCCTCTTCACAGCCAGCCTGGCCCCCGTATGGGTGCCTTCGCCCTCCCGAGCTGCAGCATGTATCAGCTGCCCATGCAGCAACCTTCTGTGGCGCGAAACCCGGCTTTTCATCATTGCCCAGCATGAGGCAACCAAGGCTTTCATTACCGCGCAGTTTGAATTGCACCGGACCGAATTCATGGAGAAGTTCTTTTTCGGCCAGAACCTGCTTGCGGCCTTGCGGGGAATGACGGAACAGCTTGTTGCAACCGGCATGCTGCAGATCGAGGCGATTGGTGCCATGCTGGACGCGAAAGAGCAACTGGACACGCAGCAGCTGCTCCAGGTGATGGCGGCCAGGGCCCATAAAAACTATCAGCCGGACATGGAGATGTGCACCCTGGGAAGCGCCAGTCGGAGTCTGGGCCCGGCCTACCGCAACGGCCAGCTGGCCGCTCACGTCCTGAGCAAACGGATGCAAGACAGGGAATTCGCGAGCGGCGCGGGGGGCCGGGGAGCCGACAAGGTAGCACGTTTCAATCAGATGCGCACGACATACTGCGACGCCCAAGACCACTTCAATGACATGGCCGGAGCCTGCGCCCCTGGCGTGCCGGCAGATTCGATCAACCGCGATGTCGATTTCCGTGAGACGGTCGGGCAGCCGCTGACGATCGACGCCACCCTGACAGACGGGGCCAGCAACGGCGACGATCCGCATATTTTCGCCCTGGCATCCAATTTGTATGCCAACGACACCGTTTATCCGTTCCAGCAGCAGCCCTACCGCAATCCGTCCGCCCACCCCGCCTATCTGAATATCCGGGAAATCGCGGCGCGCCGGAATGTTGCGGAATATTCCTTCAACAGCCTTGTCGGTCTGAAGGTCGCGGGCGGTCAGCAGGGCGAAACTGTCGGCAATTTCGCGGGAGAGGTTTACCGCCAGCTTGGTTTTTCCGAGGCCGATGCCCGAAAAATGGTCGGCCGCAGCCCAAGCTACAACGCAGCCATGGAACTGATGAACAAGACAGTTTACCTGCGTCCTGAATTCTATATTAACCTGTATGCCAAACCGGCAAACATCACCCGGATTGGCGCCACGATCCGCGCGGCCAATCTGATGCAGGGCATGGATACTTTCAACAGCCAGCTCCGGTCGGAAATGAACCTGTCCCAAATTCTGGAATTTGAAGTATCCCGCGTGCATGACCTTATTCAAAACCGTATAGGCCCGCAACAGGCACAGGGCGCCTTGAACAGATGACAGGGAAGCTTTGGAAAAAAAGCATCGGGTGCATGAGGATCGCCTTGCTGCGTTTCAATGTCCTGCAAACCTTTTTCATCATTGGATGGGCAATGGCTTGCTTTCTGCTCCTGCCGATCCAATCCGCGTCCGCCGTTGTTTGCACGGATTGCGAATGCGTGCGGCAAGCCCATGAGATTATAAAAACAGGCATAGATCCGGAAACCAGTGTGAAAGTCAGTGAAATCAATGTTACGGACGCACACGATCTGACGCGCCAGCTGATCGATCAGAATTTCGATGATCAGGAAGCCTGGCTTCTGGAGCGCTGGCTTAACGCCATGACGCCCCAGCTTATGTTGATGGCGGAACATTTCGTCAGTCTTGCCATGGATCAGGCCTTGATCATCGGCACGTTTTTCGATGGACGCGAAGAGATGAGCACCCAACGCCTGATAAACCGCCTGAATGCCGAGGCGCAGCGCGATTACCAGCCCAGCATCGGCGTCTGCATCATGGGAACCAATATTCGGAGCCTGGCGGCGGCGGAACGCCGTGCCGACTATAACCGCTATGCCATGAGCCAGAGGTCACAGGACCGGCAGATGGGTCACAGGAACGCTTTGGGGTCTGACGGCATGCATTACGACCTCAAGTCAAGGCTGGCGCAGTACAAGGCGCGTTATTGCGATGCCTTGCAAAATACAGGCCGGCTGGCCAATTTCTGCAACGTCAGCGCACCCGTTGCGACCCGGAACCGCGACATCGACTATGCAGGTTTGGTAGACAGGCCCAATACCATGAACATTGATTTCACGGATGCGGCGGCAACGGATGATGAAACAGACGTTTTCGCGCTGGCGGACAATCTGTATGCCAACAACCTGATGACGCGCATCAGCGAGGGGACGTTTGACAGGGCCATCAACCGCCACAAGCTTCTTGATCTGCGCTCGATCGTGGCGAAGCGGAGCGTGGCGGAAAATTCGTTCTATTCCATCATCGGCATGAAGTCTCTGGGTTCTCTTGCGGCGGCAGGAAGCGCCTCATCGGGGGATACGGCGGAATACATGAAAGTCATTCTGCGCCAGCTAGGGGTGGCCGATCCGGATATGGCCCGGTTGCTGGGAAACAATCCGAGCTATTATTCGCAGATGAACGTTCTGACCAAGATGGTTTTTCAGCGTCCTTCCTTTTATACCGATCTGTATGACACGGGGCCGAATATTGAGCGGAAAAGCACAACGTTGACGGCCATTCAACTGATGCAGAACTTCGACCTGTGGGAGAGTTATCTCCGCCAGGAAGCCATGTTGTCTGTCTGGCTTGAACTGGACCTCAAGAAATACCAGGACAATGTGGTCAACAATGTGAACCGCCTTCAGACATCGGACCGGAGGATGCAATGATCTTTCCTGTTCGCGGGCAGGGTTTTCCAGGCCCCTATCGATTTCAAGGCCTGCTTTTGCTGGTGGCCGCCGTTCTGGCGATTTTCGCCGCCGTAAGGCCTCTGACAGCACATGCCGCCTGCGGCAGTTGTCTTTGCGAACAGTGGGATACCGTCGTCACGCGGGGAGTGATCTGGCAGCAGCATTACCTGACCCGCGAGCACATTAATAAGGAATTCACCAAGCACCAGCTTTATCTGGTGGATGATTTCTATAAAAAATTCGTTGACCCTGCTTTAAAAATGATGACCGAGCAGCTGGTCGTCAACGGCATGAACCAGATGATGGCGCTGGGGGCCATCATGGACGCGCAAAGCCATGCCCAGGCGCTGCGCCTGTTTACCCAGCATGCCGCGGAAGCGCATAATGATTACCGACCCAGCACCGATATGTGCGTCTGGGGCACGGCCGCCATGCATATGACGGGCGCTTCGACCCGGACGGGACTGACGGCCCAGGTTTTAACGCGCCGCTCCATCAACCGTCAGCTTGGAACCATCAATTACGCCGGCCAGGAAGACGATACGGATGCTCTGGCGCGGATCGAACGCGTCAGGATATTGTATTGCAATCCGAATGATAATCTTGGGCAAATGCAGTATATTTGCGGCGCCGGCGGCCCCATCAACCGCAGAAACAGGGACGTGGATTTCAGCCGGGTTATGGGCGCGATGACCCTGAATGCCGATTTCAGCACGGCAGCGGCAACGCCTGATGAGGAAGATTTGTTTGCGTTGTCGAATTACCTCTACGTCAATCATCCCTTCACGAAAATCAATAGGGAAACCATGGGGACCATTGGCGGGAAGGAAACATGGATGGATGTCAGGGCCGTGACGGCGAAACACCTGCTTGCCGAAAACAGCTTTAACAATATCATGTCCCTGAAATCCGCATCCCCCGCTGCATCCGGCGCAACAGCTGGTTATCTGGCCGCCGTCTTCACCCGCATGGGCGTTGCGGCAGGGGATGCGGCAACGCTGATAGGCGCAAACCCCAGCTATTACGCCATGCTGCAGATTTTAAGCCAGTCTATTTATCAGACGCCGTCCTTCTACGCGAACCTTTATGACACGCCCGTCAACGTCAGGCGGAAGGACGCCGCCATGCAGGCGATCAACCTGATGGTCGGGCGCGATACCTATATCAGCGAATTGCGCGAGGAAGCCCTGTTATCGCAGATCCTGGAAATGGAAGTGGTGAAGTCCGAGGAAACCCTGGCCGGCGTTATTCAGAACCTGACGCCTGATGAAAAGGACAATCCGTGATGCGGCTTTTGGGGATCCGGAAAAGAAACAGGATGTTGAAGGCGTTGCGCTTGTATGGCGGGATTTTTTGCGCCGTATCTGTTTTTCTGCTTGCCGACCCACGGGCGGCATACGCCGTACAGTGCACAGAATGCGCATGTTCAGAAGCGGCCCATCAGCTGACACGGAAATTTATTGAGGAGATGCATACCGAAACAAGAGAAAAATATTTTGGCTTCGCCGAACCCATCCCTGTCCCCGGCCAGGGCCCCAAGGGACGCCCGATAGGCTTGGGAAGGCTGGGCGAATACCAGCAATGGTTCATTGATGTCCTGTTCATCGAGAACATTCTGCCGAACCTGCAGATGATGACGGAGCAGCTTGTCACCGTGATGATGAATCAGGTTCTGAGCATCGGCGCCATCATGGATGCCAAGCAGCAGCTGGAGACTCAGCGCCTTTTCCGTGAATTGCAGGCCGCTGCCCATAAGGATTATCAGCCCAGCACAGGCATGTGCATCATCGGAACCGGCACGCGAAGCCTTGCGGCGGCGGAACGCAACGCCGAGATGACGGCCGCTGTGCTCAGCCAGCATGCCATCAAGCGCCAGTTCGGCAACGGCGTCGTTTCCGGCGCGGAGGGAGGCGAAGGTTCGGAAGGCGACCGGAGAGACCGGCTGGCCCTGTTTTCCCTGCGGTTCTGCGATCATGACGACAATGACCGCCTGGACGCCATGCCGGGCACGGGCCTGCTTCTCGTTTGCGAAGGCCGTGCCCGCAATCCCTTGTCCAATGTCAACGAAGACATCGATTATACCCGGACGATTGCCGATCCGGACACGATCCAGCTTGACATGACAAACAATGGCGCAAGCGAGCAGGAACCCATCTTTGCCCTTCAAAAAAATCTTTATGGCCACGATCTTATGCCGCGCATGACAGCGGGACAGCTGAAACAGGAAAATGCCCGGGATGAGGTCATGGATTATCGCTCGGTTGTGGCCAAGCGCAGCGTGGCCACCAACGCATATGATACGCTTGTCGGATTAAAAGCCATGGGAACGCCTGCCGGCGCGGGCACCGGAATGGGGTCTGGCGACATGCTGCAATACATGAGTTTGCTGATGCAGGACCTGGGCATTCCGGAGCCTGAAGTCAGGCGGGAGATCGGAGACCGCCCCAGCTATTATGCCCAGCTGAAATTCCTGGCAAAACGCCTTTACCAGCGGCCGGAATTCTACGTCGATCTTTATGACACGCCCCAAAACGTCGAACGCAAGAAAGTCGCGATGCAGGCCATCAATTCGATCCTCGAACGGGAGATATACAACAGCAGAACGCGCGGCGAAGCCATCCTGTCGCAAATCCTGGAACTGCATGTCGTCAAACGGCAGGCGGATGTCGAGAACGCACAAAACCTCCTTGACCGCGGGATGGAGTAAGCCATGAAAAAGGCATCTCGGCGGAATACATTCATCGTCCTCCTCTTCTGTTTCAACGCCCTGTCCGTATACGCAGCCGCGATCGCGGCCGACTACGCAGGGGAAGCCAGACCCATATCTGTTTCCGCCTCCGATGATGCGTTTCCGCAGCTTATCGCCATGCTGCAAAGGAATGCCGATACGATGAAGACCCGATCAGGCGCGCTTTATGAGCTGGGCCTGAGCCGTGAAGCTGTGCATATGCTTCAGGCCAATCTCGACAGCGACATCGCGGCACTGACAACGGCCTATCAAGCGGCGGCGGCGGCCAGGGACAAAAAAGACATGGACGCGGCCAGGGCGCAGCTGGTGAACATCTTTCTGACGATCGACGAACATCAGGACATTATCAATTCCACGGTTGCATCCCTCGATCCTGACCGGAATCAGGCCCTGATCACATCGCTCGGCGACATTTACGAAGGATTCATTGCCTTTGTTTCACGCGATCCGGCCATTGCCAGGGATCCGCTGACGGGGCTGATGCTGGCGTCCTATCGCAAGAAGGGACTGATGCCATGAAGAGACGGAATTCAGCGGTTCTCCTGCTGGCCTTTATTACAGTGATGACGCTCTTTTGCATGGCGCCGGCCAGGGCCGCCCCTGTGGATATGGACACCGCGCTCGATGATGTCGTCCATCGCCAGAGGGTCAATGATTATTTTCGCAATTTCTATGTCTCCGCGCTTGAGAAAATAGCGGAGCAGCTGACCACCCTGATCATGGAGCAGGTTGTCGTCGTCGGGACCTTCATGGATGCGCAATACCAGATCGAGACGCAGCGTCTGATGCAGGACATGGACACGCAAATTTCCAAAGCCTACATGCCCGATACTCAAGTCTGCATCTTTGGCACCAATGTGCGCAGCCTGGCGATGTCCGACCAGAAAGCGGAAGCGAACAGCCTGATCCTTAATAACGCCATGCTGACGCGTCCGCTTTTGTCGCGCAACAATATCGCCGGCGAGGGCCGCGCGGATGATTTGCGCGCCCGCATGGAGCAATATAATCGCCTTTACTGCGATCCTAACGATAATTTTGGCATGCTGGGGCCATTATGCACGCCAAGAGCAAGACCTCCGGCCCGGAGAAACCGGGATCTCGATTACACCGCCCTGATCGATTCCCCACTGACATTGGACATCGATTTCACGAATAACGCCTTGTCGGCGGATGAAGAGGATATCCTGGCGCTGTCGCATAACCTGTTCGGGGCCGAAGTCTTCAAATACATCCCCGATGACCTTTTGATTCAGGGGCCAGAGCAGAATGTCGGCCCCGCCTCCTGGCTGTTCCAGAACATCCGGTCGCTTCAGGCGATTCGCGGCGTGGCGCAGAACAGCTTCGCGCATCTGGTCGGCATGAAGGCGCAAACGAACGCGCAGGCAGGCACGTTCATGACGGAAATCGTCAGGGAGTTGGGGATGCCTGATCCCGATATCGCCCGCTTTATCGGTCAGAATCCCAGCTATTTCGCCCAGATGGATTTTCTGACCAAGCGGCTGTACCAGTCGCCCGACTTCTTCGTCAACCTGTTCACGACCCCGAATAACGTGGAACGCCTGGGCGTCACCCTTCAGGCCATTCGTCTGATGAGCGACAGGGACCGGTTCGAGGCCTCCCTGCGGCGTGAAATGCTGATGTCCCTGATCGTGGAAATGAAGCTGCGCGCCCTGGAAAAAGACGTGGACGACAGCATGCTGGGCAGCGTCACCAACATGTATATCCAGTAGCTCTGGCATTCCTTTTGCAACGTCCCCTGTGAAGAAGCGCGCCCAAAGTGGGCGAGACAGGAAACCAGGGACGATTCATGGCGCTTGGAGGCCTCGATACAGCCATCACCGGGCTGAAAGTGGCGCAGCAGCAGCTGAGCGTGCTGTCCAACAACATCTCGAACGTTAGCACGCCCGGCTATACCCGGAAAATTTTGCCGCTCTCGGCAAATACCATCCAGGGAGAAGGCGTCGGTGTCAAAGCAGACACCATGATCCGGAAAGTGGACATGAATCTGTCCCGCGATTTCTGGACCCAGACGAGCCAGGTGGCGGCGCTGGATGTCTCCTACACTTATCTCAATAAAATCCAGCAATTCCACGGAGATCCGGCGCTTGAGATATCGATTTCCGCCGAACTGGGAAAGCTGCGCGACGCTTTTTCAGCCCTGTCCGACAGCCCGGAGGACGCATCGGTGCAGCGTTCGGCTGTAGACCAGGCATCGGTTGTCGCCAGCAAAATCCGCAATTTCGGCGCGATGATCACCCAGATGCGCAACGACGCGCAGACGGAAATGAACACGTCGGTCAATACAATAAACGATTTGCTCGGCCAGATCGCCGACCTGAACAAACAAGTCCAGCAGGCGCTTTATGTGGGCCGCAGCACGGCGATGCTGGAAGACCAGCGCGACAACGCGATCCAGAAATTGTCCGAACAGATGGAA
>JBDHTS010000055.1:0-15704 GCA_039808845.1 Alphaproteobacteria bacterium | reverse complement strand
CATCGATTTCGGCCCCGGCGAGAACGCGCTGGCGCGGCCTTATGTGGTGAAAGAGAACGGCAAATACCGCATGTGGTTCAGCGCCAAGGGCGATCATTACATCCCCTATACCGCGACATCGCAGGACGGCCTGACCTGGACCCGTGATCCCGACCCGCCGTTCCTGCCCTCGCCCGCCCCCGCGCCGGACGAGGACATGGCCTGCTATCCCGTCGTGCTGCGCCATGAAGGCAGACAGATCGTGTATTACAACGGTAACACCTATGGCCGCGACGGCTTGTGTCTGGCCGTATCCGAATAATCAGGCAGCGATTTTCCTGATCTGCGGCGTACCTGAATGCTGCGCCCGTATATCTTTTTCTATTTCGCCGGCATAGGCAGGTGAAAGAATGCAAAATGCATCGCATTGCATAATCTGTTGCTGCGCGGGAAGCGCCACGGGATGCGCGCAATCAAACCACGCCATTCCGCTTTTACGGCTGTCCTTGTCGAACAGATAGAGACAATCGCGCTCTGCCTGACCGAGGCAGGCCAGAACGCCGGTCGCCAGTTCATTACAAGGCCAGATCGCCACTTTTTTCCCGGCTGCAAGACAGGACTTCATCCAGTCCGCGCAATCTGCAAACTGCTCTTTCCGTTCCATGACTTTCCGGACCGCCGCTTTCGCTTTCTCAAGAGTCACAGGCTCATAGCCGGCCGAACTGTCTGTTGATGCGGCGCTTTTCCGGGCGAGCGCTGTCATGCCGAAATAGCGGCCTTCGCTGTTTTCATCGATCTTCAGGACATGAAACCCGTTTCGCTCCAGAAAGGCCTGCAGGCTATGGGGCGAAAAATGATTGACGTGCTCGTTGTTCATCGACTCGACCGGCCAGTTCCTGAAATTCGGCACCTCGATCGCCAGATAACCGCCATCGTTCAGCAGTCCCGACTGCATGCCGATCCATGAATTCAGGCCGGAAACATGCTCGCCGACATAATAGGAGCAGACAAGATCGAGCCCGCCCTGCCGCGTCATCTTTTGCCCTTCGCCGAACGACAGATCGTAATGCACGACATCGAGACCGCGGCTTCGCAGATGATCGGAAAATGCGCCATATCCGCCCCCAATCTCCAGAACCTTCATTCCGGGCCTGAGGACATCGTCCAGAAAAACCAGTCGCGCCTCGATTTCCGAAGCCGAAACTTCCGAAAGGTTCTCAAGATATTGCGCATAGTACGCTTCAAGATATTTTTCCGACGGCCTTAGCCTCGAAAAAACAAATCCGCAACCATCGCAATGGCAATCCTCGAAAACAAAACGAAAAACGTCCTTTTTTTGCTGCGCATATTCCATCCGGACATCCAGGGGTGTCAGAACGGAAGAACCGCATACCGGGCAGGCGTCGACGCGGACGCTTTCCGCGTCATCCCGCATTCTTCAGAAACCCGGCCTGCCGCGTCAGGACGTGCTCGCTGTGGTTCGCGGTGAAGGTCGTGTGCGGAAAGGGCTGCCGGAACATATCGTTAAACCTCAGCTGCAGGCTGACGCGGCAGCGCGGCGACTGGTTGATGTTCGACCGGTGCAGCAGATCCTGATGGAAGACAATCATCTCTCCGTATTTCATCGCGACGGGAACGGATTTTGATTCATCCGGCGGGATGACGGGCTCATACGGTTCCCGCCCCGTTTCCCGTTTTTTGAAATCAACGATTCCCTGCTTGTGCGAGCCGGGAATGATCTGGAGATAGCCCATCGAGGCGTCGAGTTCGCCCATCGGCGCCCACATCACGACCGAATGGTCGGAGGAGAGGGAGAACCATTTGTCCTGGTGCCACGGCGTCGCGTATTTCGTGTCGCCCGGCCTGTCGATCCGGATCAGCGGCACGGTGCCGAGGCTCGGCTTGACGATGCCATAGGCATTCAGCGTTTCCAGCAAAGAGGATTGGGCCAGGAATTCATAGACCAGCGGAACCGTGGGCAGCACCTGATAAATCCGGGCGGTTACGGCGTTGTCGGTTTCGCCGTCATGAACATGCGAAACCAGTTCCGCCAGCGTCTCGAACTTTTTATTCAGTTTCAGGTTGCCGAATTCACAGGACGCGAGCCATTCCGCCAATCCGCGCGACAAAGCGGGAATGGACAGATCGAAGGCGTTCGTATCGATGATCGCATAGCCGTTTTCCACAAAATTCCGTGGAAGAGCGGAAGCGGTTTCGCGCGCGGCGGCTTTCATTTCTGTTCTCCTTCGTTCCTCCCTATGTTATTAGAAGAAAGATCGAGAAATATCAAAGGGAAAGATGCCATTGCCGGGCGGAACCATCGCCATCATGCAGCCGACCTACCTGCCCTGGATCGGCTATTTCGCCATGATCGACCGGGTGGATGAATTCGTCTTCCTCGACTCCGTCCAGTTCGAGCATCGAAGCTGGCAGCAGCGCAACCGCATCAAAACGGCCAGCGGTCCGGCCTGGATCAACGTCCCGGCGCAGATCAAGGGCAACCGCGATACCCTGATCAGCGATATCCAGATCGCGGATCGTGAAAAATTCCTGCAAAAGAATATCGGCGCCATCCGGCATAGTTATGAAAAGGCCCCGTTTTTCAAGGAGCATGGCGAGCCTTTGTTCACGCTTCTGGAAACCGCCTCGGTGAAAGGAATCGGTCCTTTGAACATTGCCCTGATTACCTGGCTGTGCGGCGTTTTTGGGATTGTCACGCCGTTGCTGCAATCCTCAGGGCTTGGCGCTTCCGGAAAAAAGGCAACGCTGCTGGCGGATATCTGCCGCACGCGGGGGTCCAAAGACTATCTTTCCGCGCCGGGATCGAAGGATTATATTGACGCCAGCGACGATTTCGACAAGGCGGGCATTGCCGTGCATTATCATGTGTACGATCATCCGGTCTATCCGCAGCTTTACCCGCCTTTCGAACCGTATATGTCGGCGATCGACCTGCTGTTCAACTGCGGGCCGGACAGCCTGAAGATTTTAAGGAGCGGCGTATCATCATGAGCAGAAAAAAACGGCTGGCCGTCATTCCCGCGCGCAGCGGGTCGAAGCGGGTTCCCGGCAAGAACATCCGCGATTTCCATGGAAAGCCGATGATCGCGCATACGATCCGGGCGGCGCTCGAAAGCGACACGTTCGACGTCGTCAATGTCTCGACCGACAGCGACGAGATCGCGGGCGTGGCGGAAACCTATGGCGCGAATGTCGACTTCAAACGCCCGCCCGAACTGTCCGACGACATGACGCCGATCCTGCCCGTCGTGAAATATGTGGCGCAGCAATTCGCAGAGCAAGGCGGCTGTTTCGATACGGTGGCGCTGCTTTACGCCACCAGCCCCATGCTGTTCTCGCAGGATCTGAAAGAGGCCGCCTCGGTGTTCGAGGCCGGCGACCTCCTGAATCCGTTGCTGGCGGTCGCCCCTTTCCCCTGCCCCATCGAATGGGCGTTCCGGATGGAGGAGAAAGGCATGCTGGCGCCCGCCGTGCCGGGCGGTTTCGCGATCCGGTCGCAGGATCTGAAGCCAGCCTATTTCGACGCGGCCATGTTCTGCTTCTACAGTTATCAATTTCTGCAGCAAAGCGCCGGAGCGGGCAGCGACCTCGTCTTCCGGGGCTTTCCCGTCGACGCGCGGCGCGTGACCGATATCGACACGCCGGACCAGTGGCAAATGGCCGAAGCGATGTATAGAGCGGTCAATGAAGCCGCCTGATCCTTCTCCCCGCCTCGCGCTCGGCACCGTTCAGTTCGGGATTCCCTATGGCATTTCCAATACCGGCGGCCAGGTTGCACCGGAAGAGGCTTCAGGCATTCTGGAAGCCGCCATCGCCCGCGACCCGAATGCCGTGATCGATACCGCGCCGGGATATGGGGACAGCGAAAACGTTCTGGGCGGCCTTTTGCCGCCGCTGCCCCATCTGCGCATCGTCACCAAAACCAATTTAAAACACCCGGATGTCCGGCAGGCTTTCATGGACTCGCTGGGACGGCTCTGCAGACCGTCTGCCTATGCCTTGCTGGATCATAATGCCGCAAAACTGTTCGGGCAGGACGGATCTTCGGCCTGGCGGGCGATGCAGGATTTGAAAGAAGCAGGACTTGTCCGGAAAATCGGCGCCTCGGTTTACACGGCGGAGGATATCGACCGCCTGCTCCTGCTTGGTCCCATCGACATTGTGCAGGTGCCTGTCAGCGTTGTCGACCAGCGCCTGCCGCGTTCGGGGCATTTACGCAAGCTGGCCGAACGCGGCGTTGAGATTCATATACGTTCCGCTTTCCTGCAGGGCCTGTTGCTGATGCCTGCGGATTCTCTTCCTTCGTTCTTCACGCCTTACAAACCCTTGCTGCAGCGTTTTCACGCAGCATGCCGGGAGGCAGGAACGACCCCGCTCGCGGGCGCTCTGGGATATCTGAAATCCCTTGCCGAAACGGATCATATTGTGGTCGGCGTCACCAGGCTTTCGGAATGGAAAGAAATCGCGCATGCTTTCGATACACGATGCCCTGCCCTGGATTGGGCGTCCTTCCATTCCGGCGATCCCGATCTTCTCAACCCCGCACGCTGGCCGCCAAAGGAATAAACCATGACGGAAATCCCCTGCGAGCCGGAGGATATCCTTCCCCTGCGGAGCGACCCGTTTTTCTGGCCGGACAATCCGGACGAGTTTCTGAACCTCGTCCAGCGCCTGCATGAAAAGATTTTCGATCTGATGACGGATTGGGAAAAACGCCCGGGTTTTGCGCCCCTGACCGCGCCCGAATTGATCGCAGCCTCATGGCCGGTCCTTATCCATTCCTTCATTCGTCTGACCCAGGCGGCATCGGCCGCGACGCAGGAGAAAAACCTGATTTTCTCGCGGGACCATTATCCTTTCTGGGCGGCCTATATATCTCAGGACGGCTCAAGAAACGTGCCGGGCCAGCAAAACCTGCCCGACCAGCCAGCCTGCAAGACGCTTCTGGCCGGGCCTGTGAAGGATCCTCCCTGGCGCTGGCCTTTACGCATGATGCGCAACCGGCTGCAGCAAAAAACAATCCGCCGCGACCCCTTGCTCCTTTTCAATCCGCAGCATCATACGGCCGTTACCGGCACCGATCGGGTCGTGCAGGATTTCTGCCGCAGCAAAAACCTGTCAGGCTTTTATACCGAGCCCTCCGCATTCTTCCGCAAACTGCGGCGCAACGACCTGCGCGAAACATTTGAGGAAATGCAATTGATCAATAACATCGCCGCCATCATGGAATCCATTCTCGAACGGCGCATTGCCCTGAACCCGCCAGGCAGAACCTGGCTGCGCAGGCAGATCGGCCTCGGCTTGATTACCACGCAGCGCTATGTGGCGCAGGCGCTGTCTTCGCCTCACAGACTGCCCCGCCGGCTCGTCAGCAATCTGGGCGGCGCATGGAATGTTTTGCTGCGCTACGCGGTGCAGAAAAACGGCGGTGAAACGCATGTCATCGACCATGGCTGCGGCTCGGCGATCTACATTTATCCGCTGATCGGACTGACGAATTACGCAGGGACTTCGGCGTTTCATGCTTTCAGCGCAACCTCGAAAACGCTTCTGGAAAAAAATTTTCATCCGGTTTTTCGCAAGCTTTTTCCTGCCCTGTCCTTTGACGCTTTTCCGCACGAAGAAAACGCGTTCAGTATTCAGCGTGGAAAAAGCAGCGGCAAATCGTTGCTGCTGATCCCGCTCTGTCCGATTTACGACCGCGGCCTGGGGGCGCCTTATCCTTCCGTCAGGCAGTCCCTGGATTTCAATGCCAGGCTGGTAAGGGAACTGCAAAAGCTGGGATGGGACGTGACCCTGAAACAGCATCCTGCCTTCATGGAGTTTCCACCGGAGCGTTTTCCCGAAAAATACGGCGCGCCATGCATCACAAAACCTTTCGAGGACGTTTACAGCGATTACGATATGCTGGTCAGCTGTGACCTGGGGTCTACAACCCTAGTGCCCAGTATGTTCAGTGGAAAGCCGCTGCTTATTCTTAACAACTATCCAACGCTTTACAGCGAAGACGCCATGCGGCTTCTGACCCAGCGGGCTGAAATTCATAGCATATTTTATGATGACGCCAACCGCGCCCATATAGACTGGGACCGTCTTGAAAATATGCTGGCAGCGTCTATCCTGAAGGCTGGGAATACCGGATTTTCGCCGTTGTTCCGGGACGATCCCCAATAGGTTTGCATGGCTGAGATCATTTTTCTGAAAGACGATCCGGAACGGTTTTACCGCCTGCTCGAAGGGCAGGATTTTCCGCGGCTGGATGTCCTGTCGCTGCGGTTTCTCGCACGTTACCATGCCGCCTATTTCGGGCCGGACTGCATCGACCTGACTTTCGCCGTGGCGGAACAGAACAAGGCGCGGATCGTCGTGCCGTGCCAGATGCTGAGCCGGCATCTGAAATATAATGGCACCTACATCCTTATTCATTCGGTCCCCGATGCCGCGACACGGCAAAAGACTCAGCTGGCAATCGATACGCTTTTATCCCTGTCCCAGGAGCATTCCATTGAAACGATTTCCGTCCGCACTGGACTAGAAGATAGTGTTCTCGACCTGTTCGGGGACAGGCTGCTGAAGGCCGGCGCATCCCCTGTTCCCCTGTTCGCTTCGATCATCGATCTGACGCAGCCGGAGCCGGTTATCCGTCAGGGAATCCGGAAAAGCTATTCCTCCCTGATCCACTGGGGTGAGAAATCGTTGCGCTTGACCGTCATCGACCGGGCAAACCCGGACCGCGCTCTTTATGAGGAAATCCGCGCTTTTCATGCCCATGTTGCAGGCCGCGTGACGCGTTCGAAAGAAAGCTGGGACACGCATTTCGATATGATCGCGGCCGGATGTGCCGAAATGCTCTGCGGCCACCTTGACGGACAGCTGGTTTCGGCAGCCCTGTATATGGACGAAGGCAAAACGACAATTTACGGCGTAGGAATTTACGAACGCTCCCTGTTCGACAAGCCTCTGGCCCATTTTCTGACCTGGCAGGGCATGATGCGTGCCAAAGCAAGAGGTCAGATGATCTTCAATGCCGGGGACGTTTATCCGAAAGGTTCGGTCGACGACAAGCAGTATCATATCGGCGACTTCAAAAAAGGATTCAGCCCTGCGCCACGGATTGATCTAGGCTGGACCTTGATATGCAACACTGCAGGACAACCCGAATGACCGACGACAGCCAGCGCCGCCTGAAATACGAGACCTTTGCGCGCTTCACCGAAGCCGGACTGTCCTTTACCGAACAGAATGGCCGTTACCCAGCCCAAGCAGCAGCAGAGAAGCTGATTTTCGCAGATATCCAGTCAAAGTTGCGGCTGCGTCCGGAGGATCGGCTGCTCGATGCCGGTTGCGGCATGGGGAACACATTGATACCGGCCAGTTTCGTGGTGGGAGAGGCAGTGGGTCTTGACCATCCCGCCGTCATTGCAGCCCTGGAAAAAACATTCGGCAAGGAAAACTGCACATTCCACGGCGGCGATTTTCTATCCTATCAACCGTCTCGACCATTTTCAAAAATTCTCATTTATAATGTGTTTTCCGCTTTGCCCGACAGGGAAACGGCTCAAGCTTTCGTTGAAAAGGGATTGTCCCTGCTCTCGCCCGGGGGGCTGATGCTGATCGGCGATATTCCAAACGCAGATAAAAAATCCCGTTTTGCGGCCTGCCAGCGCGGGCAGTCCTTTGCGAAAGAATGGGGACGGCAAATGGCGGCCATGCCGCCGGCGCCCGTAACCGACGGCCGCTCCAGCACTCTGCCTTCCTTCACAGGAAACGATGAATACCTGTTTAAACTTTGCCATGACATTCGCAGTAAAGGATTCGACGCCTGGATCCTGCCCCAGCCGCAGGGGCTTCCTTTCGGAAACACGCGGGAAGATCTGCTGATCGCCGGTCCCGAATATCAGGATGGCAGCATGGACAAGCTGCCATGATTCATCGGTTGCCGCGCATTGCCGGTTTTCTGCTCGCACGGTATCCCAGGCTGGTCTGGCGCTGCGTGGGATTGAGCACGCTGGCCCTGTTGTTTGAAAGCATCGGACTTTTAAGCATCCTTCCTGTCATCGCCCTGGTGCTGGACGGGCAAAACGCGGACATGCCGCCGGATGCCATGACGACTGCTATCAGACAGGCATTTGCGGCCGTATCCCTCACGCCCTCCATGCCCCTGCTGCTTGGTGTTTTTTTTACGGGAATTCTCCTCAAATCCGTTCTGAACGTCCTTTCCCTGCACGAGGCCGGGCGCGCGTCGTCCGTCGTCGCGCGCGATGTGCGGGATGAACTGGTCACAGGCCTGATGGAGGCGCGCTGGCCGTATTTCGTAAGCCTGCGCATTGGGGAGATGAGCAACCTGATCACCGGGGAACCGGATCGCCTGGGTTTCGCCTTTCCTGCACTGGTGCGGTTTATTTCGGCGTTGTTTCAGGTTTTCCTTTATGCCGGGCTGTCGTTTATCGCCTCGCCCCTTATTGCCGCTTCGGCGTTCATCATCGGCGGCGCGATTTTCTTTTGCATCCGCGCGCTGATTCGAATTCATCGCGATGTCTGCGCCCTGCAGGCTACGGAACGCAGCAAGCTTGCCGACCGCGTCACACAGATCCTGAACGGCATCAAAAGCATCAAGGCGATGAATCTTCAGGGAACGCTCAGCCCGCTTCTGACCCAGAGCACGGAAAAGCTGGGCGTTCTGTACCGGCGGGAAGTTTTGAGCAAGGCCACGCTGCAGAGTATGTTCGAGCCTGCCTTCGCCCTGTGTCTGTGTTTCGGCGTCGTCATGTTCACTATTGTCTGGCCACAGCCATTGGCGCAGCTGATGTTCATGGCGATTTTGCTGCAGCGTCTGATGTCCTACATGTCCGTGTTTCAGACCGCTTATCAGAACCTGACAGGGTTTGATGGTATACTGGATGCTTACAAGCGTCATCGCGATCAATTGGCGGCTGTCCGTGAACCGTCCGGCGACGGGCCGACCTTGCCGGACTGGCGTGTTCTGGAACTGTCCAATATCAGCTTCGGTTATGACGAGCGCTCGGTGCTTGATGGTCTTTCGGCCCGGTTTCCAGCCAGCAGCCTGACCGTCGTCCTCGGTCCTTCGGGCGCCGGAAAATCGACCCTGCTCGATGTTCTGACCGGGCTTCAGATTCCCCAGAGCGGTCATATGCTTCTGGATGCCGCCCCGCTGGAGGAAAACCGGTTCGCCGCCTATCGTTCGCGCCTCGGTTACCTTCCGCAGGAACCGGTTTTGCTGAACGATACGATCCGGGCCAACGTGACCCTGCACCGCTCCGGCTATACGGATGACGACATTCTTGAGGCGCTGAAACTTGCAGGGCTTGTCATCGATGAAAAACATTTTCCCGAAGGCCTCGATACCACGGTCGGCGAACGCGGCGGACGCCTTTCAGGAGGGCAACGCCAGCGCCTGATGCTTGCCCGGGCCTTGGTCAGAAAACCCGCCCTGCTGCTGCTCGACGAGCCGCTCTCGGCGCTCGATGCGGAAACGGCGGCGCAACTGTGCGAAACCTTTGGCCGGCTAAAATCGCAAGTGACCATCATCGCGGTCTCGCACCAACGGGATATTATCGCCGTCGCCGATACGGTCTTCACGCTTCGGGACGGCAGGCTGGCTGCGGCATGACTGTCTTTCTGTCATATCCCTGGAAGGAAAAGCATCCCGGGCTGTTCCAGGCCGGAAGGCCGGAAGGGTTCGTCCCCGCTGAAGAAGCCGGGCAGCGTGAATGGCTTCTGCGGCAGCGTGTGCATTTCGGCGTGGTCTGGAAAGCGCGGGAGACGCTGTTCGCATGCACCGACCGTACACGGTCTTATCCGCTTTTTTACACGCTTCAGAATGAAGAGCTTTATCTCTCGGATCACCCGGACAAGCTCAAACCCTATCTGCCGGACGCCACCCTAGATGACGAGGCTGCCGCGCTGTATATGGCCAGTGGATATTGCCCCGGCGATGCCACGCTTTTGCGCGGAGTCCGCCAGCTGCAATCCGGCGAGATGCTGCGCTGGGATGTAAAAACAAAAACCCTGCGGATCGATGCCTGGTATCACTATGTCCCGCAATTTCCGGCGCAGTGCGGACAGGACAATCTGTCTGCGCTCGGCGAAACACTGGATCATGCCGTCGACCGCGTGATCGAACAGGCGGCGGGCCGCGCCATCTGGGTGCCGTTGAGCGGCGGGCTCGATTCCCGCGCGGTGCTCTGCAAGCTGCATGAAAAAAAATATCCCAGGCTGCAGGCGTTCAGCTATGGCGCCGCCGGCAATACGGAAGCGCAGACCGCGCGCGATGTCGCCGCCGCGCTGGATGTGCCATGGCGTTTCGTCGAACCGGATTACGCGGCGCAAAAACAGTTTTTTGAATCGGATGAGGCGACGCAGTTCATGCGTTCGGCGATGCGTCTGAGTTCCGGCCCCAGCTTCACCGATTTCTTCGCGTTGAAAACGCTGAGTGAGGAAAAGGCCATCGGCCCCGATACCGTCATCGTCAACGGCCAGAGCGGAGATTATCTGACCGGCGGGCATCTGCCGCGCCTCCCCGGACAGGATGACGCTTTTCAGAGCCTGAAAACCTATTACCTCAACAAGCATTTCGGCCTGTGGAAACCCCTGCAGGATGAAAAGGCAAAAGCAGAACAATTCATCACAGAACAATACGCGTTTTTTGCGCAGCATTTCCTTTTCCCGGCCCCTTACCTTCAGGCTTACCGGTTCTTCACCTGGTTTGAATGGCGGGAGAGGCAAAGCAAATACGTCGTCGCGTGCCAGGTGAATTACGATTATTTCGGCCTCGACTGGGCGCTGCCGCTGTGGGACGCGGAACTGATGGATCTTTATGCCCGCCTGCCCTTCGACCAGTTTATCGCGCAGAATCTCTATATCGCCTGGCTGCATCGCTGGAATTACCGCAACCAGTTTTCCTTTATCCGCCGCCCCTACGATCCGTGGCCGCGCAACCGGATCGCCGTGCTGGGCGCAGGCCGTGCGGTGGGATTGATCGCGGGGACGGAAGCGAAGCAGTCCTTCTATCGCTTCATGCGATACTGGAGCAGCCACGACGTGCATTTCAAACTGATGCCGGCCACGGCCTGGGCCGGCCTGTGGCGCGACCTGGAGAATGCCGAGGGATTTTATGCGCTGGCGGGCCTGCTGCGTTCAGGGTTGCAACCCGATTCCGGCCCTGTTCCCGCAGCATGGAAATCCCTGCTGCGCGACAAGGCGGCACGGTTCGCATGATGATCCGCGCGCTCTATCCCTTTACAGGGCATGTCGTCGGCGGATCGCATCTCTCCGCGCTCACCCTGATCCGGCACCTGCCAAAGGATATCGAACCGGTCATTGCCGTGGCGCAGGAAGGGCCGCTGACCGCCTATCTGGCGCAACACGGCATGAACTGGCTGCGCCTGCCGCCCATCAAAGCCGCGCAGTCCTCCGAATTCGCGCGCGCGGCGTTGAACGCGCCTGCCCTGAGTGCTTTCCTGCAGCACCACCGCATCGATATCGTGCATTCCAACGAATACGACATGAACAGCCTGTGGCCGCTGGCGAAGGCCCGGCTGAAGACACGTCATATCTGGCACCAGCGAAGCCTCAACAATTCGCGCCGCCTCGCGCTCTACGCGCCGCTGGTCGACCATTATTTTACCATCAGCGCCTTTTGCCGCGACAACCTGACCGCCGCGGTGCGCAGACGCGCTGAAATCCTGCCCAACCCCGTCGAGATCGACGCGGACCAGCCCGCGCAGCCTTTGCCGGGCGGCGGGTTCAAGATCGGCTTCGTCGGTCATCTGGACCGCCAGAAGCGCATCCTGAACTTTATCGCCATCGCGGGGCGCATCCTCGCCTCGGGCACCGACGCCTCCTTTTATATCTTCGGCGACACGAACGGACCGCTGGCGCAGCAGGCGATGGACGACGCACGGCGGACGGGCATCGCCGGACGCTGCCATTTCATGGGTCAGAAATTCCCGATCGCCCCGTGGATCAAGAGCCTGGACCTCCTGATGGCCCCCGCGGCGGGCGAAGGGCTGGGCCGCGCGATCATCGAGGCGCAGATGCTGGACGTGCCCGTTCTGGCCAGCGCGGATGGCGGGCACCGGGAACTGATCGAGGATGGTAAAACCGGCTGGCTGGCCCCCCTGGACGATGACGAGGCGTTCGCGCAACGCGTTGCGGCTTTCATCGCCGCGCCCGATGCCATGCGCCAGGTCTGCGCGGCCGCGCGCGGCAACGCCGTCAACCGGTACGGCGTGGCGCGCCACATCGCGCGCGCCGCCGAGGTCTATCGCGGCCTGTCCAGCAATTCGGCGTAGCAGGCCAGATACATCTCCGTCACCGCGTCCCAGTCGAAACTCCACGCCCGGTCGCGCGACAGGCCGCGATAGCGGGCGCGCAGATCCGGGCTGTCCGCCAGCGCCACCATATGTTTCGCCAGATGCCGGTCCTGGTCCAGCCTGTAGGTAAGGGCGTATTTCCCGTGGTCCGTCACGTCACGGCAGCCCGGCGCATCCGCCACGACCACCGGCAGGCCGGACGCCATCGCCTCGGCGATCACGATCCCGAAGGTTTCGGTGATGGAGGGCATCAGGAACGCGTCGGCCAGATGGTAATAATCCAGCAGGCCCGCGGCGGGAATGTCGTCATACCGGTTCTTCTCCAGCGGCGGCGGCGGGAAGAACGCGACATAGGGCGTCAGGCCCAGCCCCTCCGCCGCGTCCTTCAGCGCGTCCACCCCGTTGCCGACATAGACAAGACGCAGATCCGTCCGCCCCGCCGCCACCAGCTGGGCCAGCGCGCGCAGCGGCTGCTCGAAATTCTTTTTCGGATGGTTGCGCCCGACGCACAGGAAGACGAACGTGCCCGGCGGAAAGCCGAACAGGTCCTCCTTCGTCCGTTCCGTCCTGTGGCCGCCGAAGCGCCGCGCGTCGACGCCATAGGGCACCATGCGGACGGCGCGGTCCGGCACGCCCAGCCCCCGGAATTCGTCGCGCACGCTCTCGCTCACCGCCGTGACCATCGGCGCGCAGGGCAGCCAGCGCTGCACCAGCGCCTCGATCGCCGGATCGAGCCGCAGCCCGTAGCCGATCTCCGGCTGCTTCTGGATATCCTCCCCCACCGACTGGATCAGGAAGGGCAGCGTCCGCCCCGCCCGCGCCTGCCACCGGATAAAGGACACGCCGACGGGAAAGGCGTAATTGATATGCGCGACGTCGAACCGGAACCGCGCCTGCAGCGCGTCATAGAACAGGTTCAGCCCCTTTTGCGCCCCCTCCGGATACCGCGCATAGCGGCCCAGCAGCGCGGGCGGAAACGCCTTCACCTCATACGGCAGGGAAACGCCCCGGCGCCGCAGCGCCACGGCATACGTCCACGGCGCAACGACGACCGGCCGGTGCCCCCGCGCCTTCAGCCGCTTCGCGACATTATGCAGCCCGATTTCCCCTCCCCCCAGATTGGGAAAGAACCCATAGGCCGGTAAGGCGATGGTCAGCGGTTTTTCATCCATGCCCGGAGGGTAGCGGATAAGCGCGAAAAATCAACCGTTGCCGAGGAAGAACACGAATCAAATTCAGAAGCTTTGTTTTAAGCGTGTTCCGTGCGTCCGGATAGCCTTATATCAATGCGATTTAAGTCGCGGGGGAATAAGGTTGCTTCCTTAACGTTTTCGACATTCAACAATCGCGCCGTCAACCGCTCCAGTCCCATACCGAAGCCGCCGTGTGGCGGTATCCCGCTTTTGAAGGCTTGGAGATAAAAGCTGAAATTGTCCGGTTCCAGTTGTTTGTCTTTTAAAGAACTTACCAAAGCATCGTAATCATGAATGCGTTGTGCGCCGGTCGTGATTTCAAGGCCGCGGAATAACAGGTCGAAACCCTTTGTATAAGTTGGATCTTTTTCATCGCGATAGGTATAAAATGGCCTTTTCGCTGTTGGAAAATGCGTGATGAAAATGAAATCGGATTGCAAATGCGCCCGCGCATAGTCGCACAGCCATCTTTCGTGCTCTGGTTCTAAATCCGGTTCCTTCGTGCAATCTTTACCGGTCTTTTCTGTGATCAATTTTTGCGCGTCGCGCAAGGTCATGACTGGAATGTTTTCGGGAACAGTTGGAATTTCTGCGCCCAGCAAGCCAAATTCCCCGGCGCACTGCATGCGCAAGGTTTTTTCAAGGTACCGGAAGAACCTGTTTTCAATTTCCATGACATCGGTATGGTCCCGGACGAATCCCATCTCGATGTCGAGTGACGTGTATTCGTTCAGATGCCGCGATGTCGCATGCTTTTCGGCGCGATACACGTTTCCGACCGTAAACACACGTTCGAAGACGCCAACCATGATCTGCTTATAAAGCTGCGGGCTTTGGGCCAGATGCGCTGTGTTGCCGAAATATTTCACGTTAAAAGCATTGGCGCCCCCTTCCGCATCGTCGCCGATCAGTTTTGGCGCCTGGAATTCGGTGAACCCCTCGGCGCAAAAGAAACTACGAAACGCTTTTACGACATGGGCCTGGACTTTGAAAATCGCTTTATAACGCTCAGCGCGAAGCGTAAGAGGCAGATGGTCCAGATGGGTGTCGATGTTGACGATCGTTCCCAACTCGAATGGCAATTCCTTCGCTTGCGACAAAATGCGAATATCTTCAATTTCCAATTCTATATGGCCATTCAAACCTTCCTTTTGCATTTTCTCAGGACGTTGGGTGATCTTCCCTTCAACCTGCACAACCCATTCATTCCGCACTGCACTTACGATTTGCCGAAGCTCAGATCGATAAGGAAGGACAACAGCCTGCACCTTGCCAGTTGCATCGCGCAAATCTATAAAAACCAACTTGCCATGATCTCGGCGGACATCGACCGAACCGCAAATCAATACTTTCTGACCTGTTTCGGACGCTAAGTCCTTAATGTATGTTCTTTGCAACGTCATCGCCAACTCCAATAAAAAACCCTTACGCTCACGGCTATCCGTGATTGTAAGGGCGTTTCCATCAAAGAAGACGCGGTGCCACCTTACTTTGCCCTGCCGTTTGGCGAAGACCTCTTTATCAGCTATAACGGGCTGTCCCGTAAGGTTCTAATCATCTGCGAAGGCAGACTTTCTTCCTCAAGCTCGGCTGTGTCACCCCTATTCATCATAAGGCAGCGTTGTCGCCAGTCACACATGGGCAAAATCCATGCTTAAAGTAGATAAGCATACGGGAAATCATTTATCAAGAAAACCGTGTTTTTTTGCCCACTCATCTGTCCATCCGAACACTTTTAAATGATGGCAAATATGCCAGTCCCGATCTAAAGAACGTATTTCAGTCAGTTCACTGCCTCCCCACGCCTCTGTCATGAAGTGATTGTGATCGCATATGTTTTCATCGATTTTTTTTCTGATCTGCTGGAGGCTTTTTATGAGCATATCCAATCCCTTTGCATCTGCATGCAGAAAAACCTGGCCGTTCTTATCCGTAACCAAGCACAAAACTTCAGAATTATTTGTCATGAATTGTCCTCCGTTATTGGTGAATATTATTTTGCCAAAAACAAGACATGCTACGCCATTGATTATTCAATACTGGTTTAATGAGAAAAATGGTGCCGGCTGAGGGATTTGAACCCCCGACCTTCGGTTTACAAATATGTTCCGGCCAAAAAACCGCAACAGCCGAAAACAAGATACAACAAACAATTCAAAGATTTAAACGGTTTCGA
>JBDHTS010000054.1:0-17022 GCA_039808845.1 Alphaproteobacteria bacterium | reverse complement strand
TTTTCCTCGCGGGTGGCGACAATGATGGCATCTTCACCGAGTGTGTCGCGGACCATCTGCATCGCTTCTTTCATGGTCTTGGCATAGAAGGACTTTAATCGCATGGAGGGGCCGTTTACGATTCAGTAACCAGTATATGTTTTATCGAATCCCCGCGCCAGTGCATAAAACAAAGTTTTGCCGCAATTTGCTTGCATGCGAAGATTTTTACATATAAAAATAGATGAAATGCCCGGTAGAGGTGAATTTAAGACGAGGTTTCCGTGGGACAGGCTGCCATATCCTCTTTCATTGCCGATCTTAAGATCACTCCCAAGGGAGGTGTGAAAATCCTTGAATTGGGTCGTGCTTTTTTTGATTCAAAATATAAGGGCTATCAGGATATTTTTGGCGTTAATCCGATCGAAGAATGTGTCCTTCCTTTGCTTAAGCATTGGAGTTTGCAGCCTTATCAACTTTGGTGGGAGTGTGCGGTCGAAGGGTATGAACAATTTAGAGACTGCGTACTTAATCCGCCAACGACTAGAAAGACGATTCCTTCGGGAGATCCATCGCTGGCAGATTATGATCATGCTTTACTGACAGCGCATGTAGATCAATCCATATCGAGGATCGATAGTCATTCTCCAATTCTGGTTGTGGATCAAAATCCTGTTTTTAGAGGCATATGCGCTAACAAAGTGCATTTGGCTGGGCTGGTGGTCCCTGAAGCGCCTGAATTGTTTCCAAGACAATCCGTTTATCCTATCCAGGAAGCTATACCGCATATCGATCCTTCGACTATAGCTAGGGATTTCATGCAGGCTGCCGAAGTTGTCGTAAAAGCGCCTGCGCTTCAGAATGGTGACGGTGTAAGAGTCGTTCCCACAAATAAACTTGAAACGGCATTTGGTCTCGGCTTTTGGAATTATGCTTTTGGCTGGTTGACCGGGGATCCTTTCGCTTATTTGAGGGAGGCAAATTGTGCTGTCGTTCAGGAAAGAGTTCCTGGACAGACGGTAGAATACAAAGATGATGTTTACGATCCGACAATGCGGATTATCGGTACGGTTGTTCATAACAGTAATGTTACGACGATTGAAACGCATGGGGCATATTACAAACTGCCCGTGGCGGGCGTCTCCCGAGTGCCTAGTGGAGAGAGTATTATTTCCGATTCCTTTAACGGTGGTTTTTGTATGGTCCCGCAAGAGCATTTTGAAATAGCATCGCTTGCCGTAAAAAGGTTGGCGCCAGTAATCCATCCTTTCTTTTGCCTGGAACCAAGCGAAGTTGCCGGCAGTCTGATGGAGTCTGGAAATCCAGAGAGAGAGGTCGCCGGTCTGCGTCTGGCGCTTGACAGGAAGGCCATGGGCAGTCCACCGATTTTTCCCGCTGATCTTATCTCGCTGGCTGGGAGAAAAGCTTTACAGCATCAGCATGCTCTTCATCCTCATGAAGTTCATAATGCGCTTAATCTGCAATGTCGCTGAAGAGATAATATCATCGGTGATTTTCTTTCCGTTTTTATTTAATTAATATTATACCATCACTTATGATGGTTAAGATCAAACACTCACCTGCCCGTTATGCTTCAATACGTCAATCAGTTTGAAGAAGGTTTCAAACTGGGTGTAGAGGGTCAGAAGCGCGTCCCCTTTAACAGGGGACCAGAGAGGCGGAATGCGCAACAGGGGGGCTGAGCGGTCGAGAAAGATCATGATCTCGGTTTTCTGAAAGCTGGCGGCAATCCAGCGGGCCTTGAGCACTGTCCCGGCCTCCATGAACCGCTCGACGAACGGGCCGTCCAGGATCAGGCGGGCCTCGGCGCGTTCGGTGGCGAAAGTCTCCAGCTGCCTGTCGTATTTGCTGGGGACGCCGACCTTACCGTAATCGGCGAATTTGTCTGAAAAAAAAGCGCGTGCCGCATTGCTCGTCATCACAACGGAATGTCCGTCGACCGGACGCTTGAGTTTGATGCGCGCCAGCAGTCCCCCGACGGGTACTGGCGGTCCTTCAAGACGAATATTCTGCAGAGTCAACGGCGCACCGTTATAACTGCCGTCGAAGCCGTCTTTCATTACGGCTTCCTTGTGGATCGGCAGAATGGTGTGGGGAATGATCGCGTCGCGCCCGATTGTCCCCTCCGGGTGATAGCTGAAGCCGCTCGTCAGTGTGAGAGCCTCGATCACGTGCCGCCGGGCGGCCTTATCGTAAAAATTCTGGACGACGCGGAAGAGGGCGAAGGACAGGAGAAGCGGCAAAGTCACTGCAAGCGGAAAAATAGCATCCATGTAAGGATAGAACACGAACAAGGCGGCGGTAACAGCAATACTAAGTCCCAGAGCGCCGCCCAGAAAAATTCCCAGATAATGCAGCCTCAGCCTGTTCAGTTCTCCGCGCAGCCCGAGGATCTGGTCGCGCAGGGCTTTGGCGGTGGAGGGGATCTGTTCCGCCATCACACCTGACCCAGCGTTTTAATGCGCGATTTCGGGTGGATCTCGTTCTGCGACATCACGGTCGTTTGCGGGCGGAATCGCTCGATCACGGAACGGACATAGGGACGGATGCCGGGTGACGTGAGCAGCACCGGGGTCTCGCCCATCTGTCCGAATTTATCGTAAGCGGCGCGAACGGCATTGATGAAATCCTGCAGTTGGCTTGGCGCCATGGCGAGTTGCCGTTCCTCCCCCTCGCCGACCAGGGATTCCCCGAAAGCCTGTTCCCAGTTCGGCGATAAAGTCGCCAGCGGCACGACGCCAGCGGCATTGCGCGACGCATCGCAGAGTTGCCGCGCTAGACGGCTGCGCACATGTTCGGTGATCAGCATGGGATTCTTTGTATAGCTGGCGGCTTCTGCGATGCCCTCCAGAATGCTGGGCAGATCGCGCACGGAAACGCGCTCGGCGACAAGGTTCTGCAGGATGCGCTGCAACCCGCCCACTGTCGTCTTGCCGGGCACCACGTCGGCGACTAGCTTCTGGTATTCCGTGGGCAGCTCATCCAGAAGTTTCTGCGTCTCCATGAAGGAGAGCAGGTCCTGCATGTTGTCCTTGATGATTTCGGTCAGATGCGTTGTGACGACAGTCGGCGCGTCGACCACCGTATAGCCGCGGAAATGCGCCTCTTCGCGATATTGCTCGTCGATCCACATGGCGGGCAGGCCGAAGGTCGGCTCGATGGTGTTCTCGCCGGGCA
Organism: Alphaproteobacteria bacterium; assembly: GCA_039808845.1. Classification (GTDB taxonomy): domain Bacteria; phylum Pseudomonadota; class Alphaproteobacteria; order Micavibrionales; family Micavibrionaceae; genus JBDHTS01. The sequence goes on along the minus strand of JBDHTS010000054.1, from coordinate 13,845 downwards.
GGGAGATGGCGTCGCCCGAAGGATCCATGCACATCAGCATGCCGGGGCGCACTTCGCCCCGCCCGGACTCAATCTCCTTGATGCGGACAACATAGGTGGAGGAAGGAAGCTGGAGGTTGTCCTGAATCCGCACGGCAGGAAGAATATAGCCCATATCTTCCGCCAGCTGGCGGCGCAATCCCTTGATCTGGTCGGTCAGCTTGTTCGGCCCTTCGCCCTGCACTAGAGGCAGGAGGCCGTATCCCAGTTCCAGACGGATCGTGTCCATGGCCAGAGCCTTGGAGATAGGTTCCTCCGCCGGGCGGGCGCGAACGGCATCGGCGGCAGTACGCTCGACAGCTTGCCTTGCGGCAGTGCGCTGGCTTTTCCAGTTTAGCCAGGCGAGGCCGCCCATGATTGTACCGAGAAAGAAAAACGGCGCGAAAGGCATGGCCGGCAGAAGGCCCATAGTGAACAGCATCGCGGCGCTCAGGCCCATGGCTTTAGGATAGCGGCTGAACTGGCTGAACAGGGCGGCCTGGGAGGATCCTTCGACCCCGGCCTTGGATACGAGAAGGCCTGCCGAAACGGAGACGATCAGGGCCGGGATTTGTGTGACCAGGCCGTCGCCGATCGTTAAGGTGGTGTAGTTCGAAGCCGCCTCGGCCAGGCTCATGTTATGGCTGACCATGCCGATGATGATGCCGCCGATGACGTTGACGAAGATGATCAGCAATCCGGCGATCGCATCGCCGCGCACGAACTTCGCCGCGCCGTCCATCGCGCCGAAGAAAGTGCTTTCCTGTTCCAGCTTCTTGCGGCGCTCCTTGGCTTCCTCTTCATTAATCAGACCCGCGGACAGGTCGGCGTCGATCGCCATCTGCTTGCCGGGCATGGCGTCGAGGGCGAAGCGCGCCGCGACTTCCGCGATCCGGCCCGAACCTTTGGTGATGACCACGAAATTGACGATGACCAGGATCGAGAAGACGATGGCCCCGATCACTTCGTTTCCCTGGATAATAAAGGTGCCGAAGGCCTGAATCACCTGGCCCGCCGCGTCGGTTCCTGTGTGGCCACTCTCAAGAACCAGCCGCGCCGAAGCGACGTTCAGGCCGAGGCGGAGTGCCGTGGTGATCAGAAGAACGGTCGGGAAAGTCGAAAATTCCAGCGGCGTGACGATGAAGATCGTCGTCATCAGGATCAGGACCGAAAAGGTAATCGACAGGGACAGGCCCATGTCGATCATCCATGTCGGCATTGGCACCAGCAGGAAGGTCAGGATCAGGATAATGCCGCCGGCCAGCAGCACGTCCCCGCGCAACAGGTTGTTCACCCATCCGGGAGCGTTAGCGGTAAGCGGTGCTGGAGGCGGACTGGCCATAAGGAGTGATATGTGAAAAGAAATTCAGGTCAGTTTATTTTACGCGGGGGCGGTCCGGGTTGCAAATTGATTAACGTTTTCCAGCCTTCTGCCCTGGCGTTGTCATTTTACAGGAATCCTCTACGATAGCGGAATGAAATGGCGGTTTATCGTTTTATTGCTGCTGCTACCTGTTTTGCCGGGCTGTGCGGAACTGCAAGGATTCATCAAGCCTGGCCCGGTGCATAGTGAATTTTCCCGTACGCTGGATACGGAATATATGGGCTTGTCCGGTTATGTCTCGCAAAACCTGCCGGATGCCAGGCTGGCGCGGTATTTTGAGGGCAAGGCGGCCAGGGCGCGGGCAGGGGAAATGCCTCCCCCTGAGGATCCGGTCAATACAAAACTGGCCGAAGACAGGCAAAAGATCATGATCCAGGCCCATGATGCGCTGGTTCTGTCAATTCAAAATGGCGACTGGATCGACAATGGTGCCTTGCTGGCTCTCGCGCAGACGCATTTCGACTGCTGGGTCGGGATCGCCGCCAGTTCGGATGCACCGGGTGCAGGCGAGGGATGTCATCAAAAGTATATGGAAGCCATGGAGACGCTGGCACAGTCGCGTCCGAAACCGCAAATAGCAACGTATAGCGTTTATTTTAACAGTGACAGTGCGGGCCTGTCACTGGATGAGATGGACAAGATCAAATACGCCGCACGCTCCATAAGGTCTCAGCCGGACTGGGCAGCCGTGCTGAGCGGCTATACCGACCTGTCGGAAAAGCAGGAGCCGAGCCGCAATCTTTCCATGCGCCGGGCTGTTTCCGTGCGCAATGCGCTGGCCCAGCAGGGGCTTTCCGCGAAAGCTATCCGGGTTGATGCATTCGGCAAAGCGCCGGAAGGGCCTGCGGGCAATCCGCAGTCCGAACGGCGGGTAGACATTCACATCGTTCCGGAGGCGATGGCCGTGTCGATGAAGTCCTCGCATATCGAGGATCTGATGCCGGAACATTTCGGCAGCCGCGATCCGGTTTTCTGATCGCTATTTTTTCACGATCAACGCCAGGCTCGTGACGCGGCTTCCCTGTTTGGTCGGCCAGGGAAGTTCGCCGAGCGGCAATACGTTTATATCGGGCGTTTCTCTTGAAACACGATTCAGCGCACGAAAAGGACCGCCGATGATATTGCCGTCGGGCCAGAGCGGCCTGGCGTCCGGATAATAATCATGCAGAAGGATCAGTCCGCCCGGGTTCAGGATTTTGAGAGCGGCGGATACTTCGCGGTAAACGCTGTGCGGTTCGTGATCGCCATCCAGGAAGATGAGATCGAAGCGCTCCGATGTCTGTTCCATATAGGTAACGGCATCTGACTGAACGAAATCGACATGATCCTGGATACCAAGACTGCGAGCGTAATCGACAGGCGGCATTTTATAGCCGACATCGCGCCAGGGGGCATCAACCGGGTGGTTGACATCAAGGATGTCGACTGTGATCAGCCGGTCCCATTCACCGCAGAAACGTTCCAGCGCGGCGGCGATATACAGGCTGGACGCGGCGATATGCGTTCCGATCTCCAGAACGCGCTTCGGCTTCAGGGCAGCGACCAGTGCATAGATCGCGCGGCGGTCCCCAGGATTGACCCCGCCCATTAGATCGATGTCGCCAATGGCCCGGGCGATGCTGGCATTGTCTTGGTTCCAGCCTTCCGCGGCTTCGGCGTTTTCAAGCAGCGGGGAAAGATCGAAAGTGTTTGCGGCCTTCAGGTTGGCGCAATTAAAAGGCAGGCTTGGCGTGCTCGACAGTCGCAGCTGGCCACGCATGTCGATCGCGCGATCGATGACCGGGCGCGGAAGAATGGTTTTCAGTATTTTCTTCAAGGTTATCACGCCTTTCAGGACTGTCCGCCTGCCGCTTCGGAGATATTCAGGCCTTCATCCTTATACTGGTTCAGCTTGTTCCTCAAGGTGCGGATGGATATGCCTAGGATATTGGCGGCGTGCGTGCGATTGCCGAGGCAGTGATTTAATGTGTTCAGGATCATATCCCGCTCCACATCGGCAATCGTGCGTCCGATCATCGATTCCACGGCGCCCTGATTCCGGACGACAGGATCTCCGCCCGACGTTGCCAGCGTGACGGTGGGAGCAGGGGCGGCCATGCCTTCGCCATGAATGGCTTCCGCCTCGATTTCGTCTTCCATGGAAATCAGGATGGCGCGGTGCATGGCGTTTTCGAGTTCGCGGATATTTCCCCGCCAGCTTGCGCCCTTAATGCGGGCGGCGGCCGAACTGCTGAGCTTTTTCGCGGGAACGCCGTTGGCGGCGGCGTATTTATCGACGAAAAATTGCGCTAAAGAAACGATGTCGGACGGGCGCTCGCGGAGGGAAGGCAGGCGCAGGTTGACGACATTCAGGCGGAAATACAGATCTTCCCGAAATCCGCCCTTCTTGACGAATTCTTCCAGATTGCGGTTGGAGGTCGCGACGATCCGGGTATCGACCTTGACCGGTTCGTTGCTGCCGACACGCGTGATTTCTTTTTCCTGAAGCACGCGCAGGAATTTTGCCTGCAGTTGTGGCGCCATTTCAGAAACTTCGTCCAGCAGCAGCGTGCCACCGTGCGCTTCCTCGAACTTGCCGATGCGGCGGGCCGTTGCACCCGTGAAGGCGCCTTTTTCATGCCCGAACAGTTCGGATTCCAGCAGGTTTTCCGGAATGGCGGCACAGTTTACGGCGATGAATGGGCCGTCCTTGCGTTTGGACTTCTTGTGGATATAACGCGACATCACTTCTTTGCCGGTTCCCGACTCTCCGGTGATCAGAATCGTGGCTTCGGATGGCGCGACCTTGTCCGCCATTTTAATAACGGCTTGCATGGCCGGATCATTGGCCACCATGGTGTTCGGCTCTTCGGTCACCGCTTCAATGACGGCGGCGATCAGTTCAGCATCGGGAGGGAGGGGGATATACTCTTTCGCCCCGGCCTGAATGGCCCGGACGGCGGCGCGGGCGTCGGTGCCGACACCGCAGGCGACCACGGGCATATGGATACGTTCGGATTTCAGCGCTTCGACGAAATCGGCGATTTTCTGTTTGATATCGACCATCGCGACATCCGCGCCCTTGCCATTACGGAGTGCGCCGAGGGCCTGCTGAATATCCTCGCAATGGATAACCTTCGCTCCACGCTGCAGCGCGATTTTCCCCGCCACGCTGATATATCCTTCCAGTTGACCGACGATCATGAGACGCATAACGATAGCTCCTTTGGCGGTCACAGTCTAAACTGTTACAATACGAAGAAAAAGACGGAATAAAAGGCCTATTCATCATGAACATGATCGATTTTGAGCAATTTTCTGCCGTGGACATCCGTGCCGGGACGATTGTCCGGGCGGAATCCTTTCCCGAAGCGCGTAAGCCCGCCATCAAGGTCTGGGTGGATTTTGGAACGGAACTGGGCGTCTGGCAGACGTCTGCGCAGATTACCGTGCATTACACGCCGGAAACCTTACCGGGCAAGCGCGTGGCGGGGTGCGTCAATCTGGGGACGAAGCGGATCGCGGGGTTCGTTTCGGAATTTCTATTGCTGGGCTTCCCGGATGAAAAGGGCGCGGTAGTGCTGATCGGGGCGGATAAAGATGTTCCGGATGGCGGGAAGTTGTTTTGATATTATCCCTCACCCGAAACGCCTGAAGAAGACATTTCGATCTCTCCCAAGGGAGAGGTAAGATTTTAAAGTGTTTATAGGTATTTCTTGCCTCTCCCGTGGGAGAGGCCAAACCGCATCTTCGCGGTTTGGGTGAGGGGTGGAGCCACTAACTGCGGTCCGACTTTACGATCTCTGTCATCGTAACGCCCAGCTTGTCTTCCACGACGACGACCTCGCCCCGGGCGACCAGCCGGTTGTTGACGTAAATATCGATGGCTTCGCCGACCTTGCGGTCCAGTTCGACGACGGCGCCCCGGCCCAGTTTCAGGAGCTGGCTGACCTGCATGGTCGATCGGCCAAGGACGGCGGAAATCTGGACGGGAATATCATAAATCGCGGTGACGTCACCCACCATCGGTTCACCGGGCGCGAACTGCTGTTCGTCGTCCTTAACGCTGGTGCCTTCGATTTCGTTGAAACTCATTCCGCCTTCGGGCTTTTCTGCCATCGGACTCTCCTACGCCTGACTGTCATTATCCCGCAGCACGGGCTTTCCGGCAAGGGCCTCTTCCAGCGTTTTCCGGATGGCGGCGGCCAGGCCAGTCGCGTTGCGTTCCGCTCCGCCGTCGTTCCAGGACAGCCGACAGTCCCCCTGGTTCAACGTGTCGTTTGCCGTGACAGTGACCGTTCCGGGCAGGTGGACCGATCGTTTCACCAGATCGGCCACGCCACGGATATCCTCCAGGAAATCGGAATGGACCTCGACGATGATATCCGGCTGCTGTCGCTGGGTTTCCAGAACTGTGGCGACAGCTTTTTCCACCTCGGCTAGGCCGTTCTCTTCGTTCAGCAAAGGAAAGAGCTTTTCGAAAATCTGGCGTGTCAGGAGAAGAGACTCGGCCTCGAACTGCTGCGAACGCCGGATTTCGGAATCAAACAAGCGTCCCAGCCTGTCTGTCACCGTTTCGACTAGATCGGCCACGGCCTTTTCCCGCAGTTCTTTCGCCTCAGCCAGGCCTTTCTGGCGCCCTCTCTCAAATGCTTCTTTCTGGCCGAGCGCCATTTCGTCTTCGGTGAAGACGGGGGGCGGTGGAGGCGCATCGGGATCCGGTTCTTCCTGCTCATCAAAATTATTGATGTCGAAGAGGAATTTTCTCGGGGCGCGGGTCAAGGCATCCTGGTCCGCCATCTTAGTAAATCAGCTCGTCTTCCTCGGCGCCGGAGGAGATGGTGATCTCGCCGCGTGCTTCGAGGTCTTTGGTGGTGGCGACGATGGCCTGCTGCGCTTCCTCGACGTCTTTCAGACGTACAGGACCCATGGCGGCCATATCTTCCTTCATGATCTTGGCGGCGCGCTCGGACATGTTGGAGAAGAACAAATCGCGCAAGGATTCCGTCGCGCCCTTGAGCGCGATCGGCAGCTTTTCCTTGTCTACCGCGCGAATAAGCGTCTGGATTGACGACGGCGCCAGTTTCAGCAGGTCCTCGAAGGTGAACATCAGGCTGCGGATCCTTTCGGCGGAATCCGGCGACTGTTTTTCCAGCTCCTCCATGAATTTCGCCTCGACCGTACGATCCAGGTTATTGAAGATCTCGGCCATCAGTTCGTGGCTGTCGCGGCGTTGCGTGCGGGACAGGTTGGCCATGAATTCGGTGCGAAGGGTTTTTTCGACATCCTCCAGCACTTCCTTCTGCACGGCCTCCATCCGCAGCATGCGGTTGATGACTTCCAGCGCGAAATTTTCCGGGAGCAGGGCAAGGACGCGTGCGGCATGGTCCGTCTGCACTTTCGACATGACGACGGCGACGGTCTGCGGATATTCCTTCTGCAGGAAGTTGGCGAGGATCTCCTCGTTCACATTGCCCAGTTTTTCCCACATCGTGCGTCCTGCGGGACCCCGGATTTCCTCCATGATCACGCCGACTTTTTCCTTGCCCAGAACCTTGGTCAGGAGGCGTTCGGTGGAATCCAGCGTGCCGATCAGGGCGTTGGTCGAGCTCATCTGTTCGGTAAATTCGATAAACAGGCGCTCGATCACGTTCGCGCCGACTTTGCCGAGCGTGGCCATGGTCTGGGAGAGTTCAAGGATCTCCTCCGTGTCCATGTGCTCGAAGATCTTGGCCGTATGCTCCTCGCCCAGCGCAAGCATGAAGATCGCGGCTTTTTCCGGGCCGGAGAGCGTGCGGTAATCTTCGCGTATGCGCATGGCCAAGGCAGGCGTTCCTTATGTTTCCTGGGTCATCCAGCTGCGCAGCACCGAAACGGTCTCCGCAGGATAGTTTTCGACGATATCCTCAACCTTCTTGACCGAGGAGGCTTTCACCTTGCCTTCCACGGCCTGCATGTCGATCAGCGATTCATCGTCTTCGGCGGAGGGCGCCCGGAATTCCTCTGAACGCAGGGAGTCCGGGCTCATCAGCGCCGGATTGGCCGGGCGGGCGGCCAGAAGATCTGTTTCAAGGTCTTCTCCCAAAGACGGACCTTCGGTGGACATCAGGCGGCTGACCATCGGCTGCAGAACCAGAAGGATGACGAGGATGACCATGATGGCGACGGTGATGATCTCCACCGCGTCGAGCAGGTCGCTTTTCTCGAAGCCCAGAAGCTTGCTGTCATCAACGATTTCACTGTCGTCCGGGGTAATATCCGCGAACTGCATGTTGACGATCTCGACCTTGTCGCCCCGTTTTTCATCAAAGCCGATGGAGGATCTGACGAGGCTGTCGATCTTCTTGATCTCTTCGTCGGAGCGCGGCTGATAGGTTTTCACGCCCTTGTCATCCGTGGTGTAGTTCCCATCTACCAGAACGGCGACGGATTGGCGTGTGACGCCGCCGCCCTCATGCACCATATTGCGGACGGTCTTGCCGATCTCGTAGTTCGTCGTTTCTTCCGTGCGCGATCCTTCCGATGTGGGCTTGTCGTTCAGCAGGTCGCCGGAGATGGCGGGCAGGTTGTTCTGCACCGAAACGTCTCCGCCGCCCTGATCCCGTTCCTTGTTCTGTTCGTTCACGGTCTGGGTCGAACGCACGACCTGTTGCTCGGGATCGAACAATTCCTGGTTCGTTGTGACGCGGTCGAAATCCATGTCGGCGGTGACCGTCACGCGCACCTTGCCGAAGCCGACAATATGGCCGATGACATCCTCCAGGGACTGCGCGGTGCGTGTTTCGTAATTGCGGCGCATTTCCTCGGCCTTGACGCCGGCCATCACTTCGTCGTCATCGCCCGCACGGGCCAGCAGATTGCCGTCGCTGTCGATGACCGCGACCTTGTCGGGTTTCAGATCCGGCACGGCGGAGGAGACAAGGGACTGGATCGCCAGGATCTGTTCCTTGTCGATGCGCGCGCCTGGCCGAAGGTTGACGACTACGCTGGCGGAGGCGGGGCGGCTGTCGCGGCTGAACAGTTCGCGCTGCGGCAGGACAAGATGGACCCGGGCGCCACGCACCTGGTTCAGCGAGCCTATGGTGCGGGACAGTTCGCCCTCCAGCGCGCGGACCTGGTTGATGTTCTGGACAAAGTTGGTTGTGCCGAAGCTGGTTTGCTTGTCGAACAGCTCGTATCCCATTGAGCCGCCATCGGGCAGGCCATCCTGCGCCAGCAGCATCCGGGCGCGGGCGACCGCATCGCCGGGCACGCTGATTTTCGTCCCGTCGGGGCTTAGTTCATAGGGAATGTTGACGCCATCAAGCCGCGACGCGACAGCGGCAGAATCGCTGGAGGACAGATCGGCATAGAGCATCTTCATGTCCGGCGTGGACATACGCATCGACACGAAGATGAAGAACAGCAAGAGTCCGGCAAGTACCGCGCCCATGATGCCGAGACGGGCCGGACCGAGTTGCTTCAATGTATCAAAAAAGCTGTTCAACGCACTGACCTGTATTGTATTTATGGACGAAAGATCGCGCCTGAAGAGCGCAAGGGTATGGAATGCAGGAATAACGCCGGGCAGCGAATCGCCCTGCCATTATTAACACTCCGGAAACCATTATAAAGCTTTTCGAAGTCTTTTTCCATGCGGTCTTTGGCCGCAAACCGTTGACGGCAAAGCTTTTGGATCGGGATGGCATGCGGAAATGATGGAACCGGAATGGTAAAGAAATGGTAAAAAATATTTAATAATTCAAATGCTTACAATAAAATCAATCGAAAGAATCCGTCCGGTTTCGTTTGACTTTTTACGAAGCGGCTGATATCATGATACTAGGATATTGTGTCTGCGGCAGGGAAACAGCCGTGGGATTGAAGAAACGGTCAGGACGATGATTGAAGCAGTCAATTCAGTTCTGCAATCAGCGCCCCTGGTTCGGGGGAACACCGAACAGGCCAGTACCGCTGATTCTTTCGCCGCCAACCCCGAACGGGTTCAGAAGGTGGCTCAGGCTCCTTATGTCAGCCCTTATGTTTATGTCGATGTGAACTTCGACAAGGCTATCCTCCAGCTGCGCGACAGCGAAACCGGCGATGTGGTGCAAAGTTTCCCGTCGGACACCACGCTTGAAAGCCGTGCCCGCGATGCTGCCCGCCAGGCCGAGGCTCTGGCCTCCGCCGTATCCAAAAGGGCCCCGGAACCCGCCAATACGGTCCAGGTCCAGGCCTCCGCGCCCGAGCCTCAGCCGCAACAGACACCCACGCCCGTCAAAGCCAAATCATCCGGTGCGACGGCCCGCCAGATCGCCGCTTTCGCCAGCGCGGCCCAGACGGGCGCTTCGTCCGGTTCGGGTGTGTCGGTCTTCGCTTAATCGCTCTTTTTTAAAGTCTGTCATCCCGGCGAAGGCCGGGACGCATACGCTTTATCCATGAGAACAGAAAGCGACAACGATCATAGAGCGCGCTCTATGATCGTTGGCAACCACTGCGCTTATTTTAAGCATAGTATGGATCCCGGCCTTCGCCGGGATGAGACAGTCCAGGAAATATCTCTATTCCCTCAACCCGGTTTCCGGCTTTTGCATCAGGCCCGCCGCGATCTCGCGGTTGATCTCGATCAGGATATTCAGCTTTTCCTTTGAGGGACTGGCCAGCGTATCGATCGTATGCTTGAAGATGAAGGTGCCGAGGTTGGCGATGTTGCTGCGGAGCGATCGGGGGCGGTCGGGGTTTTTATCCTCGATCGCGGTATCGACGAACATCATCCAGATCTGGCGGTTATAGGTCAGCGCCTCGTCCAGGCTGCCGGGTGTCATGGCATCCCACGCGTTCTGCAGATCCTGGAATTTCTGTGCAGCTTTCAGCAGCACGCGGCCCTCAAGCTCCCGCTGGTCGGGCGTGTGCTTCAGCGCGTGCTGGCCATAGGCGCCGGCAGCGGCGGCGTGCGGATTAGCGGGCGTTGGATGTTTTGACATTGGCTATCAGCTCGTCTTCATGCTTGATCAGTTCGCGCGCTTCTTTCATCGCCTTGTAATAATGGCCGCCCAGGATCGTCTCGTTGATTTTCAGGAAGAAAAAGGTGGTCGTGGGCGCGGCCTCCTGGATTTCCTTGATCATGCCGAAATATCTGTCGAAGTAGATTTTCGGGTCGGGGGCCAGATACATGCATTGCACCAGAAAGTAGATCTTGCGGCAAGGGCTGTTCGCGTCCTCCTCCTGCATCACATCCTTTTCCCGGAGAATAGGGGCGTCGCCGGCGATGTGGAGGCGGGTCCGCTGGTCGGCGTTGGTGATGACGGCCGTCCCGATCAGTATTTTTTCGTGCGGTTTCAGGTCGATTACAAGCGCCATGGAGTTCTTCCCTGTTTAGCCGACGGAGTTCTTCCGGTCCCGTTCATTATACCGGGGAATAGGTAAAGATTCTATTGCCTGAACATACCATAAGACGGCCATTATTCACGCAAAAAACATAATTCCGGAAGATCGTTTCCGCCGGAATTATAATTTCGTTAACGATTCAGGCGATGATGGTGCCGTTGCTGTAAAGCGCGGCTTCGTCGGTCAGGCCCGTGATTCCATTCAGCGTGGCGATCTGGGTCAGGGCGTAGGTCGAGCCCGTGCCGTCGATATCCACTTTCAGGATGCTGTTGGAACCGGAGGTCGTGATCTCCACGAAATCGGTGATCAGGTCCGTACCGGGGTTGAAGCCGGTCAGGATGTCCGACAGGTCCAGCTTGTCGCTTTCGTTCGTCTTGAAGTCGGTGACGACGTCGATATTGCTGAAAGCCGTCGCGGTTTCGAAGACGAAGGTGTCGCTGCCGCCGCTGCCGGTGAGGGTGTCGAGCCCGCCGCGCCCCGCGATCGTGTCGTTTCCGCCGCCGCCGGACAGGTTGTTGGCGTTCGCGTCGCCGCGGATATCGTCCGCCGCGCCGGAGCCGATAATGTTCTCGATGCCGGTCAGCGTGTCGGACCCGTCCGTCGCGTTCGAGGCGGTGCCGGCGGCCAGGTCAACCGTGACGGCGGAGAAGAGGGAGGCGAAATTCACCTTGTCGCCGCTGCCCGCGCCGCCGTCATAAGTATCGTTGCCGAGGCCGGTGTAGAAGGTGTCGTCATTATTCTCGCCATACAGGACATCGTCGCCCGCGCCGCCATAGATCGTATCGCTGCCCGACCCGGCGTAAACGGTGTCGTTGCCGGCGCCCGCGTCGATGATGTTGAATACGCTGCTGCCCGTGATGGTGTCGGCGTGGGAGGAGCCGGTGATGTTCTCGATATTGGAGAGCGTGTCCGACGCGCCGTCGCCGTCGTTCGAGACAGATCCCGTGGAGAGATCGGCGGTGATGCCCGCGGCCGCCGTGGTATAGTCCGCCGTATCGGATCCGTTGCCGCCGTCGATGGAATCCGTGCCCGCGTTGCCGTAGAGCAGGTCGTTGCCGTCGCCGCCGCTGATCGTGTCGTCCCCGGCGTTGCCCTTGATCATGTTCGCGCCCGTGTCGCCGGTCAGCGTGTCGTTGCCGGAGCCCCCGATAATCCATTCGATGCCGGAGAGCGTGTCCGACCCCGCGCCGGAGGCCGTGCCGCTCGCCAGGCTGACGATAACGGTGGAGGTGGAGCTGCTGTAATCCGCGGTATCGGTGCCGTTGCCGCCGTTCAGCGCGTCGTTGCCGGACCAGCCGATCAGGATGTCGTCGCCGTCCCCGCCGTTCAGCGTATCGTTGCCGAGTCCGCCGTCCAGATAATCCGCGCCGCCATTGCCGTTGAGCGTGTCCCCGCCGCCGAGGCCGGTCAGGATGTTCGATCCGCCGTCGCCCGTGAGCGTGTCGCCGTAACTGTTCGTGCCGGTGACGTTCTCGAACCCGGCAACGGTGTCGGAGCCGATGGAGGTGCCGGAGGCCGTGCCCGCCGACAGGTCGACCGTCACCAGCGCCGTTTCGCCCGTGTAGTTCAGCAGGTCCGTGCCGGTGCCGCCGTCCAGCGCGTCGTTGCCCGCGCCGCCATACAGCGTATCGTCGCCGTCGCCGCCATAGATCTTGTCGTTGTCGTTATTGCCGTGGACCGTATCGTTCCCCGTGCCCGCGACGATCAGATCGTTCCCGTCATTCCCGTTGATCGTATCGCTCCCGCCGAGTCCGGAAATGGCCTCGCTGATAGAGGTGCCATTGATGGTTTCGCCGGAGGAGGTGCCGAGCGTATAGGAGACAGCTGCAACATTGACGTTGTCGAGATATTTTATAGATTCGATCGATTGGACGATGGTGTTGCCAAAAGAATCTGCGGTGTATTGATTTTTAATGATGATTTCATCGTCATTCGTGTCATCAAAAATCATATGCAGATCAGAGCCAACAATGTAAGAAGAAACGTAAGTTGCAAAGGTCGAGTCAAACTGAAGAACTATAGCATCGGCTGTGCCACTGGAGTCCTCGACAGTATCTGTTCTGCTTGTACCGGTTAAGTTAAGCCAAAGATTATAGGTGTCGTTATTAGAGCCGCCATACAGATAATTGTTTTGATAGATCGCATAAAGAGTATCATCACCAGCTTCCCCATAGAGATAATCGACTTCACCGAAGGCATCTCCGGAAAACTCGCAATCGTACATAGTATCATTACCATTTCCGCCATAAATGGTATCTGATCCAATACCACCATCTATATTGTCGTTCCCATCATCACCATAAAGTATATCCCCACCGGATTCACCTTTAATGGTATCATTCTCGGTTCCGCCATGAACAATATCGGCACCATCACCAGCGTAAATCGTATCGTCACCTACATCGCTGTTGATAGTATCTGTTCCTGCGTATGCGGTAATGGTGTCAGCGCCGCTTCCGCCGTTTATTGTGTCGTTATTGTCACCTGCATAGATGGTATCAACACCATCGTCGCCATAAATCAGATTGTCCCCATTGAAGGCCGTGATATAATCGTTTCCGGATCCGCCGTGAATTTCATCGGTTCCGACGCCTCCACTAATCGTATCGTTATCAGCGCCGCCATCCAGATAGTTATTCGAGCCGCTGGCTTGAATATTGTCATTGCCGTTGCCGCCGTAAACAGTATCATCGCCGCCACCGGAAGGGCTGTAAGTCGAGATGGTATCGTCACCGTCATCTCCATAAATCGTATCCTGTCCGAGATCTTCATTGATGGTATCGGCACCATCGTTGCCGTGGATCAGGTCATTGCCATTGGCGCCGCCAATGTGATCGTTTCCTGATCCGCCATAGATTTCATCATTATAATCAGCGCCATGAAGGGTGTCGTTTCCTGATCCGCCGTCGATGTAATTTCCAGCGGTATCAACCCCTACGTGGGTATCAGCACCCCAAATTTCATCATCTCCACCCCCGCCATATATGGTATCTGCCCCTTTATCTCCAATGATTGTATCGTTTCCAGAATAAAGTCCTGCTAGATCATCTCCATAAATAACATCGTCGCCATCTGAGGAAAGATAGTCATTGATCCCT
>JBDHTS010000053.1:0-17233 GCA_039808845.1 Alphaproteobacteria bacterium | reverse complement strand
CGCCTCGCTGGCCGCCGGTTCGGACCGCCAGATCCAGTTCAACAGCGGCAATACGTTGAGCGCGGTCAGCACATTTGTTTATTCCTCTGTGGGCAATATCGGCATCGGCACGGCGTCGCCTGCAGCCTCTTTGCATGTCGTCGGCGGAACAACCGTGGACGGAACGTTGACGGTCAGGGACTCCCTGGGCGGAGGCGGATCTTACCCGACGACTTTAACCACGTCTGCCTCTCCGGGATACAACGGCCAGCTTCGCGGCAGCATGGGCGGGGGCAGCGATTATTTCAGCGTTTATGGCGCTGGAACCGGCGATACCGGCGTCATGAACATCCAGTCCGGCGATAACGGGAACGAACCGATTGCATTCAATCAATATCAGTCTGTAGGAAACGTAACATATGAACGCATGCGCATTCATTCGAATGGCTATGTCGGCATCAACACGGCGTCACCCGCGACGCGTCTGGATGTGAACGGCACCGTCAAAATGGCGTATGGCGGCGAAAGCTGCTCGGCCTCGACGGAAGGGGCGATCTATTACGACAGCGCGGCGGACCTGTTCTACGCCTGCCAGACCAGCGGCTCCTGGACCCAGATTTCGACGGCCAGCAGTGCCGCGGTCGCCGGTTCGGACAGGCAAATTCAGTTCAACAGCGGGAATACTCTAAGCGCATCCAGCACGTTCGTTTACACCTCGGCGGGCAATGTAGGTATTGGCACGACGTCGCCACAGGACAAGCTTCATGTCAAAGGTGTTTTGAGAGTAGGCGACAGCGGGACCAACGGTTACTTGAAACTGGTCAATTCCAGTTCAATCCTCTGGCAATTCGATTCTTCATCGGGCGGTTTGCAGGTTACACATAATGCCGGCATTGCTGAGCCTGTGACCTTCTCCGGTTCCACGAATAACGTCAGGTTCGGCATCAATACGACGGCACCGTCCACATCCCTGGAAGTGTCTGGCACGGACGCTATCTACTTTCCGCGCGGCACGGACGCGCAGCGGCCCTCGACGCCGCTGAACGGCATGATGCGTTATTCCTCAACCGGCAACGATTTCGAGGTTTACGCGAACGGCAGCTGGCAGAAACTTGTGATGGGGGCGAGCAGTTCGACGGTCGCCGGTTCGGACCGTCAGGTCCAGTTCAACAGCGGCAATACCTTAAGCGCCGCCAGCACATTCGTATACAGTTCCGTGGGCTATCTGGGCATCGGCACGGCCAGCCCGGCGGCCCTGCTGTCCGTCGAGGGGACGTCTTATCTGAACGGCACGGTCGGCGTCGGCGCCGCCCCTGGCGGGAAGGCCTTCCAGATCAATCCGACGAGCGGAAACATCCAGATGTATGCCGGGTCCGAGACCAACGCCCGGGTCCATCTCAGCACGGCCTGGGGCGGCGGCACGCTGGGCGGCGGCATCGCCTTCAACGCGACGGGCAGCACCCAGGCCGGGATCACGGCGGCGGGCACGAACGGCCAGCTTGGCTTTTATACCAACGGCATGACGTCCGCCGCGGAGCGCATGCGCATCGACGCCAGCGGCAATGTCGGCATCGGCACGACGGCGCCGTCCGCGAAGTTCGAGGTCGCGGGGACGGACGCCATCCTGTTCCCGCGCGGCGGGACGGCGAACCGGCCTTCATCGCCTGTGAACGGCATGATGCGCTATAACAGCGTGAACGACCGGTTCGAGGCCTATCAGGCGGGAACGTGGCAGGACATCCTGACCAACGCCTCGCTGGCCGCGTCGCCGGACCGGGGCCTCCAGTTCAATTCGGGCGGGGCGCTGGCGGCTGTCTCGACATTTACTTACAGCTCTGTCGGTTATCTGGGCCTTGGTACGGCTTCACCTGCCAACCCGCTTTCAATTTCCAATGTTGGCGCCGGCATCACCATCACCAACACCGGAGCGACCGGCGGTGACTGGGTTATCGGATCTTCGAACAGCGGGTATGGCGTTGGTGGTGGAAAATTCTTCCTTGTCAAAAGCGGACTGAACACATCGGCCTCCGCAATGGTTTTTGACTCGTCCAATAATATGGGCCTTGGCACCATTACACCATCTGTAAGGCTGGATGTACGATCCCCTAATCTTAGCACGGTAAACAATTTCCAGTATGGTATGGCGTCCTATGATACGGCCGCTGCCGCCCAGTATGTCGGCGGTGGTATCGGCTTCGGCGGTAGTGCGGATCAGGATAGAATTTTCGCTGTCATCCAGGGTTATCATGAAAGCACAACGGCCAGTTCCTATGATGGCGGGTTAAGGTTTTTCACAAGAATTAACGGTAACGCAGGCGTGACTGAACGCCTGCGGATTACATCCACGGGACTTGTTGGTATCGGCACAACAAGCCCATCGGCCGCACTTGATATGCGCGCCAGCACCGATGCGATCCTGTTCCCGCAAGGCCTTGATGCCACGCGTCCGGCCACGCCGCAGAACGGCATGATGCGCTATAGCAGCACAGGCAGCGATTTTGAGGTCTACGCAAACGGCAGCTGGCAGAAGCTGGTGATGGGGGCGAGCAGTTCGGGTGCGGTGGCCGGTTCCGACAAGCAGATCCAACTGAACAATAACGGCGTTCTTTATGCCTCATCCGGCCTGACCTATCATTCGACGACCGGCGTCCTGACCTCCGCCAACCGGATCGTCGTCGGAGGCTCGGGCCGGGACACGAACAGCGTCTTCGTGACGGGCGGGAACGGCGCGGCGACGGGGGCGGGCAACACGGTCATGGGCAATGGCGCAGGCGCTGCGCTCACGACAGGGGCAAATAATATTGCCCTGGGTTATAATGCAGGCGACTCTATTACGACTGGAAGTCAAAATATCATCATAGGGTCCGGCGCTGACGGCACAGCGGCCTCGGCGAACAACACTATCGTTGGTTATGGAGCCTCTCTTGGCATAGCGGGAACGGGATCGACTCTCTTAGGTCACGACGCTCATGTTGAAGGCGATTATGCTGTGGCTGTAGGCAGACGGTCTTATGCAATAGGGAACAGCGCCATAGCGATTGGCAATTCTGCTTCTACAGGTTTTGGTGGGGGTATAGCCATAGGTGAAAATGTCTGGGCTGGCGGCACTGAAACGACATTGGTAGGTGCCGGAAACTATAGCGATGGTAATTATGCAACGGCAATAGGAAGTTCCATAACAGTGGATGGTGACTATTCCATAGCTATTGGCTATAACACATGGGTAGGCGGAGATGGGTCCATCGGTTTCGGCAGTTCGTCAGTATATGGCAACAATTCCGTCGCCATCCCGCTTTCGTCGACGAAAGTGACCGTTTATCAAAACAACGCCATGGCCATCATGGGTGGACGGGTCGGTATCGGCATTACGACGCCCGCCGCGTTGCTCGACATGCGGGGCAGTACGGATGCTGTGATCTTCCCACAGGGCCTGGATGCCTCGCGCCCCGCAAGCCCGCAGAACGGCATGATGCGGTACAGCAGCACGGGTAACGACTTCGAGGTTTACGCGAACGGCAGCTGGCAGAAGCTGGTGATGGGGGCGAGCAGTTCGGGCGCCGTCGCCGGCTCCGACCGCCAGATCCAGTTCAACAGCGGCAATACGCTGAGTGCGGCCAGCACGTTCGTTTACACATCGGCGGGCAATGTCGGCATTGGCACGTCTTCTCCGCAAAGTCCGCTGGAGGTGAATGGCAGCATACGAACCGGCAATCATATATTCACCTCGAATCCTGCCTATTTCCTCATGCAGAATGTCAACGGCACTTTGCGGATTTCCAATTCCAATGGAACGTCTTCCCCGCAAGGCATTACTGTTTATGGAAGCGGCGGTTTTGTCGGCGTCGGCACAACCACGCCCGTGGCGGCACTGGATGTGTCGGGCGAGGTGCGGTTCTACAGCAGCGCGAACACGATGGCTTGCGGCGGCGGTACGATCGGCGGCCTGCGGTATAACAGTACGACGAACGTGTTCGATTTCTGTAACGGCAGCGCATGGGCGGCCATTGCCACGCCTGCGGCAGGAACCGTTTCCATCGACAATCTGTCCGACGCCGCGACGAACTACACCTCTCACAATATGTTCCTGGGTTCGGGCGCGGGCGCGGCCATTGTCGGCGGCACGAAGAACGTGACGCTGGGCGAGCAGGCGGGCGCCAACCTGACCTCCGGCAGCCAGAACACCATGATCGGCCATCAGGCGGGCCTGTTCCTGGTTTCGGGCAGCGAGAACACCTTCATCGGCAACACGGCGGGCGTGAACAGCACCGGCAGCTATAACGTCATGATCGGCAAGCAGGCCGGTTACACGACGACATCCGGCGACCGGAACGTCTATATCGGCCGCAACGCCGCGCTCTACGCGAACGGGGCGGGCAACAACGTCCTGATCGGCGACCAGGTCGGCGGTACGCTGGTGACCGGCAATAACAACATCCTGCTGGGCTATAATATCGACGTCCCGGCCAGCGGCACGTCGAATTATCTGAGCATCGGCAACCTGATTTTCAGCACCGGCGTCAACGGCACCGGCACGACCGTTTCCACCGGCGATATCGGCATCGGCACGAAAACGCCCGCCGCGAAGCTGGATGTTGCGGGCGAGGTGAAGTTCGGCAGCGCCAATACGCTGGCCTGCGCCAGCGGCACGGCGGGTTCCTTGCGCTACAACAGTTCGACGAACGTGTTCGACTTCTGTAACGGCAGCGCGTGGGCGGCGGTGAATTCAGGCGCAACGGTGACGGCGGCGGGCAGCACGGGTTATGTACAGTTCCGCAGCAGCACGGGCAGCTTGGGCGGGGATGCCGGCCTGGCCTGGGATGATACAAACAAGCGGCTGAGTGTGACAAATACCGGTACTACACAGCCAGCGGCTCTGTTTATCGAAAATCTATCGAGTGGCGGTACTACAACTGGAATCATCGCTAATCTTGGGGGTACAAACAACTCGATTGGCACAAACTATTTCGCAGTGGAACATACCAACTCACCTCCTGGGTATTCAGGAACCATCAATTCAGTCCAAGGCACAGGCAATGATACAAAAGGCGCATTTCATGCTGCAGTTTATGGAACAGGAAATAGTAAAAATACCTATTCACTGATTGGGCTTAAAAGAAATAACTCTTTATGGAGTGCGACACCATCGGCTCTTGGATCAGGCGCTTACCTGCCAGGCATTGGCTTTGCGGGGCAGACGAATACGACGGCGGGCACCGGCATGGTCCTTGGCGCGTCGATCCTTGGCATCGTCGATAATACGGTCTCCTCCGGCAACCTGCCCTCGGCGCTGGTATTCCATACGTCGCAGACGGACAGCACCGGCCTGACCGAGCGCCTGCGCATCACCAGCGCGGGCCGGGTGGGCATCGGCACGACAACGCCCATGGCGGCTCTGGATGTGAACGGCGACGTGCGGTTCAGCAGCGCGAACACGCTGGCGTGCTCCAGCACGACAATGGGCGGCCTGCGGTACAACAGCTCGACCAACGTATTCGACTTCTGTAACGGCAGCGCGTGGGCCTCCATCGTTTCCGGCGCGTCGCCCGGCGGGTCGGACCAGCAGATCCAGATCAACAGCAACGGCGTGTTCTACGCCAGCTCCGGCCTGACCTTCAATTCCTCGACCGGCGTTCTGGCGGTCGGCAGCAAGGTCAGCGTTTCCGACCGCGTGTCGTTCGGCGCGCAGACGGGCCTGGCCGCGCCGTCCTATCCGGCCCCCGCCCTGTCGAGCCTCGCTGCGGCCTCCGCGGGGAACACGATCGGCAATGGCGCGAATGCGCAGATCTGGAACTGGGACAGCCTGACCACCGGCACGGCCATGACCATGGCCTCGAATTCCATGACCACGGGATCGGTTCTGGCGCTCGCCAATTCCTATAACAACGCCGCCTCGACGGGCAGCGTGCTGAAAATCACCGCGTCTGGCACGTCCAACGCCTCGGTGCCGCTGGCCATCATCAACGCGGGCAACGGCTTCTCCCTGCGCGTCAACGACGACGGCACGGCGACGGACAGCACGCCGATCGTGTTCACATCCCAGGGCCGGGTCGGCATCGGCATGACGAACCCGAGCGTCGAACTCGAAGTGACGGGCGATATCGAATACACCGGCACGATCACCGACGTGTCGGACCGCCGCCTGAAAACCGATATCCATCCGCTGCGCCTGCGCGGCTCCATGCTGGAAAAACTGGGCCAGGTCCAGACCTACAGCTTCCGCATGAAGGACGATGAAAAAGGCCGCGTCGAATTCGGCGTGATGGCGCAGGAACTGGAAAAAACCTTCCCCGAACTGGTGCATACGGCGGACGACGCGATGCGCACGAAATCGGTCAACTACGTCGGCCTGATCGCGCCGATGATCGAGGCGGGCAGGGAGCTTGAGGCGCAGAACAAGGCGATGAAGGTGGAACTCGACGCCCTGAAAACGCAGCAGGCCGACATGCGGACCGCCATGAACGATCTGCAGAAGGACATGAACGGCATGAAAGCCCATACCGGTTACGGCATCAACAAGGCCGGCATGGACGGCTGGATGATGCTTCTGGCGGGCGTCCTGCTGGGCGGCAATATCGTCCTGTTCGGCGTCCGGTTCAGAAGGCGCAAGTGATGCGCGCGCCGGGATCCGGAAGCCTTTGGATGCCCGCCTCCGCGGGCATGACGGATTTGGCCCGGGGCATTCTTGCGTTTCTTTTGGCCGTTCTTGCCCTGTCCGTTCCGGACAGGGCGTTCGCGGCTTGTACCGGCCCCACCGGTTCAGCCGGCGACATTCTTTACAATTCCGATTCCACCATGATGCAATACTGCAATAACACAAGCTGGATCGGTTTCGGCAATGGCGGGCGGTGGACGCAGGTCAAGGGAGGGGACGACCATTCCTGCGGCGTCCGCGACGGCTATGCCTGGTGCTGGGGCGGCAATGCCTCCGGACAGCTGGGTAATGACAATCTTGGCACGAGCAGCGCGATCCCTGTCAGGGTGGGGACGGTCGCGACCGGCACGCTGTTTTCCGACTGGGTCAGCGTTTCCGCGTCGAATGATTTTTCCTGCGGCATCCGCAAGAACGGCACGATGTGGTGCTGGGGCCTCGCGACCAACGGCAAGCTCGGCAACAATGTCACCTCCGGAACCTTCGCCTATCCGCAACAGGTCGGCACGGCGGGAACCGGCACGATCTTCACCGACTGGGTGGAAGTCGCAACGGCGACCTTCACCGGCTGCGGCATCCGTTCCGACGGCACGGCCTGGTGCTGGGGGCAGGGATCGAACGGGCGTATGGGGACAGGCTTTACAGGTGTTCGCGGTTACCCAGAGCAGGTCGGAACATCCGGTTCCGGCACGCTGTTTTCCGACTGGGTCCATATCTCCCACAGGGACCAGAGCGGTTGCGGCGTCCGCGCCAACGGGACGGCCTGGTGCTGGGGGCAGGGCAGTTCGGGGCAATTGGGAAACGGTGCGTCATCGACCTCGAACGTTCCCGTCCAGGTGGGAACCGTGGGCAGCGGAACGGATTTCACGGATTGGGTCATGACATCCACCGGCCTCAATTTTTCATGCGGCGTCCGCGCCAACGGCACGGCCTGGTGCTGGGGAACGGCTTCGGGCAACGGCGAACTGGGGAACGGGACGTTCACGACGACCAGCAACGTGCCTGTCCAGGTTGGCACCGCCGGGACATCGACGGTTTTTACGGACTGGATCAGCCTTTCTTCCGGCAGTTCCTTCACATGCGGCACGCGGTCGAACGGCGAATCCTGGTGCTGGGGGCTGGGCTCGAATGGCAGGCTGGGGTACGGAAGCAATGTGGCGAAAAGCGTGCCTGTCCAGGTCGGAACATCGGGCGATTCCACGTTGTTTACGGACTGGATTCGGACGGAACAGGGGGTGCAGACGGGCTGCGGCGTCCGCGCGAACGGCAGCGCGTGGTGCTGGGGCCGCGGCACGGAGGGCCAGGTGGGGGACGGTTTGTCGGCAGGCGCCAATTTCACGCCAAGGGCGCTTTATATGGCCTGTTCCTCGCCGAGCGGCTCCGCCGGGGACATGACCTACAACACCGATTATCACATGCTTCAGTGGTGCGATGGCTATAGCTGGAACGCGGTTTCCCGGCCGGTGGCCGGCGCGGGCGGGGGCGGATGCACGGTGCCGGCGGGTTCCGAAGGGCAGTTGATGTATAACACAGGCACCAATGTGCTTCAGTATTGCGACGGTACGAGCTGGGTGGGCGTCGGCATGTCCAGCAACGCCATGAGTCCCGGCAATGTCATGCCGGACGGCAGCGTCTACGCCGGCGTTTCCCCCGCGACCGGCACGGCCATGTATGTGACGCCGGCGGACGCGTCGTCTACTTATGCCTGGGGATCGTCGGGATCGCTGCGCGGCGTGACCAACAGCACGACTGGCGAAACGAATACCAATACCCTGGCCGGATTTGGCGCGGGAACCCATCCCGCAGCCGAGTATTGCTATAACCTTACGGCGCACGGCCAGACGGACTGGTATCTGCCTTCGGAAGATGAAATGGTTCTTATCAGGAACAGTTATCAGGCCATCGGCGGGTTCGATGACGTGTCTGCCACTTATTACTGGACATCGACGGAAAACAACTCGACCCTCGCGCAAAGGGTGCGCGTCGATACTGGCGGGGCCGCCGCTGTGGCAAAAACAAGTTCGCGCTTCGTGCGCTGCGCCCGCACGGATTGAGGCCCGATATCCGGGTAGACGGATCCTTCGCCTGCGTCATATATAGGGTTTAATATCGAACAGGGAATATTACTCCCCGGCTTGCCGAGCCGAAGCCCGGCAGGGCGAAGGCTGGTGCGGGTGAAGGGACTTGAACCCCCACTTCTTTCGAAACCTGATTTTGAGTCAGGCGCGTCTACCGTTCCGCCACACCCGCACAAGGAAAGGGGAAGGACATCCTCATACCCCGAATCAAAAAGCCTGTCCAGTGACGGACGGGCTGATTAATATAATGCGTTCTATTAGGACGTAGGACCGTTAAGGCCGAAATTGTTTCCCTGAACTTTATCCGCTCCGCCCTCGACGAAGGCCGATCCAATATTCCAGACACCCTGTGCGGCAGACCAGAGCAATGCCGCTGCATTGCCTGCGTTTTCAGCAAAATGGCGTCCCATGGTATTAGCGAAGGTTTCGGATGCTACCTGTGTATTACCAAGTCCGTGGTTTGCCAATTCGTTGCCTGCCTGAAAAGCAGAAGCCACGACATTGAAAGCGATTAGCAGCCCGCCTATTTTTACCGCTGTTCCTGTAGCGCTCATACCAAATTCCTCCAAAAAACCTATGGACGTATAATAAGGTAACTTTCATTTTTATGCAAGTTTTCCGGCCCTTTTTACAAAGAAGCGGGCTTTTTGGTCTTTATTTTAAGGTCTTCCAAAAGGGGAGCCAGATAAACGCCTGTATATGAGCCGTTGGCTTTGGCAATCGCTTCAGGCGTTCCCGTAGCCACGATCATTCCTCCCTTGTCCCCGCCTTCAGGCCCCACATCCACCACCCAATCAGCGGTTTTGATGACCTCTAAATTATGTTCGATGACCAGGACCGTATTCCCTTGGTCGACCAGTTTATGCAGGACTTCCAGAAGCTTGCGGACGTCCTCGAAATGCAGGCCGGTGGTCGGTTCGTCCAATATATAGAGAGTCTTGCCGGTCGAGCGGCGGGAAAGCTCCTTGGACAGCTTCACCCGCTGGGCCTCGCCGCCGGAGAGGGTCGTTGCGGGCTGGCCGACCTTGATATAGCCGAGGCCGACCTCCTTCAGCGTCTCCATCTTGTCGCGGATCGACGGGACGGCCTTGAAGAACTCCGCCGCGTCCTCGATGGTCATGTCCAGCACGTCGGCGATGGATTTGTCCTTGAACTTCACCTCCAGCGTCTCGCGGTTATAGCGATGACCCTTACAGGTGTCGCAGGTGACGTAAACGTCGGGCAGGAAATGCATTTCGATCTTGATGACGCCGTCACCCTGGCACGCCTCGCACCGCCCGCCCTTGACGTTGAAGCTGAACCGCCCGGGGCCGTAACCGCGCGCCTTCGCCTCCGGCAAACCGGCGAACCAGTCACGGATCGGGGTGAAGGCGCCGGTATAGGTGGCTGGGTTTGACCGCGGGGTGCGGCCAATGGGCGACTGGTCGATGTCGATCACCTTGTCGACGAACTCGACGCCTTTCAGCGCCTTGTGCGGCAGCGGGTGTTCCTTGGTCTTCATCAGCCGCTTGCTGACCGCCTGGAACAGCGTGTCGATGGTCAGGGTCGATTTGCCGGAACCGGACACGCCCGTCACGCAGGTGAATGTGCCGAGCGGCACTTTCATGTCGACGTTTTTCAGGTTGTTGCCGGTCGCGCCGATGACTTCCAGAAACTGCTTGGGTTTACCCTTGCGGCGCTCGGCGGGGACGGGCACAAACCTGCGCCTGCTCATATAGGCCGCCGTGATGCTCTCTTTGTGCTTGAGCAATTCCTTGTAAGGTGCTGCAGCAATTATGGTTCCGCCATGCGTGCCTGCGCCAGGGCCCATATCGATGACGTAGTCGGCGGCACGGATGGCGTCCTCGTCATGCTCGACAACTAAAACGGTGTTGCCGATATCGCGTAATCTCTTAAGAGTGTCCAGCAAGCGATTGTTATCGCGTTGATGTAGTCCGATCGACGGCTCATCCAGAACATAAAGAACGCCCGTCAAGCCGCTTCCGATCTGGCTGGCCAGGCGGATGCGCTGGCTTTCGCCGCCGGACAGCGTGGCGGAGGCGCGGCCAAGCGTCAGATATTCCAGACCTACATTCATAAGAAAGGTCAGCCGGTCGTTGATTTCCTTGAGAATTCTAACGGCGATTTCCTGTTGCTGCGACGTCAGGGGCGAAGAGGGCCCTCCCTCCCCGGCCCTCCCTCCCGCAGGCAGGAGGGAGGGGGAAGAATCGCTTTTCTTGTTCTCCCCCTCCTGCTTGCGGGAGGGGGAGTTAGAGGGGGCAGCCCCGCTTAGAGCGCCAAACCATGCATGGGCTTCCGCAATGCTCAACTGCGACACTTCGCCGATATGCTTCATGCCGATCTTGACCGCCATGGCCTCCGGCTTCAGGCGGAAGCCTTCGCAGACCTCGCAGGGCGAGGACATCTGATAGCGGGACAGATCCTCGCGCACGCTGTTGCTGTCGGTTTCCAGAAGGCGGCGCTCCATATTGCGGATCACGCCCTCGAACGGTTTTTTCGTGCGGTAGGTGTTGGCGCGGTCTTCATAGACGATGGAAATCTCATCACTGCCTGACCCGTAAAGCAGGGCTTTTTGCACCTTTTCCGGAAGATCCTGAAACGGCGTCGAAGGCTTCTGCTTATAGAATTTCAGCACAGCCTCCAGCGCCTGCATGTAATAATGCGAGAACGCCTTCGACCACGGCTCGATGGCCCCATCCGCCACGGATTTCGAATGGTCCGGCACGACCAGGTCTTCATCCACGTACATCTTCGCGCCCAGACCGTCGCAGGCGGGGCAGGCGCCGTGCGGACTGTTGAAGGAAAACAGGCGCGGTTCGATCTCCGGAATGGTAAAGCCGGAAACGGGGCAGGCGAATTTCTCGGAGAACAGCGTTTGCGCGCCCGTATCCGCGTTCTCGGCGATCAGCAGCCCGTCCGCAAGGCGGAGCCCCGTCTCGACCGAATCCGCCAGACGGTTGCCAAGGTCGCCGCGCACGACCAGACGGTCCACTACCACCTCGATGTCGTGCTTGTATTTCTTGTCCAGCTCCGGCACGTCGTCGATTTCATAGAGCGTGCCGTCGACTTTCACCCGCTGGAAGCCCTTGGCGCGCAGCTCGGCGAACTCTTTTTTGTATTCGCCCTTCCGGCCCCGCGCGATGGGGGCGAGGAGGTAGAGTTTTGTGCCATCGCCCATCGCCATGATGCGGTCCACGATCTGGCTGGCCGTCTGGCTCTCGATCGGCAGGCCGGTCGCGGGGGAATAGGGAATCCCGACCCGCGCCCAGAGCAGGCGCATATAGTCGTAAATCTCCGTCACCGTGGCCACGGTGGAGCGGGGGTTTTTCGATGTCGTCTTCTGTTCGATGGAGATGGCGGGGGAGAGCCCTTCGATAGAATCGACGTCCGGCTTTGCCATCATTTCCAGAAACTGGCGGGCATAGGCGGACAGGCTCTCGACATAGCGCCGCTGCCCTTCGGCATAGATCGTGTCGAACGCCAGAGACGACTTGCCGGAGCCGGAGAGGCCGGTGATGACCACCAGCGAATCCCGCGGAATATCGACATTGACGTTCTTGAGGTTATGCTCGCGCGCGCCGCGGACGCTGATATGGGTCAACATGGTGTTAGGATGTAGAACGGGAACGTCGTAATTTCAAGGTTCGCGGCGTGGCCAGGTTGCGCGTTACCAGTTGCGAGTGGCTTGCAGAACTGCTCGCAACTGGCAACTCAAAACTCACGGCTGTTTCAGCATCGCCGTGCGCATCTGGGCCAACTGGATTTCGCAGCCGGTGACGGCGTTCGCGGCGTCTTCCTCGCCGTCGTTATAGCGCTGGCATTCGGAAACCAGGAAAGTTTCGAAGGTCATGGCGCTGTTGGAAATGGCCTGCGCCTTGCGGCTTTCCTCATGCCAGTCCTTGCCGCCCACTCGCGCGGCCTGGAGCGCGGCGTTCTCGGCGGCTTTCAGTCCGGCGAAAACGGCCTGGTGTTTTTTGGCCAGGCACTGGCGGATATAACCTTCGTCCGGATTGGCGGAACGGCAGGCCGCGACTGGATCTTCCGGAAGAGGCGCTTCGGCCTCCGCCTTCGGCGCGGGGGCCGGCGCGGGTTCGACCGGGGCGGCCGGCATGGGATCCAGCATTTCGGGCGGGATAGGCGGATCCGCCGGCATGGATTCGGGCAGCGGCGTGATATCGATGGGGGGCGGCATGGGCGAAGACATGACGGTTTCCGCCCGGACCGCCGAGGCGTAAACAAGCGCAGCGGCCGCAAGGGCCAGCAGGGCGGTCGTTCGGGTGCTGTTCATGTCATCCTCTCCTGTCATTCCGTGGCTTCCGGGGACTATAGCGATATTTCCCGCCGCGATCAAAGAAGTCTTTAACCGCGAACGGGCACGAATGTCTGGAAAGCGCCGCAGGCATTAAAAAATTTTAACGCGAAGAAAGATAAGTTGAACACGAAGCGCACGAAGCCTTTGTGAACTTCGTGCCCGCTTCGTAACTTCGTGTTAAAAACCTTTAACTGCGCTGCGCGCGGCCATTCGCGTTTATTCGTGCCCATTCGCGGTTAAGATTTTTCCGGCGCTTACCTGTTTGTAATTTTATTGCTCGTTATTTGTATAAAGGAACAGAAAAATTCCTCTTTTTCGAAAAGCAGGACAGGAATGATCAATTTGTCTGCCGCCTTTAAACGCTGCTGCGTTTTTCCTGGCTCTAAGATAGAATATAAATATAATGATATCAATATGTTGCGCTGCAAAAATAAAGGAGAGGTCATCATGTCAAACAATGCCGGTTCGCCCGCGATCGAAGACATCACCGATATCCTGTCCGGCCAGCGCGCCGATCCCCGCTTCGCCGCCAATCCGGAGTATGCCGGGCATGAAAAGGTGATTTTCGCGCAGGATCCTTCCATCGGGTTCAAGGCCTTCATCGCCGTCCACAACACCCGTCGCGGCCCCGGCCTGGGCGGCTGCCGCTACCGCAGCGATTATGCGGGGGACGACGAGGCGGTCACGGATGTGCTCCGCCTGTCGAAAGGCATGACGTACAAGAACGCGATGGCGGGCCTCGACCTGGGCGGCGGCAAGGCGGTGATCTTCGGCCCCGCCGGGCAGGACAAGCCCACATCCGTAATGATGAGCGCGCTGGGCAGGGCGGTTCAAAGCCTGAACGGCCTTTACGTCACGGCGGAGGACATGAACACGACCGAGCGCGACATGGAGACCGTGATGGCGGAAACGTCCTATGTCTGCGGCATCCCTTTGGCGAAAACACCGGCTGCCGCGCGGTTTCCCGCCGGATTCGATCCGGCAAGCCTGCCCGGCGCCAACCCGTCGCCCTATACGGCTTACGGCACGCTGGAAGGGATCCGCGCCGCCGTCCGGCACAGGCTGGGCCGGGACGATCTGAAGGGCGTCCGTGCCGCCGTGAAGGGCGCGGCGGGCGCGGTGGGATCGGATCTGTGCCGGATGCTGCATGAGCGCGGGGCGAAGCTGACCGTTTCCGACCGCGACGGGCACGGGCCCTCACAGGACAGGCTGGCGGCGCTGGCGAAGCGATACGGGGCGGCGGTCACGGCCTCCGCCGAGATCATGGCGGCGGACGCCGACGTGTTCGCGCCCTGCGCGGGCGGGGCGGATCTTGATGACCGCACGATTCCCCTGCTGAAAGCGAAGGCCGTCGCGGGCTGCGCCAACAACGTTCTGGCCGCGCCGCGCCACGCCGCGATGCTGCGGGAAAGAAACATCCTCTACGCGCCGGATTATGTGATCAACGCGGGCGGCGTGATCTGCGTGGGCGAACAGTATCTGTGGCAGGCCCATCCGGACCGCTATCCGGTCCCGACGCATCAGGGAATCCTCAATCGCGTGTCCCGCATCCATGCCGTGCTGCTGGAAGTCTTCGCGCGCGCCGACCAGGAAGGCCGGGACACGGCTTCGGTCGCGGATGCCATCAGCGAGGAACGTTTCGCCGCAAGGGCGCATGTGCCGGAAGCGGCGTAAATATTTCCGATCGTCATCCCGGATAGCGAGCGGAACGCGAGCGTAGTCAGGGACACGTCGTGCAAGCGCTGGCGCTGCGGGCCCAGCATAAAACTTCGGGCCATTTTTCATGGCCTGTCCTCATTTTTCTAAAGAATGCCGCTGAAGAAGCGGCGCAAGTATTATGCCGGGTCCCGGATTACGCTCGCCTGCGGCTCACTATCCGGGATGACGGGATAGATTTGCGGGTAGTCCCCGTATCCATAAGTATAGGAAGCCATTTAATTCTTGACCATTACTCACATGCCATAATAGTTTCCGCTTCTATGAAAAATGTTGTGTGGGGACACAATGAAAAAGAGAGAACTGTCACAGGAAAACCTGTGCTTTATCTGCCGTCTGGGGCTTGAGCGGTGCCGGCAGAACCTGGCGCATCTGCAGGCGCTGATCCATATTACAGGCCTGAGCGAGGGCGAAACGGTGCTGGCCGGCGCGATCGCGGCCATCGTGGCTAGCATCGATGGCGACCTGGCCGCCAGCGCGGACGCCCTGGACGGCCTTGCCGCGGGATGATCACATGATGTCCCGGTCCAGCAGGGTTTTGTAGGCGCGCAGGTAAGGCGCGGCGGCCTCCGGCCCCGTCGCCACCGCCTGACGCTCGATCCGGCCCTGATGGATCAGGGCGGCGCGGGCATCGGGCTCCTCCGCCAGCTGCGCGAGCGCTTTCCGCCATTCCATGACCGATGCGGGGCCGTCGAGCACCGGCACGTCCGCCGCCCAGGCGCCCGGCACGGCGGTATCCGGCCATGGCCCCGGCAGGGCGGCATAGAGATCCAGCGCCGCGAGGAACGAACGGGCCGATCCCGGCCAGGCCCTGACATCCATCCTGTCCTGCATCTTTCGCCGCGACGTCAAAGCCTGAGCCTTCGCCGCGGCAGAAGGGGCAGCGCAGAGATCCAGCCGCACCCCCGGAATTTCACGCAAGGCCTGCAACAGCATATCGAACGTCTCCGGCAGGGCATACGGCGCGGCAGTGCCGATGGTGAAAACCGGCGTGGCCGCCTTGGGCAGGGGCTTGAGCAGGGTAGGGTCGATCAGGGGCGGCGCATCGACCCGGTCGAGATAAAGCGCCGCGCCTGGGGGAAAACCGGTAAAGGAAACATGACGGTCTCCGAAACCCTTGAGACCGCCCGCGGCAAGAGCCAGCGCGGCGGGGGAATGGGACTGAACGATATGGGGCGCGAAGGTTTCAACGTCTTTTTCAAGCGTTGTCAATCCCTTAAGGTCGAACAGGCCTTTGAAACGATGGGGCCGCAAGGGGATATTGCCCAGTCCCGGAAAAACGTCCGGGCCGACGTCATGCGGCGCGACCAGCATCTGGACGAAGCCAAGATCACGATACAGCACGGCCATACGGACCATCTGGCCGCGCCTGTAATCGTCAATGTCCGGACCGGCGATATGCAGGATATGCATGGAAAATTGAAAACAAATTCTCCCCTTCGCTGGAGTTTAGGCTAAAATCGGGGCCGGTTAAACAGGATTACCGGCTTATGTGGATCTTTCTCTGGATTATTTTGTCCCTTTTCGTTCTGGGCATTTTCGGCTGGCAGTCCTGGATCCTCTGGGAACAGAAAAAGGCCTGGAAGGCGTTCGCCCGCAAGAACGGCATGGAATACGAACCGCGGCGTTCCCTGGATTCCGCCATTGTCCGCGGCACGATCGGCGGATTCCGCATGACGCTGTTTTCGGATTCGAAGCAGACGAACGATATCCGCCGCGAACGCTATGTCTCCGTCATCGAGTTCGAACTGGGCGACGGCATGCCCACCGGCGCTGCGATTGGAACCAGCGACATGAAGCCGTTCATCGACACATTGTCCTTCACTCAGAATCTGACCCCGGACTATGAGAAATGGACGGGCGGGTATGTCGCGAGGACGCGGGACCGCGAGGCTTTGCGGCTGTATCTTACACAGCCGCGGCTCGATGCGCTGGTTGGTCTGTTCGGGATGAACAATGCGTCCGTCCTCTATTTTTTCGACGAGCTGGATTGCGTTCTGCATATCGAGACGATTGACCCGCTGCGCGATCCCGAAAAGCTGGACCGCATCATCAACCGCATCGTCCGCGCCGTGAACGTGCTGGCGATTCCCAATATGTCGCGCAAGGACGAACGTTCGCCCGTGCCGCCGGGCGAGGCGTCGTCACCGGTTCCGGACGCCGGCCAGGATTCCGAAGGCGGGCAGGTTTAAGATTTCCCCGTCGATCCGTCCGGTCAGCATGCCTGCGTCGAAGATTTCCACCTTGTCCCGGCTGTCCGGCAGACCGACCGAAACCGGCTTCGTGTCGAAATTGAATACGCACAGCGCCTGCTGACCATCCGCATCGCGGGTAAAGCAGGCCTGCAGATCGGACGGGCCGTCGAAAAACCGGATGTTACCGGCAAGGATCGCTTTTTTGTCTTTCCGCCACTTCAGAAAGGCGCGGCAAAAATGGAGCGGGGAGGAAGCGTCTTTTTCCTGCCCTGCCACGCAGCGTTCCGTATGCGCGTCCGGAATG
>JBDHTS010000052.1:0-17687 GCA_039808845.1 Alphaproteobacteria bacterium | reverse complement strand
TCATGCCTTCCATGCCGTGGATCATGGAGGGATCGACATGGATCGCGGACGCATCGCCGGGATAGGCGCCGATAATGTCCTGCATCAGGGCAATCTCCTGCGTCTGGTCCAGGATGATGTCGACGTTCAGGAGGTCGAGATAATTGTTCTTCACCGCCGGATTGGCGTGGTACTCCCGCGCCATGTCAACAGCGGCCTGATGGTGGATCATCATGGCTTTCGCGAATTCCACATCGCGCTTCGTGACGGTGGACGGGTCGATCCCGAAACGGCCGGGGATGGGTGAGCGCATGAAGCGCTGGTTCTGGATCATATCCCCCTGCGCCACCGGCTGAGCCACGCTGTTGAAGGGACCGAAGCGGAACCGGCGCGGCGGGCTGCCGATTTCCTTTTCAATCCGGTTCAGGACGCCGATCTCGAAGGTCTGGTTGCGGATGATTCCCCTGGCCAGTGCTTTCAGCGTCGAACTTCCGGCGTTCGGATCGGTGAGATATTCCTGGGACATGGTCAGGGCCCCGGCATGATGCGGGATCATTCCCTTGACGTATGCCCTGTCGGCTTCGAGCGCGGCGGCGTTTCGGGGTTCATACCAGGTGGTCACGGCTCTTGGTTTATCGGAGTCGTATTCGCTTTCGACCATGGCATGGGCAGGGAAGGAGAGGGTCGCCGTTAAAAGCAGGACGGAGAGAAGTTTTTTCATGGCTGGTTCCTTTCGTTCATTCGTCATCCTCCGGCTCGTCCGGAGGATGACGGTTTTTGAAACTTACATACGGCATCACGCATTCAGGGACTTGCTCACCACTTCGAAGACATCGGGCGAAAGGTCCTTGTTCGCGGCGATGCGCTCCAGTTCCGTTTTCATTTTTTCGCTCAGCTCGGTTTCGTAGCGCCGCCAGTCGCGCATCGGGGTCAAAAGCCGCGCGGCGATCTGCGGATTGATGGTGTTCAGTTCCGACACCGTTTCGCACAGGAAGCGGTAGCCGCCGCCGTCGCGGTCGTGGAAGCAGACCGGGTTGTTCATGGCGAACGCGCCGTAGAGCGACCGCACGCGGTTGGGGTTGCGGATCACGAAATCCCGGTGTGCGCGCAGGGCGTTCACATCCGCCAGCGTCGACGGGCGGATGGCCATCGCCTGCAGCGTGAACCATTTGTCGATCACGAGCGGATAATCCTTGAAGCGCTTGTAGAAATCGGCAAAGGCAGCGTCCCGTTCCGGCCCGGCGCTGTCGGCCAGAACAGCAAGCGCGCCGACGCGGTCCGTCATGTTCGTGGCGGCATCGTACTGATCCTTCGCAAGGCCGATGGCGGCATCGCCGTGCTTCGACAGGATGCGGAGCAGCACGTTTTTCAACGCGCGCTGCGACCGCGCGGCGAAATCGCTGCGGAACGCGCCGGTGTCGTGATTGGCGAGGTACAGCATCCTTAAGTGCGCCTGATCCTTCAGGGCCAGAGTCTGGAGGATCGTCTCGCGCACGGCATGGATGGCGTGCGGATACACTTTCTCCCGGAACTGGCCGATCACCTGAAGATCCGGCAGGGTCAGGGCGCGGGCCATCAGGGCCTTGTCGGACTCGGGCCGCGCCGCCTGCTCCAGCAGGGAGGACAGGCTGCCGATCAGCGCGCCGGGGGCGGTGAAGGCGTGACCGCTTTCCGCCTTGTCCAGCATCCCGGCGATAGCGCGCATGGCGTAGGTCTGCCCGGCTTCCCAGCGGTTGAACCCGTCGGAATCGTGGACCATCAGGAAACGCAGGTCGTCGTCGGTCAGATCGGTCGTCAGCTTCACCGGCGCGGAGAAGTTGCGCAGGATCGAGGGAACGGGGCGCGAGGGGACGTTTTCGAAAACGAAAGTCTGCGTCGGTTCGGTGAGGGTAAGGATGTGGGTGGTTTTCGAGCCGCCGTCATCCCGGCGCAGGCCGGGATCCAGAGCCGTAGTCTCCGCACCCAGTCCCCTGGGCCCCGGCGTGCGCCGGGGTGACGATTGAGGAGGGGATAGGGAGAGGTCGTCGCCGTTCGGGCCGACGAGGCCGACGGCGACGGGGATAACCATCGGGTCTTTCTTCGGCTGGCCGGGCGTGGGCGGCACGGTCTGGGCGAGTTCCAGCGTATAGGTGCGCTTCGCGGCGTCGTAGTGTCCTTTCGCCGTCACTTCCGGCGTGCCCGCCTGGCGGTACCAGTTGAAGAACTGGCCGGTGCGGAGCGGCAGGCCGGACGCGTCTTCCATGCATTGCACGAAATCCTCGCACGTCACGGCCTGGCCGTCGAAACGCTCGAAATACAGATCGGTCGCCTTGCGGTAGGTTTCGGGGCCGAGCAGCGTGTGCTGCATCCGGATCACCTCCGCGCCCTTTTCATAGACGGTGACGGTGTAGAAATTGTTGATCTCGATGTAATTGTCCGGGCGTATCGGATGCGCCAGCGGGCCGCCATCCTCGGCGAACTGCACGCGGCGGAGCAGGGCGACGGAGTCGATGCGCTTCACGGGGCGGGAGTTCATGTCGGCGCTGAATTCCTCATCACGGAACACGGTCAGGCCTTCCTTCAGACTCAACTGGAACCAGTCGCGGCAAGTGACGCGGTTGCCGGTCCAGTTGTGGAAATATTCATGGGCGATCACGCCCTCCACACGCTCGAAATCGATATCGGTCGCGGTTTCGGGGTGCGCCAGCACCAATGCCGTGTTGAAGATGTTCAGCGAGGTGTTTTCCATCGCGCCCATGTTGAAATCGCTGACCGCCACGATGTTGAACCGGTCCAGCTCATACTCCCGCCCGTACACGTCCTCATCCCATTTCATCGAATTGATCAGGGAGTCCATGGCATGGCGGCATTGCCCTTCGTCGCCCGCGCGGACATAGATGCGCAAATCGACCTTGCGGCCGCTTTTCGTTGTGAAATGGTCTTGGATATGGACCAGGTCCCCCGCGACCAGCGCGAACAGGTAGCAGGGTTTGGGAAAGGGGTCGTTCCAGACGGCGTAGTGGCGGCCTGAAGATTCCCTCTCCCCGGAGGGAAGAGGGCTAGGGTGAGGGGCGGTTGATCCGGGCGTACCACTGGACTCCCCCTCACCCCGGCCCTCTCCCCGGGGGGGAGAGGGGGAAGGGGGAAGGTCGCCCGATTCGATCAGATTGCCATTGGACAGGAGTACTGGGCACGTTTTCTTATCCGCCTCGATCCGCGTGGTGAAGGTAGCCAGAACGTCGGGCCGGTCCGGGAAGCAGGTGATGGTGCGGAAGCCCTCGGCCTCGCACTGCGTGCAGTAATTGCCGCCGGACATGTACAGGCCTTCGAGCCTTGTGTTCTTCTCCGGCGCGATTTCGGTTTCGATTTCCAGCAGGAAGGTTTCGCCGGGACAGGGGAGGGTCAGATGTTTTTCATCGTATGTATGGTTTTTAATATCCTTGCCATCGACGCGGACGGAGATGAGCTTCATATGCTCCCCGTTCAAAACCAGCGGTTCGTGACCGTCATGGTTCTTCCGGTATTCCGCGCGTGAATGCACCAGCGTGCGCCCCTCGAAAATGCGGAAGGTCAGCTCCACATGCCGGACCAGATAACGGGGCGGCTGGTAATCCTTCAGATAAATCGTTTTCGGCGTGTCGGTACGCACGTTCGGTTACTCCTGCATGAAAACGGGCCTAGTCCGACCCGGCATTTTTGAATGTGGGAAGTATAGGAGGGAAAGCAAGGGAGGGAAAGGGCGGCGGCAACGGCGTTGCTCCTTCTCTTATTGTCATCCCCGCGAAAGCGGGGGCCCGGTCCCCTGGGGCCCCGCTCTTCGCTGCGCTGCGGCGGGGATGAC
Source organism: Alphaproteobacteria bacterium (assembly GCA_039808845.1). Lineage (GTDB taxonomy): Bacteria > Pseudomonadota > Alphaproteobacteria > Micavibrionales > Micavibrionaceae > JBDHTS01. Next base: position 13,888 of record JBDHTS010000052.1, on the reverse strand, counting down.
AGGTCATTGAATGTTTTTTTAACAGGGAAGGACAGCTATCAGTTCGTTTGCCGGAATTTTTGTTTTTCCTGCCGGAGTGGGGCGGGAGGATTGCAGGGCGCTGATATGATTTGATAATTTTTGCTTCGATAGTTCGTTTGATGGATTTTTGTGTGTTGCGTGCGCATGTTATGGCGCATGGGTTGGTTTCAATAGTTTGTTTTTGGTTTTTGCGGTTTATCATGCGCGGGTAGAAATCCTTTCCTGTTGCCTACTGCTTCGGGGCGGCAGGCATTCAAAACCCAGAGTTAATATAACATAAGAAGGATAATATTCCTATATTTTGTTATCATAAACTTGTAGTAAATCCGGATGTAAGTTATAAGGGTTTATGGTAAAGATCTTTGTTGGGCAGCCGTAAAAAATCGGAGAATATTATGGTTGAGAGTATTCAGGAAGACGCCCGCTGCATGGTTGTTGCCGGCGCTCTTATCATTCATGAAGCCACGGGCAAAATATTGCTGCTTCGGCGCGCCTCAGATTTTAACGGCGGCCAATGGGAAATTGTTTATGGGAGAAAAAAGCCCTTAGAAAATTTTACTGACGGTTTAAAGAGAGAGGTTTTTGAAGAAACGGGCATTGACGACCTTGAAATCGGGTCGCCTTTGCGACTCTGGCAGTTGTTTCGCGGAGAGGCAAATGCAGAGAACGAAATGATAGGCACTACTTTTTACTGCACTACAGGGCAGGATGAAATTCGTCTCGCAAAGGAACATTCCGAATACCGCTGGGCTACATTGGAAGAAGCCATGGAGTTAGTTAAAGTGGATGGCATTCGCGAAGATATTGCTAGCTTCATGAGGCTTCAGGCCCGTAATCCGGCACGCATGACTGTAACAACTTTAGACGGCGCACATTTAAGATTGTAATTTTACTGTGAAAGATGCTGATTTTTAGGGTTTTGAAAAGACTTTTGAAGTCCAAGCAGCTTTCTACGACTGAAGATTTTCCAAAACATTACAAAACATGCTTTTGCAGCCGATGGCCTTGGTACTTTCTAAAAATTCATCCCCAACCGCTTCATGAACCACACCATCGCCAGGTAAAGCCCCACGGTCAGGAGGCAGGAGAGGGCGAGGGCCGGGTAGAAGGGGATGCCGGAGCGCAGAAGGGCGGGCAGGACCAGGAACATCGGGAGGGAGGGCAGGACCAGCCAGAAGGTCGATTCCGCATGGACGGCGATACGCTCCGCGTCGTGCGTGTCGCGCCACAGCCAGATCATGCCGAGGACCGAGACGAGCGGCAGGGAGGCGATCAGCGCGCCGAGCGACGGGCTGCGTTTCGCCGTTTCGGAAACCGCCGAGATGATAATGCCCGATAGAGCGGCTTTGATGATGGCATACAGCATTGTTTGTTTTCCTTGCTTGAAAGGTTGCCTGTCTGCTTACGGCCAGCATAGCAGAGCCCTCCTTCGTCGGGATGACAGTGTAAATGTAATTGTCATCCCGACGAAGGAGGGCTCTGGAAGGGTTCAACAGGCGAGATCGTGCCAGTAAGGGTTCACGGTTTCGACAAGCGCGTTCTTCTTTTCACGGCGCCAGCCTTTAGAGTTGTTTTTCGCGGACGATGGCGGCGGTCACGTCGGTCGCATGTTCGAAATAGACCAGTTTGGTGAGATTGTATTTTTGCGTGAAGCCGGGCGGTGTTCGGCGCGGCGGCGGGGCAGGTCGCTGGTCACGCCGATATACAGGACGGAGTTCGTCCAGTTGGTCAGCATATAAACGTAGTCGTTGTGTGTTTTTACCACCGCAGACCCCTCCTTCGTCGGGATGACAAAAGAGAGGGAGGAAGATTACTTCCCGCCTTTTGCCTTTTCGGTCTTGTCCTTGCCTTCGGCGGCTTTGGTCTCGGCGGGCTTGGTTTCGCCGGGAGCGCCGCCGGCCAGGAAGCCGCCGTACATTTTTTCGAAGCGGTTCAGGCGGCCCTTCTCGATCACCTTCTGCGCGCCGCCCTGCCAGGCCGGGTGGTTCTTGGGGTCGATGTCCAGGCGCATTTCGTCGCCGGGTTTGCCCCAGACGCTGCGGGTTTTGTATTTCGAGCCGTCGGTCATGACGACGGTAATTTCATGGTAATCCGGGTGACCTTCGGCCTTCATGGCATCCGCTCCTGATTGAATCTGATGCGCTTTTTATAGGGAGCGGGGCCGAAATGCAAGCATTTTCATGCGGAAGGGCGATCACAGGCTGTCGACGTAATGATGCTCGATTCCGGTCTTCATGTTCGGATTCCGTTCAAAATAACGGTGGCAGGCATCGTCCAGGGCCGCTATCAGGTCCGCCCCCTGGCGGCCCCCGTCGCCCATAATACGGCCCAGGACGACCGCCCGGATGGTGGCGTGGAAGGCCATGACGATCTCCAGCGCGTCCAAGTCGGCCTTATGGATGACCTCCAGGAACTGGATCAGGCGGTCGGCGATGCGGGTGACCATGGGATAGCGGAACATGCCGCCGTTCGCTTTCAGCTGCATGGCCGGATAGAGCATCGCGGCGATCACGGATTCATTGCCGGATTCGTCCAGAGCGGAGGTATCGGTATCGCGGGCCTGGTCCATGCCCTTCTGCAGGGAATTCAGGTACATGTCGGCAAGCGGCAGGAAGTCCGCCGTATTTTTCTCAAGCAGCAGTTCCGCCTTGCTCAGGATCTCCTCGGCCAGGCCGCCGGAGCCTACCTTCGCTTTCAGGGTGTTGGGCGGCATGATGAATTCGGCCTTCCGCACCGGCTGGCGGTTGAAGTGCCTGATGTTCCCGTCATTCTCATTCTCGCTCATGCCCATTATACCCAGTCGATGTCTTCGGGACGGATGTCGATTTTATCGCCCTTGCCGAGGCCTGCCTGCCTGCGCAGCTTGTCGAGAATGGCGTGAGACTCCGCTTCGCGGTTCCGGATGTCCTGCTCCATCAGGGGCTGGATCAGGGACATGCCTGCCTGCGTATCGTTTTCGCGGCGGAACGGGCCGGTAAAATCGGACGTCGCGCGGCGCCGGCGGCGGTCGGGGCCGAAAAAGTCGGGCGAGCGGACGAACTGGCGCGGGCGCTCGATCACCTGGACCAGCCTTTTATAAAGATCGCGCGCGCTGAACGGCTTCGCGAGGAATTCGGTCACGCCGGCGTCCCGCGCCTGGAGCACGCGGCGCTTCTCGCTGAAACCGGTCATCAGAATGATGGGGACGTAAGGGTTCGGGCTCGCGGCGTCGTTGCGCACGAGGCGGGTGAACGAGATTCCGTCCATCGGCTTCATCATCCAGTCGGCGATCACCAGATCCGGATTATATTCGCAGAATTTCTTGTACCCCGCGTCGCCATGCGCCGCGCCGATCACCTGGCCGACCCCGAAGACGTTCAGGAGCGCGCGCGTGATGTCGAGCATCGGCTGGTTGTCTTCGACGATGAGGACGGTTATTTTCTGAAACTGGTAAGTCATTAATGCCGCTTCGCTATAAAATGCAGGTATATCTGAAAGCTCAGGACACGCGCATGATAGCATAATAAGAAAACAAGGTTAATTTTCTATTTTCTCTTGAGAAATTAACTTGTTTGCGGCATTTTCCCTTGTTTTTCTGGAGTTTGTTAACGATGGCCGGCCATTCAAAGTTCAAAAATATCATGCACCGCAAAGGCGCGCAGGACGCCAGGCGGGCCAAAATCTTCACCAAGGTGCAGCGGGAGATCACCGTGGCGGCGAAAATGGGCGGGGGCGACCCCGGTGCCAATCCCCGGCTGCGCGCCGCTGTTATCGCCGCGCGCGCCGTCAATATGCCGAACGACCGGGTCAAGCGGGCCATCGACAGCGCCGTGGGCGCAGGCAATGCCGATAACTACGTCGAAATGCGCTATGAAGGGTATGGGCCGGGCGGCGTAGCGGTGATCGTCGACGCCCTGACCGATAACAAGAACCGCACGGCGGGCGAAGTGCGGATGGCGTTCAGCAAGTTCGGCGGCAATCTGGGCGAAACGAATTCCGTGTCTTTCATGTTCGACCGCGTGGGGGAGATCGTCTATCCCGCCGCCAAGGCGTCGCCGGACGCCATGTTCGAGGCCGCCGTTGAAGCGGGCGCCGATGACTGCCAGAGCGGCGACGTCCACGAGATTTACTGCGACCCCAACAGCTTTGCCGCCGTGCGCGACGCGCTGGAGAAAAAATTCGGCGAGGCGGAACGGTCCGCCATTATCTGGAAACCGAACGTCACATCCCAGCTGGACGAGGAACAGGCGCGCAGCATGATGAAAATGGTCGAGGCTCTGGAGGACAACGACGATGTCCAGACCGTGACGACCAATTTCGAGGTCAGCGACGAGGTGATGGAGAGGCTTGTTAGCTAATCCACCTCGACCGTCATCCCGGCGAAGGCCGGGATCCATACAATGATTAGAATAAATGCAATGGCTGCCCATGATCGTAGAGTGCGCTTTATGATCATCTTCGCCTTCAATGCCAATGGATAGAGCGTATAGGTCCCGGCTTTCGCCGGGATGACGAATTGAGTAAATTTTCCCTGTGTTCACCATCCGTTCCGCGTGCTATCCTTTCCGTCATGCGTGTTCTCGGCATCGATCCCGGTTTACAGAAATGCGGTTGGGGAGTCATCGAAGTGGATGGCAACCGATTGCGTTTTATTGCCTGCGGTCTGGTGAGGACGAAGGCGGACGCGCCGCTCTATGCCCGCCTGGCACAGATCGACGCGGGGCTGCTGGCCATTGTCAGCCTGCACCGGCCTTGCGTCGCGGCGATCGAAGAGACGTTCATGAACAACAACGCCGCATCGGCGCTTAAACTCGGCGCGGCACGCGGGGCCGCCATGGTCGCCCCGGCAAGAATGGGAATCGCGGTTCATGAATATCCTGCCAACCTGATCAAAAAATCGGTCGTCGGCAACGGCCATGCAACCAAGGACCAGATCGGCATGATGGTCCGGACCCTGCTGCCCGCAAGCGGCAAGACAGGCGCGGACGAGGCGGATGCCCTGGCCATCGCCATCTGCCACGCGCATCATGCACAAACCAGAAGTATTATCAGGGAGGCAGTGCCGGGATGATTATTGCCAGAAAATTACCTCTCATTATTTTTTCATTTCTAATGTTTTCTATCAATCTTGCGAATGCAGGCGAGCGCCCTTCAATTGCCGATCATTTGCCTTCCAGCTTTTCCGAGGGAGACCAAGTCTTCAAGCAACGTGTACTGGAACAATTTGGGCAAGAGAAATCCTCACAATCGTTGAAAAAGCGATTGCAGGATATGAAATTTGACGTTGCTCAAAACTCTGATGGGCAGATGATGGCCAGTTATGAAGAAAACCATATGGTCTGTACACTTATGTGGCGAATATTCTGGAGCAGCCAGAAAGATGATGAAATCAAAAATTTGGGCGCAATGTATGGATCTTCATGTCTATGAGTCATCCTGAGGCTATAAAATGATAGCCAAGCTGTCTGGCATTCTCGATAGCGTCGCTGAAGGGAGCTTGATCCTCGATGTCGGCGGTGTGGGGTATGAAGTGTTCACCTCTTCGCGCACGTTGTCCCGCGCGGGGCAGGAAGGGGATACGCTCAGCCTTTTGATCGACACGCATGTGCGGGAAGACGCCATCGTGCTTTATGGTTTCGCCGATGCCGCCGAACAGCAGTGGTTCCGGTTGCTGTACAGCGTGCAGGGCGTGGGACCGAAGGCGGCGCTGGCCATTCTGAGCGCCTGTCCACCGGAACAACTGGGGTTTGCTATCGCGTCGGGCGACCAGGCGGCGATCCGCCGCGCGGAAGGAGTCGGGCCGAAACTGGCGGTGCGGATCGTGACGGAATTGAAGGACAAGGCTGGAAAGATCGATCTTGCGCCGAAGATAAAGGGTGTAAAAGTGGCGGAAATGCCGGCAGCGCCGGGCGGGATGGAACAGGATGCGGTGTCGGCGCTGGTCAATCTCGGCTATGCCCGGACGGATGCCTATACGGCAGTGCTGCAGGCAAAGCAGAAAGCGAACGACAATGACAGTCTGCAGGAGATTATCCGCATGGCGCTGAAGGAGCTGGCGCGGTGATAAACAAACTTTTCTTATCCCTGCATATCCTTCTCCTCCCTCCTGCGCAGCGGGAAGGGGGACTAAGGGGGGAGGGCTTTCTTTTTTACGCTGTCCGGCCAACAAGGCCCTCCCCCTCTAACTCCCCCTCCCGCAAGCAGGAGGGGGAGGATAAGATGGTTGTGCGAGGGATTCCAACGGTTGGAGATAAGGCAACAGCATGACACAACCGCAAAAGAAAAATCCCGAACTGGAACGTGTGCGCATCGAAACCGATATGGATATCGAGACCAGCCTGCGGCCGCAAAAGCTGGATGATTTTATCGGGCAGGAGGCATTGCGGGCCAATCTGCGCGTGTTCGTGAAGGCGGCGGCGGCGCGGGGCGACGCGATGGACCATGTCCTGCTGCATGGGCCGCCCGGCCTTGGCAAGACGACGCTCGCGCAGATCGTGGCGAAGGAACTGGGCGCCGGGTTCCGGGCGACGTCCGGGCCGGTGCTGGCGAAGGCGGGCGATCTGGCCGCCATCCTGACCAATCTGGAGCCGCGCGACGTTTTGTTCATCGACGAGATCCACCGCCTGAACGTCGCGGTGGAGGAGATCCTTTATCCCGCGATGGAGGACCGCAAGCTGGACCTGATCATCGGCGAAGGGCCGGCGGCGCGGTCGGTACAGATCGACCTGCCGCCCTTTACCCTGATCGGCGCGACGACGCGGTCCGGCCTCCTGACCAACCCCTTGCGCGACCGGTTCGGCATCCCGCTGCGGCTGGAGTTTTACACGCCGGAGGAATTGACTCTGATCGTGCGGCGCTCGGCGCGGCTGATGAAGATGGAACTGGACAAGGCGGCGGCGCTGGAAATCGCCCGCCGGTCGCGCGGCACGCCCCGGATCGCCGGGCGGCTGGTGCGCCGGGTGCGGGATTTCGCCCATGCGGAGGATACCACGGCGGTCAACCGCGCGATGGCCGATCAGGCGCTCCGGCGGCTGGACATAGATCCCGAGGGGCTGGACTCCATGGACCGGCGCTATCTTTCCTGCATCGCCCAGCATTACGGCGGCGGCCCTGTCGGTGTGGAAACCCTTTCGGCGGCCCTGGCGGATCAGCGGGATGTCATCGAGGATGTGATCGAGCCCTATCTGATGCAGCAGGGTTTTGTACAGAGGACGCCGAGGGGAAGAATGTTGTCGACGAAAGGATTTAAATACCTTGGACTGCGTCCGCCGCAAAACATCCAGATGAACTTACTCGACGAGGGCTCTTCAGGGTGAAGGTGGGTTCAGTGAGTCACGCTCTGGAACAATACGAACCAAGTGGCCGCCGCGGTCGTAGGCATTGAAAGCCTGCGTTAATGGGTCAAGCCCGGCTTTATTGTCACTGCCAAGCGCGAAGCCTCTTAACTTCAAAGTTTCCGACATGGGAATAACAACTTTTTCTCCACCTTGAACAATAAAACGAGCACCCGGCTTTTCCTGCCCGTTTATTTCAGCAAGATTAACAAAATAAGCAAGTTTCAGCAAGGTCCAGGCATTACTGCGCTCGCCGTTTTGATATTCTGGAAGGATCCGTTCGTCACTCATATTCTTAATGATAAGGTCTTGCCGCCTGAACAGTCAAACTTTATTCAAATAATAAGCCCCTCCCTGAGGGAGGGGTTGGGGAGGGTGTGCAGGCCGGGGGCTTTGAGTACAAAACCAGCGGTCCGTGACCCCCACCCCAGCCCTCCCCCCTTGAGGGGAGGGAGAAAAGGGAACATATGGCTGTCATCTCTCTACGAATCTATTACGAAGACACCGACGCCGGGGGCATCGTCTATTACGCCAACTACCTGAAATTCTGTGAGCGGGGGCGTACGGAACTCTTGCGTTCCCTGGGGTTTGAGAATAAATCTTTGATGGACCGCGAGGGGCTGCTGTTCGTCGTCCGCCGTATAGAGGCGGATTATCTGGCGCCGGCCCGGCTGGACGATCTGGTTGAGGTGCATACATCAATCGGGGAGACGGGCGGTACGCGGTTCGTCATGCGGCAATCGGTCCGCCGCGAAGGCAAAACGCTGTTTGAAATGGATGTGACGCTGGTCTGCGTCGGCCTGGACGGGAAACCGAAGCGGTTGCCCGAAACGCTGGCCCGGACCCTGAACCAGGCGGAGTGAATATGGATAGAACGGTAGAGACGGCTGACCTGGGCGGAAGCTTCAACGGCGATTTGTCGATGATCGGCCTGTTCCTGCAGGCGGATCTGGTGGTCAAGACAGTGATGGTGATCCTGATGATCGCATCGGTCTGGAGTTGGGCGATCATTTTCGAAAAGCGCGGCACGCTGAAGCGCCTGAACAGCCGCGCCAACAAATTCGAGGATTCTTTCTGGTCCGGCGAGCCGCTGGACAAACTGTATCAGCGCGTGAAGAAAGGGAAACTGGATCCGCTTCTCAAAACATTCTGTGCGGGGATGGAGGAGTGGCACAATGGCGTCGCCAACGGCATGCCTTCATCGGAGAGCCTGCAGGCCAGTCTGCGCCAAAGGGTCGAACGGGCCATGGGAAACACCATCAACAAGGAAATGAACCATCTGGAGCGCGGGATGACTTTCCTGGCCAGCGTGGGTTCGACGGCCACGTTTATAGGCCTGTTCGGCACGGTCTGGGGGATCATGCACGCTTTTACCTCCATCGCGCATACGAACAACACCAGCCTGGCCGTCGTCGCGCCGGGGATTGCGGAAGCGTTATTCGCGACCGCGCTGGGGCTGGTTGCCGCTATTCCCGCCGTTGTGGCCTATAACATCTTCACCAACGGGCTGGACCGTTATGCCGACCGGATGGACGGGTTTTCCAATGAGTTCACGACGATCCTGTCGCGCCATCTGGATTCCCACGACAACAACCGCCGGAAGGTGGCCTGATGGGCGCGAGTCTGGGGGGCGGCGGATCGCGCCGCATCGGGGTCGCGGGACGCCGCAGCCGGTCGCATCACCGGGTGTCCGAGATCAACGTCACGCCGTTCGTCGATGTCATGCTGGTGCTGCTGGTCGTCTTCATGATCACCGCGCCGCTCCTGACCTCCGGCGTTCCGGTCGACCTGCCGAAGTCGGACGCGCAGGCGATCAGCCAGGAAGACAACAAACCCCTGGAAATCTCCCTCGCCAAGGACGGCAAGATGTATATCGGCGAGACGGAGGTGGAGCGGGCCAAGCTGATCGACATGCTGTCCGCCATGACCGAAAGCGATCCGGAGCGCCGGATCTTCATCCGCGCGGACATGGGCCTGAACTACGGCGAGGTCATGGATATCCTCGGCCTGCTGAACGGGGCGGGCTTCCGCAAGGTCGCGCTTCTGTCCGTGCAGTCCGCAAAAGCGCCATAATTCTTGAAGATAACTGGCATCTAATTTAATAACCTCTCCCTCTGGGAGAGGATAGTTATTGCAGGATTGAGGAATGACAGCTATGGCGGCCCAGCGGTACAATGAAACGACGCGCGGAATGTCGGCGCCGGTGGTGCTGTCGGTCCTCTTTCACAGCCTGATCCTGATTCTGGCTATCGTTGGGCTGCCTTATATCGCGCGGGAAGTCCCTGAAATCGCCGCGCCTATTCCGGTGGAAGTCATTACCGTGGCCGAAAAAAGCCAGGTGAACCGCCCGGCCGCGACGCCACAGAAATTCGAAATCCCAAAAAAGGCGGAGGAGAAAGAGCCGCCGAAACCCGCGCCGCCGACCCATACGGAAAAGGCGCCCGCGCCGACGCCGCCCAAGCCGCCGGAACCGGTCAAATCCGAAAGCAAGCCCGTTCCGGCGGAGGACGCCATCGCTCCGCCGAAGAAAGAGCTGAAGAAGATCGAGAAGGCGCCGCCCAAGCCGCCTGAAAAACCCGTTATCGCCGAAAAGAAGGAAGAGGCGAAGACGGAAGAGGATTTCAACGCCTTGCTGAAAAACCTTGAGAAGACGACGCCTTCGGCGGCTTCGCCCGACGCGCCCGTCAGCAATGAAACGCCGACCCCGAACGCCAGCCTGTCCGACCAGATGACGATGAGCGAGATGGATGCGGTGCGCAAGCAGCTGGGCGAATGCTGGAAACTGCTGGCCGGGGCGCGCTATGCGGAAGACCTGGTCGTCGAGATCCGCATGATGATGAACGCGGACAAGACGGTTCAAAGCGCCCAGATCGTCGACCAGATTCGTTACAATGGCGATACTTTTTATCGTGCCGCTGCTGACAGCGCGCTGCGCGCCGTGTATGATCCCCACTGCAATCCGCTGACATCCCTGCCGGACGGCAAGTACGGCCAGTGGAGGGATATGCAGGTTTACTTCGACCCAAGGGAAATGTTGCAATGAAAAAACTCCTTTTTGCGCTGCTGATCGTTTTCGTTCTTCCGATACAGGCGCACGCGCAGACCAAGGTCGTCGTCAACAGCGGCGGTCGCATCGAGCCGCTTCCCATCGCCATCACGCAGTTCTTCGTCCAGCCGGGCGCGGATGCGCAGCTGGCGTCCGGCATGCCGGAGGTGATTACCAATAACCTGAAGGGCAGCGGCCTGTTCGCGCCCCTGAATCCCGCCTCGTTCGTGCAGGATCCCGCCTCGATCGCGCAGGGCGGGCCGCGTTTCGGCGAATGGCGCGCCATCAATGCCAAGGGCCTGGTGACGGGCACCGTGACCAGGTCGCCCGACGGGCGCACGCGGGTCGAGTTCCGGCTGTGGGACGTATTCGGCGAGAAGCAGATGATCGGCATGGCCTATACGACCACGCCGCAGAACTGGCGCCGCATCGCGCATATCATTTCGGACGAGATCTACAAGCGGATCACGGGCGAGGGCGCCTATTTCGATTCCCGCATCGTCTATGTGGCCGAGAGCGGCCCGGCCACCAACCGCGTCAAGCGTCTGGCCATTATGGACCAGGATGGGTTCAATCATCATTACCTGACGGACGGGCGTTCCCTGGTGCTGACCCCCCGTTTCTCGCCCAGCGAGCAGACCATAACCTATATGGCCTATTACAACAACAAGCCGCGCGTTTACCTGTATAATATCGATACAGGCAAGCAGCAGGTGCTGGGCGATTTCCCGGGCATGACTTTCTCGCCGCGCTTTTCGCCAGACGGATCGAAAATCATCATGTCGATGATCAAGGGCGGCAACAGCGACATCTATACGATGGACCTGCGCAGCCGTGCCGTCACGCAACTGACCAATACCAACGGCATCGACACCAGTCCGTCCTATTCCCCTGATGGACGGCAGATCGTGTTCGAATCCGACCGGGGCGGCACGCAGCAGATCTATGTGATGGGCGCCGGCGGCGGAGAGGCCAAGCGTATTTCCTATGGCCAAGGCCGTTATGCGACGCCCGTCTGGTCACCGCGCGGCGATCTGATCGCGTTCACGCGGCTGTATCAGGGGCAGTTCTATATCGGCGTCATGCGGCCCGACGGTTCCGGTGAGCGCTTGCTGACCAACGCCTATCACGTGGAAGGCCCGACATGGTCGCCGAACGGACGGGTCATCGCCTTCTTCAAGGACATGCCGGGCGGCGGCGATTCACGCCGGGCCAAAGTCTCGACGATCGATATCACCGGTTATAACGAGCACGAGCTGGGCACGCCGGGCGATGCCTCGGACCCGGCCTGGTCGCCGTTGAATCCTTAAGTCGCTGTCAATTTCATTAAGCGTCATCCCGGCGAAGGCCGAGATCCATAGGCTCTGTCCATTGGAACGGAAAGCGGAAGGGATTGTAGAGTGCGCTCTATGATCATTGGCGGCCACTGCGTTTATTCCAGCCATTGTATGGGTCCCGGCTTTCGCCGGGATGACGACGATTGAAGAATTAAATAAGGGAATGAAACGCGGCCATGACCTTTGCATAGGTGTCGCGTTTGAAGGGGACAATCATGTCCGGCACCTGTTTCATCGGCACCCATTGCCATCTTCCGAATTCTGGCGGGGTGTGGGCATCGATACGGATGTCGGCATCGGTTCCTGTGAACCGGGCGGCGATCCAGGTTTGCTCCTGTCCCCGGTAACGGCCTTCCCAGAGTTTTCCGAGCAGCCGCGGTGGAAGGTCGTAGCGCAACGGCTTATCAAGGATTTTCAGGATGTCGGCCTTATCTGTGCCGATTTCCTCCCGCATTTCCCGGAAGAAAGCCGTTTCGGCGTCTTCGCCCTCGTCGATCCCCCCCTGCGGCATCTGCCATGCGCCGGGGGAGTCGAGCCGTTCGCCGACGAAGACTTTTCCTTCGGCGTTGAGGAGCGTTATGCCGACACAGGGACGGTAAGGCAGATGATCGAAGGAAGACATCATTGCGCGACGAGCGCCTGTGCCGAGAGCGGAGCGAGCACAATGCCTTTTTGCGGCAAAGTCTCCGCCCAGGCTTTTACCGTGGCATAGGTCAGGGGCAGGGGCGGCAGGACGGCCGCGGCATGACCGTTCTGGCGCGCCGTATTTTCGAGTTCCTGCAGTTTGTCCTGGATGTCCTGCGGCGCTACGAAGCTGTCCAGCCACAAATCCGGACGGACATAGGGCGTGGCCGCCGCGCTTTTCAGATCGGGGGATGCCGCGGCCAAGGCAACGCCACGACCGAACAACGCATCGAGGATATCCGGCGCTTCCTTGGCTTTCAGGAACGTGTCGTCGCCGGGACCGAGAAAACCGACATACCCGGCCGCACGGCCCATCAGCCAGGTCAGCCTGGACAGGTTCTCCTGGGTCTCCACGCCGGTGAGCAGCGTGTGCGGGCCGGGATCGTCGCGCGGATAGGCGGAAGTCTGCATCGGCAGAACCAGCCAGGTTTCATGCCCCTTCGCCCGGAACGAGGCCGTCAGGGTATCGGGGAAGTCCGCATAAGGCGAGATAGCGAAGGAGATTTCGGGCGGCAGGATCTCCAGCGCGGATTCCGATGCCGCTCTCGACAGGCCAAGATCGGTCAGCACCAGCGAAACAACGGGCTTGCCAGCCGCAGCCGCAGGATCGAACGGACGGCGATAAGCCTGGAACGGAGTCAGGCCCGACTGGCTGTCGATGCGCGGCAGACGGCCCTCCGCCGTCTGTTCATACAAACCCTCGACCGGAGCAGGCTGAAGCGGAGTTACGGCAGGGGCGGATGCCGTATGGTCCGCGCCTTCCGGCATGGCTTCAAGAGAGCCGGGAGCGGCGCGGGATCCCTGAACCGGCACGGTCTGAGAAGCCAGACGTTTCTGAAGGACATCCATGGTTCTGGGAGCCTGCGACCATAACCAGACGTGCAGCAGCGCCAGAAGCAACAGGCCGATAGCAAGTCCCTGGACGAACGCCTTGCCGGAGAACTTTTTGTCCGTCTCTGGCGCGGCAGCGGTCATGGCGTCGGTTTGCTCTCATCCGGCTTGGCGTTATCGGGAGCCTTGCCGTCGTCCTTTGCTCCGTCCTTTGCGTCTTTCGCATCATCCGGACCCGGAGTCTGCTGCTTGGTCTCGGCGGGGGTCTCGCCCGTATGCTGCTGGCCGTACAGGGAGATGCCGGTCAGGACGTCAACGGCACGCGCCAGCTGATAATCATCCTTTATTTTATCGTCGGCATCCGTTTTCTTGCTCTTGTCCTTATCGGCGGGAACGGGCGCGTTTTTCGGATCGGCCTCCGGCTTGTTGCCCGGCAGGGATTGCGCCGGAACGGCACCCGGATCGACATCGTCGTCATCCGGATTGGACAGGGCGCCTTTCAAATCAGCCTCGCGAATGCGGGCGGAAGCTTCCACTTGCTCGATCTTGGCGGGTTCGACGATGATGTCCGGCGTGATGCCTTTGGCCTGGATCGAGCGGCCCGATGGCGTATAATACCGCGCGGTGGTCAGGCGCATCGCGCCGTGGCCGGGAAG
>JBDHTS010000051.1:0-17893 GCA_039808845.1 Alphaproteobacteria bacterium | reverse complement strand
TCATCATCAACGGACCTGAGGGACGCCTTGAAGGGCGCTACAGCCATTCCAAGACGCCCAACGCTCCGCTCGCCATCGTCCTGCATCCGCATCCGGAGCATGGCGGGACGATGAACAACAAACTCACCTATTACATGTTCCAGACTTTCGTACAGCGCGGCTTCTCCACGCTGCGTTTTAATTTCCGGGGGGTGGGACGCAGCCAGGGTACGCATGACAAGGGCGAGGGCGAACTGAGCGATGCCGCCGCCGCGCTGGACTGGATGCAGGAGCTGAACAAGAACGCGCCCTATGTCTGGGTTGCCGGTTTTTCCTTCGGCGCCTGGATCGGGATGCAGCTGCTGATGCGCCGCCCTGAAGTGCGGGGCTTCATCTCCGTCGCGCCGCCCGCCAACATGCACGATTTCGCTTTCCTCGCCCCCTGCCCGACGTCGGGCCTGATCCTGCACGGGGCGAAGGATGAGATCGTGCCGGAACCGCATGTCGAAAAGCTGGTCCAGCGTCTGCGCGCGCAGAAAGGCATTGCGATCGATTATCGCGTCGTGCCCCAGGCCAACCATTTCTTCCATGACCGCGTCGACGATATGATCATGCATGTGCACGATCACCTGAATCGCGCGGGCGGCGGACGTCCGGTGGAAATTCCTGCCGGGTTGCTGGCCGCAGAATAAGAGTTTCCCGTTATCGAAACATATTGTCCGGCGGAAACGCCTGGGGAAAACTGTGGCCTTTTTCTTGCAAAGCAGCATGAAAGGGGATAGAAGGAACTATTCCTTTTTTGCCCGGACAAATGTCCGTTTACAGGATTCTGCCATGGATGACATGCATCTGCGTCTTTATGAACTGGCCAGCCAGCTGGCCGGCGTGGTGAACCGGGAAGGCCAGCAGGACTTTCCCCCGGCTGGCGGAAAAACCGTGGCGACTCTCTGCGGATTGAGCATTCTGACGGATAACGGCGTTCTGGTGCGCGTTCATGCGATGGACATCGACCTGGCCTTCGATCATCCGGCCAACGATCACCCGGTCATGGCGCGGTTCCGCAAAGGAACGCTGGCCGATCTGAAAACCTGGCACCGCCGCCTGAATGGCCTGTACGGGTTTCAGGCTTCGCGCGCCGCAGCTTAAGCCGCTTTTTTCGCCAGCGCGGCCAGCGCGTTCCTGACCTCTTCCACATGTCCCGGCACTTTCACACTGCGCCAGATGCGGCGCACGACGCCATTTCCGTCGATCAGAAATGTCGCGCGGTCGACGCCCATGTATTTCTTGCCATACATGCTTTTCTCAACCCAGGTGCCATAAAGCTCGCACATCTTGCCGTCTTCATCCGCCAGCAGCGGGAAATTCAGGTCGTACTTGTCGCGGAATTTGGCATGTTTCGCCACACTGTCGCGCGAAACGCCCAGGATACAGGCGTCCAGTCCCTCGAAATCCGGCAGCGCGTCACGGAAGCCGCAGGCTTCCGTGGTACAGCCTGGCGTATCGTCCTTCGGATAAAAATAGAGGATGACCGCCTTGCCACGGCAATCCTTGAGACCCAGTTCCCTGCCATCGTCTGTGGACAAGCAAAAATCCGGGGCTGTTGCTCCTTCAATGACCGTTTCCATGGCTGATATCTTTCTGTAAAAGGATTGCATCGCGTAACCTAACATAGCAGACTGCGCAGCGTGGGTAAGAGACTAAAAAAATTCGGCTGGCGCACCAGCCATATGGGGCTGGAGATACTGGCCGCAGTGGTTTGCGCCCTGCTGTTCGCGGCAGGCCTGTTCGTCTGGCGCCTGTCGACCGGGCCTTTCGACATCAGCTTCGCGCGAAAATATATCCAGGAAGCCCTGCATGATCCGTCGACCGGCACCGACGTGTCCCTGTCTCATGTTTCCCTGAGCTGGCCGAAGCTAAACAAGCCCCTGCAATTGACACTGCAGGATATCGCCTTGGAACGCGGGGGCAAGCGCATCCTTTCCATCGACAACGCCGTTCTCGGCCTGTCCGCCGCGCCCCTGCTGATCGGGCGGATCGAGCCGGTGGTCATCAGTCTGGCCCGCCCCACCGTCGGCATGGTCCGCACGCCGGAAAACCATTTCGAGTTCGCCTTCGCGGGCGATCATACGGAGGCGGGAAAACCGGATGCGGAAAGCGGCAATGTTCTTCAGGGCATCATCGCAAGCCTGTCCCGTCCGCCCGAACGCACGAAAGGCCTCCATTCGCCCCTTGCCGGTCTGAAAACCATCAAGATCGAGGATGCGACCGTCATTCTGGAAGACCATTACGCCAATCTCACCTGGTATCTCCAGCATATGAATTTCGAGTTTGGGCGGGATGCCAAGGGGCTGGCCGTTTCCGCCAGCGTGAAGGTGCCCGGCGGCCTGCACGGCGAATCCGGCCTGCAGCTGGACGCGATTTATGATCGCAATGACGGCAGCATGAGTTTCAATCTGCATATCGAGGATTTCAATCTTGCGGCGGGCGCCGGCAAGCTGCGGCAACTCGATTTTCTGCGCGGCCAGAAGGTCATCGTGACCGGCGACCTGTCCGGACGTCTCGACGACACGATGAAACTGCAGGCTATGTCGCTGCAGTTGACAGGCGAACAGGGGCTGCTTGCCTTGCGGGGCGTGTATGACGACCTCCTGCCCTTTTCCGGTCTGGACATCGCGGCCCATTACGATGCCGCCGATCAGAAAATCACCGTGGAGCGGATTAAAACCAGCGTGAAAGGCGTCACGCTGGAGGGCGCGGCCAGCATTGCCGTCGCCCCGGGCGCCGTGAAGGCATCGGTGCGCGTCAAGATTCCCAAGGTCGCGCAATCCCAGATCGGCCCGCTCTGGCCCGACATCCTGAAAGGAGACGGCGCGGAAGCCTGGCTCGTGCACAAACTGTCGGACGGCGCGTTCAGCAACATCATGGCGCAGTTCGACGTAGCCACGCAGCGCCTGTCGGAAGAAGACGACTGGAAAGTGACGGTGGAAAACATCGCGGCCTCGTTCGACGCCGCGGACATGACCGTCGATTACCGCGCGCCGATGATTCCGGTAACCGGCGCCTCCGGGCGGGGCGTGTACCAGGACGGCAATCTGGACATCGACATTACGAAAGGCGCTGTCGGCGCGCTGAAGGTCGGCAAGAGCCATGTAAAGCTGAAGAATATCGCCCATGCGCGGCAGGGAGAGGCGATCATCGACGTCGCCGCGTCCGGCCCGCTGCAGACGGTCTTCGATTATATCGCGAAAGAGCCGATCAACATGAACTCGGCGGAGCTTGGCTTCGACACGAAAGGCGTGAAGGGCAGCGCCGACCTCAAGGTCAATGTCCGTTTTCCCACCATCAAGCATCTGCTGACCGAGCAGGTCATGGTCGCGGTCGACAGCACGCTGACCGGGATCCTGTTGCCCGGCGTGGTGGAGAATATGAATTTGTCCGGCGGCCCGTTCAAGCTGCAGGTGAAGGACGCAGCGGCCTCCCTAAGCGGCAAGGGCAAGTTCGACGGGCGCGACATCGATGTCGTCTGGCATCAGTATCTTGACAGCGCGGGCAAACCCTATTCCAGCCGCGTCACAGCGAAGCTGGCGGCGGATGAAAGCCTGCGCAAGAAATTCCGTCTTGATCTCGAAGACTGGATTACGGGTACGCTGCCGGTCGATATCGTCTACACCGTCCAGCGCGACAAGAGCGCGACTGTCGACGTCAAGGCCGATGCGACACCAGGAACGCTGACCGTCAAGCCGTTCGACTATACGAAGCCGCCCGGCACGCCGGGAGAGATCGGCTGTACCGTTGCCCTTCAGTCAGGCCGTGTGCAAGGCATCGGCAAATTGCACGTCAAAACCCCAGAACTCACCATCGAGAACGGCGAGCTGACCTTCGGCCAGCGCGACGGCAAGAACGCGCTGACCGGCGGCCGCCTGCCGGTGGCGAAGCTGCATGAGACCGACGTCGCATTGAATTTTGAAATGGGTGAAAAGAAACAGATCCGTCTGGAGGCGAAAGGCGCGTTCCTCGACGCCAGTCCCTTTCTCGGCAAACGCAACAAGCCTGAAGTGGAGGACAAAGAACCCGCCCCGCCCCTGATCGCCGCCGTGCAGGTGGACCGGATGCGGACAGGGCCGGAACGCACCATCGACAAGGTGCGCCTGTCGCTCGACCGTTCGGCCAGCGGCATTCTGAACCGGCTGGAACTGGACGCGGTCGCGGGCAAGGGCATGGTGTATTTCAGCCTGAAGCCCGATGCGTCGGGACGTCTCGGTCTTCAGGCCCGCGCCAATGATGCCGGTGCCTTGCTGAAAGCCTTCGACATTTACAAGAACGCCGAAGGCGGCACATTGACCGTCGACGGCCAAGCCCCAGACGGGTCGAACAAGACCCTGATCCGCGGCAAGGCGCAACTGTCCAATTTCAAGGTCGTCAACGCGCCCGTTCTCGCCCGCCTGCTGAATGCAATGAGCATCGCCAGCCTGCCCGGATTACTGAATGGTCAGGGCCTGGGCTTTACGCAGCTGGAGGCGAATTTCGAATGGGGCCTGCGCCCGGTCGGCGATATCTATAAATTCACCGATGGCCGCACCTCCGGCGCTTCGCTGGGCCTGACCTTCGAGGGCACGATCGACAAACAGAAAAGCTGGACCAACATCAACGGCACGATCGTCCCCGTCTCCGGCATCAATGACCTGGTTGGCAATATTCCGGTTCTGGGAACGATTCTGACGGGCGGCGGCGCATTGTTCGCCTTCACCTACAGCATCGAAGGCCCGTCGGAAAAACCCGGCATCTCCGTCAATCCGCTCTCGGCGCTCGCGCCAGGGATAATCCGCAAGATGTTTTTTGAGGGCGGATAAAAAAGCGCCGCAGGCTATTATAGTCAAGCCCATAATGATCGAAAGACAAAGCCCTCCCCCTGAGGGGGAGGGTTGGGTGGGGGTGTCCGATATTCCGCGCTTGAGCGCCCGGCATCGCACACCCTCCCCCTGCCCCTCCCTCAGGGAGGGGGGACTCTATCAGTCATGACAAGTTTGGTTATAAAAAAGTCTACCACGAAGCACACCAAGGACACGAAGGGTGCGCACCCTTCGTGTCCTTGGTGTGCTTCGTGGTAGATCCTTTTTCTGCGCTGCGCATGGCCCAGATCGACGGGACCATCGTGTCAATCTCTAGCATCAACAGGTTAGCCGGCAGCATTCCCGCGCTGGGCACGCTGTTGACCGGCCCTCGCGCCGGGAATCATCCGCAAGATGTTTTTTGAGGGCGGATAAGCCTTACTTTCACTTTAACCCAAAGAAATATGCTGGTTGAAGATCGTCGCGCTTTTTTCCATGATAGCCGTCCCGCCCGCGAAAGAGACGACCGTATCTCCTGCGTTGAAAGTGAGGGGCCAGCCCAGCTGCGCATGAAGCCGTTCGAAGCCTTGAGGAACCCTTCCTCCTTTCAGGACAGCGTGGACGGCGGCAATCCTGGGAGAAAACAACGGAAGTTTCGAATCTGCGATCTCTGGCGGAGGAGGATTGGCCGCATCGTCGAAATGATGCCCAAGCCCGCCCATACGGATACCGAGCGATTCATATTGTCTTCCAAACATCTCTCTCGGAACGCTGTAGAGTTCAGGCATCGCCGCATCCAACCAGCGAGGAGCCAAACCCGGCGGGAACCGAAGAACACTTATACTAGCCCGACCGGCATCGGCCACGGCGCATATCCTTGTCGACTTAAAATGACCATCAAGCGGGATGATTTCCGCATATTCAGCAGTCTGTGTCATGGCCATATACTAGAGGGCGGGACTGAAAAAAGCAAAAAATTATCGCAATTTTGCAAGAACATGGCGTTTTTTGCCTGCAGATAGCTTGATGTACCCATCCGCCGTTATGTGCTTGTCGGACAATACGAGGCTAGCGTCGTTCGCAGCGGTGTCGTTGTATTTGACGCCCCCGCCCTGCACAAGACGCCTTGCCTCGCCTTTCGAGGCCGCCAGGCCGGCCTCCACCAGCAGATCCAGCAGCGGAACGCCGCCCTTCAGCCGCGCCCCGTCGATGGCGACGGACGGCAGGTCGCCGCCGACGCCACCCTGTTCGAACACCTGGCGCGCCGTCTCTTCCGCTTCCTGCGCGGCGGCCTCGCCGTGGCACAGCTTCGTCGCCTCAAACGCCAAAATCTTCTTCGCCTCGTTGATCTCCTGCCCCTGCAGTTTTTCGAGGCGCGCGATTTCCGCCATCGGCAGGACGGTGAAACGCTTCAGCAGCGTCGCCACATCCGCGTCCTCCGCGTTGCGCCAGTACTGGTAATAATCGTAAGGCGACAGCATCGCGCCGTTCAGCCACACCGCGCCTTTCTCCGTCTTGCCCATCTTCTGGCCCGACGCGGTGGTGAGCAGCGGCGCGGTCAGCGCGAACAGTTGAACCTGATCGGCCTTGTGCCCCAGATCGACGCCGTTGATGATGTTGCCCCACTGGTCCGACCCGCCCATCTGCAAAATCGTGCCGTGACGGCGATGAAGTTCCAGGAAATCGTAGCCCTGCATCACCATGTAGTTGAATTCCAGCAGCGTCAGCGGGCTCTCGCGTTCGAGGCGCAGGCGCACGGAATCGAACGACATCATCCGGTTCACGGTAAAATACCGCCCGTAATCGCGCAGGAAGGACAGGTAATGCAGGCCCGAAAGCCAGTCGTCGTTGTTCACCATCAGCGCGCCCGCCGCGCCGTCGTCGTAACGCAGGAACTGGCGGAAGCAGGTATTTTTAATATGCTCGATGTTGGTATTGATGGTCGCATCGTCCATCAGCTTGCGGCTCTCGTCCTTGAACGACGGATCGCCGACCTTGGATGTGCCGCCGCCCATCAGCGTGATCGGCTTGTGCCCCGCCTGCTGGAACCAGTACAGCATCATGATGCCGGTCAGGTTGCCGATATGCAGGCTCTGCGCTGTCGCGTCGAAGCCGATATAGGCGCTCTGCACCCCCTCGGAGAGCTTTTTGTCCAGCCCCTCGAAATCGCTGCATTGATGGATGAAGCCGCGCTCGTTCAAAATGTTCAGGAATTCGGATTTATAGGCCATTGATCCTTGCCGCCATGATTGAAAAATTGTCATCCTGAGCGGAGCGCAGGATCCGGGCCGATGCCGCCTGCCGATCTATCGAAGATCCTTCGCTCCGCTCAGGGTGACAGGTAACTCTTATCCCACAAAATCCGCCCTGAAAACAAAAACAGAGCCACGAGGGCCCTGTTTTTTAAACGATCAGGACGACTACTGACCAGGTGCCGGAGTTTTGGTGCATGTCGTATGTGCGGCCGCCTGGCCAGCCTGGTTGACAGTTTTTGTCCCAGCCGATGCCGCTCTGCCTGCAGTAGCGGACGCAATCTGGCCAGCAATACCTGAGCCTCCGGGAAGTGCGCTGGAAACCGCATTACCTAGGACTGAAGTGCCTGCGCCTATAACGGCATCACCCGTGGTATTGCATGCCTCTTCTTCGGCTCCCCCACCAGTCAGATAATCCCATCCCTCTGTGACCGATTGAGTTACCTGATCCACGGCAGCGCCAGCAGCCCTTTGACCTCTTGCAAAATATCCTTCATCTGCGGGAGCAGTCGCTGTTGTAGCGGGGGTCGCGGAGGGAGCCGTACCTACGCTATCCGTTGCACAACCTGTTGCCGCAAGAGCGAATGCTCCGCCAATAGCGGCTCTCCATCCTGTTAATGCCATCACAATCCTCCTCAAATATGGTAATTATCGTTGTGAAAACCTAAAGCCTGGGTTTTGTAAAGTCAAAATAAAAGTGGAAGAACTTTCGTCTTGCATTGCGACCCTCTTCTATGCCACTGAAAGTAAAGAGATTTCATATGACCGCTTTCCTGAACGCCATCGGCCTGATGTCCGGCACGTCGCTGGACGGGGTGGACGCCGCCCTGATCGAGACGGACGGGCGGGAGGTTGTGCGCCCGCTTGGATTCGTCAGCATTCCCTATACGCCTGAGGACCGGGCGGTCATTCGCCCCTGTTTCGGCGCGCGCGACCCCGGCAGGCCGGACATCGCCGCCGCCGCTCGCCTGCTGACCGACCGGCACGCGGCGGCGGTCCATCAACTGCTGGAACAGACGGGCCGGAAGCCGGAAGACATCGCCGTCACCGGCTTTCACGGCCAGACGATTTTCCATGCCCCGCGCGAAGGCGTCACGATTCAGATCGGCGACGGCGCACGGCTTGCGCGGCAGACAGGCATCGACGTGGTGGAGGATTTCCGCAGCGCCGACGTCAGGGCGGGCGGCGAAGGCGCGCCCCTCGCCCCGCTCTATCACGCCGCGCGCATCCGTTCGGCGCAACCGGACCTGCCGGTCGCGGTCCTTAACATTGGCGGCGTCGCCAACGTGACCTGGATCGGCGCGGGGGAAAACGACATTCTGGCTTTCGACACCGGGCCCGGCAACGCGCTGATGGACGACTGGTCGAAACAGCGGACGGGCCAGCTGTTCGACCAAGACGGCGCGCTGGCCGCAGCGGGGCAGCCCGTTCAGCCCCTGCTCGATGCCTGGTTCGGCCATTCCTATTTCACGCGCACGCCCCCCAAATCCCTCGACCGCGACCAGTGGGATATCGCGGGCCTCGGCAGGCTGACGCAGGACCTGAATAATTTAAGCAGCGAAGACGGCGCGGCCACGCTGCTGCGCTTCACGGCGGAGGCGATCGTCCGGTCGGTCGCGCATATGCCGGCACCGCCTAAAGCTTGGTACGCCTGCGGCGGCGGGCGGCACAACACCGCGCTGATGACGTATCTTGGCCGACGGCTGGCGGAGGAAGGGTACGGCGCGCTGAAATCCGTCGACGATCTCGGCTGGGACGGCGACGCGACCGAGGCGGAATGCTTCGCCTGGCTCGCCGTCCGCTCCCTGCAGGGCCTTCCCATCAGCCTGCCCGGCACGACCGGCGCGCCCCGGCCCATGACCGGCGGCCGGCTGGTGAAGGCTGGCCCTCACCCAAACCGCCAAGAGGCGGTTTGACCTCTCCCAAAGGGAGAGGTTAAGAAAAGGAGCGTTTGTTTCAATATTTTTTTGCCTCTCCCTTGGGAGAGGCCGAAACGTCTCTTGAGACGTTTCGGGTGAGGGTTTCTATAATGAATGCACCCATAAAATCGGCATCGCCCGACGCAATCCGCGAAGCTGCCGCGCTGCTGTGCGCGGGCGGCCTCGTCGCGCTGCCCACCGAAACCGTCTACGGCCTCGGCGCGAACGCGCTGGACGGCAAAGCCTGCGCGAAAATTTTCGCCGCGAAGGGACGTCCGTCCTTCAATCCCCTGATCGTGCATGTGCCCGATACGGCGGAGGCGGAACGCTATGCCATCCTGGACGACCGCGCGAAAACCCTGGCCGCCGTGTTCTGGCCCGGCCCGCTGACCATGATCCTGCCGCGCCGTCCGGATTGCTCCGTCTCCGAACTCTGCAGCGCGGGCCTTCCGACGCTCGCCCTGCGCGTGCCCGCGCACAAGACCGCGCAAGCGCTTCTGAAGGCGGCGGGCGTTCCGGTTGCGGCGCCCAGCGCAAACAAGTCCGGATCGGTCAGTCCGACTACGCCGCTGATCGTCGCGGAGAGCCTGGGCGCCGCCGTCGATATGATCCTGGCGGACGGCCCCTGCGCGGTCGGCCTGGAATCGACCGTGATCGACCTGAGCGGGGAAACGCCCGTTATCCTGCGCCCCGGCGCGGTGACGGCGGAACAGCTCTCGGATTGTCTTGGGATCACCGTCGGCTATGACGCGGGAACGCACGAACGTCCCCGCTCGCCGGGCCAGATGCTCCGCCATTACGCGCCGAAGCGCCCGGTGCGGCTGCGCGCGGTCGATCTGGAAAAGGGCGAGGCGCTGCTCGCCTTCGGCTCCGTCAAATTCATGGGCGTGCGCGGCGGCGGCGCGGCGAAGGACCTGCCTGAAAGCACGCTCCGCAATTTAAGCGAAAGCGGCGATCTGCACGAGGCGGCCGCCAACCTGTTCCGCATGCTGAACGATCTCGACCAGCCGGAACATACGGGAATCGCCGTGATGGATATTCCGGAGACGGGAATCGGCATCGCGATCAACGACCGCCTCCGCCGCGCGGCGGAGGGCAGCCGGACGGAAAAGTAGATGAAAAAGCTCCCTCCCCCTTGAGGGGGAAGGCCGGGGTGAGGGTTCACGGACCGCTGGGATTCACTAAAAACCCTCTGCCTGTACACCCTCCCTAACCCCTCCCTCAGGGAGGGGCTTATCGTTACGTCACATCCAGGCTCGCCAGCATCAGCAGCTGGTCGGCCCCGACCGTGAACGCGCCACGCGTGCTCATCAGCGGAATGGGGCCGCGCTGGGCGGTGACCATCTCGCCCGCCGCGTCATCGGTTCCGCCGCCCGACAGCCGGCGCAGCGCATTTTCGCGCGTATCGTTCCAGATGATATCCTGCATATGGATGACATTGCCCGCATCGGCCACCAGCGCGGATGAATCTCCAGCCTGCGATGGATCGGCCAGCGCGGACGTGCTGCCATCGAATTTCTGAGCGAAGAAATCATAGACGTCCTGCAGGCTGCGCGCCTTTCCGGTCGCCTGGTCATAAAACACGTTTTCATTGGCGGCCGCTGCTTCGGGGAAAAGACGCGCGGCGGGACGCGATGCGTTACTGTCCATTGCGTTCAGGAACTGTGACGCGCCCGATGGCCCCATGAAATGCGCGAGATAAAGCTCCACCGAGCCGATATCCGTTCCCGTATGCTCGGAAAGATAACGCCCGTTCTCCGCCGCGTATTCCGCCGCCATGCACGCGGCTTTCTCCGGATCGTTGCGGAGCGACAGGATTTTCCGGCGCAGGCCGGGATCGCGGCACCGGCCCGAGTCGTCGATCTTGTCGGCATACTGGCCCATGCCGTATTTGTCGCCGTATTTCTTCACCATGCTCAGCCAGGTCTTCTCGATGAACTGATAAAGGCCGGACGCGCTGCTGGATTTGTTCTTCACATCCGGGCGAAAGCTGCTTTCGACGGACGCCTTTTCCATCAGGTAGGCAAAATTGACCCCTGTTTTGGCGCTAGCCTGTTGAACTGCCTTGACAATTTTTGGGCCAGCCCTCTGGATCAGGGCTGATATTTGACTATTGCCATTGATATTTTCTGCCGCGTGCATCGGTGTTTCCACTCATTGTGCATAATCTCCAATGCTGATTTGCAAATGCCATGCCAAAAGATTGTCCGGCGTTAAGACGCCTTTAAGGGATAGGGGGATAAGAAGGGGTTGTTCTGAAGACCCTCAACCCTCGAAGATGGAGAAATTCATGGAAACCGAGTTCAAGGAGATGATGTTTTCCCGCATGCCGCGCGAATTGGAAATTCTGCGCAGTGCCGCGGCCAACATCAATACCAACACCATCGGCGCGATGACGATGTTCCGGCTTTATTTTCCCACCGTGCCGGCGGACCGCGCATCGTCGTTCATGCACTGGCTGTCCGAACAGAAATGCGCATGATGTCCTTTCTCCCGTCTGTCAGATGATGGATAATGGATGATGGAGACCATCATCCATTATCCATCATCTGACCCTCCGGTAAAAATCCCATGACCTATACGCCGCCCGTCGCCGACATGATGTTTGTGCTGGACCAGCTCGGCGGCCAGGACATGCCGGACAACGCGACGCGCGAGGCCATCCTCACCGAGGCGGCGAAACTGGCGCGTGACGTGCTGGCGCCGCTGAATCGCACGGGAGATACGAAAGGCTGCCGCCTCGACAACGGCGCGGTCGTGACAGCGCCCGGCTTCCGTGACGCTTACGCGCAATACCGCGACGCGGGCTGGAACGGTCTTCCTTTCACGCCGGACTATGGCGGCCAGGGCCTTCCTCTTGCATTGTCTTTCGCCGTGCAGGAAATGTGGCAGGGCGCGAACATGGCGTTCGGCCTGTGCCCCATGCTGAACCAGGCCGCTGTCGAGGCAATCGAGGCGCACGGGACAAAAGAACAGAAAGATCTCTATCTCGCGAAACTCATCTCCGGCGAATGGACCGGCACGATGAACCTGACCGAGCCGCAAGCGGGCAGCGATCTCGCCGCGATTACGGCAAAGGCGGTCAGACAGGCGGATGGCATTTACAGGCTGACCGGCCAGAAGATTTTCATCACCTATGGCGAACATGATTTCACGCCGAACATCATCCATATGGTGCTGGCGCGGACGCCGGACGCGCCGGAAGGCGTCAAAGGCCTTTCCCTCTTTATCGTTCCGAAGATCCTGCCCGACGGCGAGCGCAACGACGTCGCCTGCGCGGGGATCGAGCACAAGCTCGGCATCCATGCCAGCCCGACCTGCACCATGGCCTATGGCGAGCGCGGCGGCGCGGTCGCCTGGATGATCGGGAAGGAGCATGAAGGCATCAAATGCATGTTCACGATGATGAACAACGCCCGCCTGTCGGTCGGCCTGCAGGGCGTGGCGCTGGCGGAACATGCGTACCAGCATGCCCTCGCCTATGCGCGGCAGCGCGTGCAGGGCGTGCGCGGCGGCAAGCGCGTGCCGATCGTCGAGCATGCGGACGTCAAGCGCATGCTGCTGGACATGAAGGCCCGCGTCGAGGCCGGGCGGGCGTTCACCTATGAGGCCGCGGCGGCCCTCGACCGGGCGCGCGCGGGCGATACGGACGCATTGGCGAAGGCCGGTCTGCTGACCCCCGTCGTTAAGGCATGGTGCACCGATATGGCGGTGACGGTCGCCTCCACCGGCGTGCAGATCCATGGCGGCATGGGTTACATCGAGGAAACCGGCGCGGCGCAGTTCTATCGCGACGCGCGGATCCTGCCGATCTATGAAGGCACCAACGGCATCCAGGCGCAGGATCTCGTCTTCCGCAAGATCATTTACGACAACGGCGCAGCAGCAGAGGCTTTCCTGAAGTCGCTCGAACAAAGTCCCGTAAAATCGTTTGTATCGCCGCTACGCAAAGCCACCGCCTGGATTCTGGAACGTGGCAAAGCCGGGGAAAACGATACCGTCGCCGCGGCCAGCGTCCCCTATCTCGACGCGTTCGGCGCGACCGCGGCAGGCGCGGCGCTGATGCGCGGACTGGATTCTGGCGGCGATGCCGCCTTCCTGCGCGGCAAGCGGCAGACGGCGGCCTTCTATCTGAATCATATCCTGCCGCAGGCGGCTTTCCGTCTGAAAACGATCGGGCGCGACGACAGCGGCGCCGGCGCGGACATCACACTGTTATAGATCAGTATGGCTTGAGGCTGTTCAGATCGTCGTCCGTGATCGAGCGCCGGGGCACAGTCGTCACAGTCGCGGCGTCGCGGCGGCATGACAGGATGACGTCCGACCCCAGGTTGATCTCATATTGCGCGTTCACGTTCGGTTGCCGCGCATAGCTCTGGGCATAACGGCGGCCGTAGCATTCGCACAACTGCTCGATGTTTTCCGGATACATCGTCGAATAGAGCGCCTTGCATTTGTTATAGGCATACCCCGCCGTGGCCGCCGTATCGACGCATTCGTTCATGATGCTGACATTGATCGAGCTGTCGGACGCATCGGGCCGCTCCAGCCTGGCGCTGAGATAGCGCAGGGCCAGGCAGGCGCAGTCATGCGTCTGGGTATACGACCCCTTGCCCTGGCAATCGACATAGAATTTCTGCGATTTTTCCAGCAATTCGTCCTGCAGGTCGGGCGGCAGGTTGAGGAAAATCGCGCTTTTCATCGGGTCCGCATTGTTCGGCACGGGGCGGCCCCGGTCCATGTCGCCGGGCAGGCTGAAGGCGGGGTGCAGCGCCTGCCTCGGCGCGGGCGCGCTTTGCGCGTGGGCCGCCGGACCGGCGAATACGATCAACATCATCACGATCCAGACAAACACCTTGCGCATGCGGCAGACAGCCCCCTTTGATCTCATCATCGATATCATAACATAACTGTTACGGGAAAGACCAATCCGGCGGAATTCCTTGTGTTTGAACGCCTCGCCGTGTCATAAGCGTCCGTCATTCAAGGGTGCCTGTATGCTGAGCGTTACCAACCTGACCTACAAGATCGGCGCGCGGACCATTATCGAGGACGGAAACGTCACGGTGATGGACGGGTGGAAGGTCGGCGTGATCGGGCTGAACGGCGCCGGGAAATCGACTCTGTTCAAGCTGATCGCGGGCGACCTCCAGGCCGACGGTGGCACGGTCAGCGTGTCCTCCAAGCACCGGCTCGGCATGGTGCGTCAGGATATTCCTGAGACCGACACGCCGCTGATCGACCTCGTCATCGCCGCGAACGCCGAACTGGCGCAGCTGATGCGCGACGCGGAAACGGAGACCGATCCGTACAAGATCGCCGATATCCATACGCGCCTGTTCGAGATCGACGCCTACTCCGCGCCGAGCCGCGCCGCCGTGCTCCTGACCGGCCTCGGCTTCCGCGAGGATCAGCTGAACGAACCGTTCTCCTCCTTCTCCGGCGGCTGGCGCATGCGCGTCGCGCTGGCGGCGGCGTTGTTCGTCGAGCCTGAAATCCTGCTGCTCGATGAACCGACCAACCACCTCGATCTCGAAGCGATCATGTGGCTGGAGGCTTATCTGATCGGCTACCCGCACACCCTGCTGATCATCTCCCACGACCGCGAACTGCTGAACAAATGCGTCGATCACGTCATCCATGTCGATAAAAAGAAGCTCAGCATGCACACAGGCAACTACGACACCTTCGAGCGAGAACGCGCGCTCAAACTGGGCCTGCAGCAGAAGATGCATGAGAAGCAGACGGCGCAGCGCGCGCATATGCAGGCTTTCATTGACCGCTTCAAGGCGAAGGCGTCGAAAGCGCGGCAGGCCCAGAGCCGGATGAAGGCGCTGGAAAAAATGGACGTGGTGGACGCGGTGATCGCCGACCGCGCCATCCGCTTCAGCTTCCCGCAGCCGGAAAAACTGGCCCCGCCCCTGATCGCCATCAAGAAAGCCGCCGTCGGCTATACCGAAGGCAAGCCGATCCTGAAACGCGTCCATGAAAGCATCGACATGGACGACCGCATCGCCCTGCTCGGCGCGAATGGCAACGGCAAATCGACCCTGATCAAGCTGATCGCGGGAAAGCTCGGCGTGATGGATGGCGAGATCGTCCGTTCCGGCAAACTGCGCATCGGCTATTTCTCCCAGCATCAGACGGATGAGCTGGACGTAAACTCCACGCCTTATGAGGAAATGGCGAAGCTGTTTCTGAAAAAAGGCGACGTCAAGGAATCCGTCGTGCGGGCGAAGCTCGGTGCCTTCGGCTTCTCCCGCGACCTCGCCGACAACAAGATCAGCGCGCTGAGCGGCGGGGAGAAGGCGCGGCTGCTGTTCGCGTTCATGAGCTTCGACGCGCCGCATCTTCTGCTGCTCGACGAACCGACGAACCATTTGGACATCGACGCGCGCGAGGCGCTGGTCCAGGCGCTGAACGATTATAACGGCGCGGTCGTGATCGTCAGCCACGATCCCAGCATGGTCGAACGCGTGGCCGACCGCCTGTGGCTGGTCAAGGACGGCGCGGTGTCGGATTTCGAAGGCGACCTGAACGACTACCGCAAATTCACGATCCAGTCCCGCCGCGAGGAACGCAAGGAAGAAAAGGCGAAGAAGGCCAGGAGCGCCTAGACAGACAGCGCCGCAGAAATTGAACTGCCGACACGCCAGCAATAAAGCCGCGCGCAGCGCAGCAAAAAAATTAACTACAGAGCACGCAGAGAGCGCAGAGAAGCGCAGTACCTCCACGTGCTCTGTAGTTAAAAAAATCTTTTTACGCCTTCGGCGCAATAATCTTTGCGCTTTGGTATTGATATGTCGGCAGTCATTTTCTTTTTGCCATTCGCGTTGAATACTTTCTTCGTGCCTTCGCGCCTTCGCGGCTGTAAAAGCATCTTATGGATTGTTTCACTCTGCTTCAGGACGCGCCACGCCACGCCGTCATCGCCATCGGCAATTTCGATGGCGTGCATCGCGGGCATCAGGCCCTGCTGGCCCAGGTCGTACGGGAAGCCCGCGCCCGCGATGCCGCGGCGGGCGTCCTGACCTTCGAGCCGCATCCGCGCAAACTGTTCCGCCCGGACGATCCGCCCTTCCGCATCACGCCGGAGGCCGTCAAGGCGCGCCGCCTCGCCGCCTGTGGCCTGGATTTCGCCTGCGCCCTGTCCTTCGACTGGGATTTCGCGAGCCAGAGCGCGGAAGATTTTATCCGCCATGTGCTGATTGGCGGCCTGAACCCCTCGCTCGTGGTCGTAGGCGAGGATTTCCGCTTCGGCCAGCTGCGCAAGGGAACGCCCGCGATGATGCGCGACGCAGGACTGGCCGTTTCCATCATCCATCCGGTCGGGAACGGAGACGCCGTCTTTTCCTCCAGCCGGATCCGCGAGGCGCTGCGCCTCGGCGATATCGCCGCCGCCAACGCGGCCCTGGGCTGGGACTGGGAGATCGAGGGCGTCGTGCAGCACGGCGACCGCCGGGGCCGCGAACTCGGCTTCCCCACGGCGAACGTGCCCCTCGGCGAAACGCTGCACCCCGCCTACGGCATCTACGCCACCCTTACACAGATTGTGGAGGACGGCCCGGACGCGCTTTGGCACCCCTCCGCCACCAATATCGGCATCCGCCCGATGTTCGAGATCAGCCAGGGCCAGGTGGAAACGTTCATTTTCGATTTCAACCGCGACATTTACGGCAAAACCCTGCGCGTGCGCCCCGTCAAACGCCTGCGCGGCGAAGCGAAATTCGACAGTCTGGACGCGCTCGTCGCCCAAATGAACGAAGATTGCAGTCAGGCACGATTGATTTTGACCACGAATGGACACGAATAAACACGGATGGCCGCGCGCAGCGCATTTAAAAAGTTTTTAACACGAAGTTACGAAGCCGCCACGAAGTTCACAAAGGCTTCGTGCGCTTCGTGTTCAACTTAATCTTTCTTCGTGTTAAAATTTTTTAATGCCTGCGGCGCTCTTTTCATTCGCGTTTATTCGTGTCCATTCGTGGTAGAAAGCCTTGATGTCTCATACCGTCCTTCTCCTGATCGCCAACATCCTCCCCCTCTATGCCCTGATCGGCCTTGGATATATCGGCGGGCGGTGGCTGGATGTGAATTTGCATTCTCTGGCCATCGTCGCCATTTACCTGGTCGCTCCGGTCGTCAATTTCGGCGCGATGGCGCGGATGCATTTCGAGCCAGAGTACATGATCCTGCCCGTGCTGGTGTTCGGGGTATCCGCCTCCATCGGCCTCATCACCTACAAATTCGCCACCGCGCACTGGAAAAACAACGTCGCCAATCTGGTCGCGATGGGCAGCGTCACCGGCAATACCGGCTATTTCGGCCTGCCCATCGTCATGGCGCTATTCGGGGAACGCTGGGCGGGCGTTTATCTGTTCATGAATGTGGCGCTGGTCCTGAGCGAGATCGGCCTTGGCTATTATTTCGGGGCGCGCGGCCATGCGGATATCAGAGGCGCGCTGAAGAAAGTCGCGCGGCTGCCCATCTTTTACGCCGTCGTAGCGGGCCTTCTATTCAACTTGTCAGGCCTGACCCTGCCTGAATCCGCCATGCGCTTCTGGACTTATGGCACCGGCGCCTGGGTGTTCATCGGCATGATGCTGCTCGGCGTGGCCCTCGGCAAGCTGCCGAGGCTGGAGATCGACCTGAAGCTGGCGGCATGGATGTTCGCGCCGAAATTCATCCTGTGGCCGCTGGCCGGGTTTATCATCGTGGCGGCGGACCTGTTCCTGTTCCGCGCCTTGCCTGGGGAAGTGCACCAGATGCTCCTGATCTTCTGCAGCGTCCCCATGGCCGGCAACCTGGTCGCCTACGCCGCCACCCTCAACCTCCACCCCGAACGCGCCGCGCCGGTGGTTCTGGCCAGCACGGTCTTCGCCCTGTTCACCATTCCGGCGGCGCTGGCGGTTTA